>JAABVD010000210.1 GCA_014529615.1 Opitutia bacterium
CGTTGGGGGAGCCGGCGAAGGGGAGAGATTCCGTTATGTTGAATAAAATGCAAAATGCGAATTACCAGTCTTTGCACGGTTTCAACATCATAGGCATACTCTTGAGGAGCAGTGATGTCGGGCCTTTCCCTCGCTTCTTCACGAGTAACGGGTTCCAGGGTGCGGAGAGGTCTGTCCGTGATGCTCAGGTAGAGGTTTTTGCCATCATTCACAAAGGGATTAACCAGGGCAAAATCATTGATTCTAAGGATGGGATTCTTCTTATTCCGCATGATCAGGATGGGACATTCTATTGCTCCGGTCACCGCCTCGTATTTTTTTCTTAACTCGGTCATGGCCACCGCATCCTGGGTTGTGGCAGGCAATGAAGCGCCAAATAATCCACTTTCCGGCTCCTCTACCAGCAACCCCCCCAATTCCAGTTGGCTCCCCAATCGGAAAGCGGCGCCGGCATATTCCTTAGTCGAAACCAAAAACACACTTTCCGCATCTACAACTTTAACGGACCGAATAAATTCCATGACCGCCTGCCAGTCCCGCAAAGGGATGTCGTTGAGATTCTCCAAGGTTTTGAGAATAGGGATAACCACAGCCACTCCACTCGAAATGAGTTGGTTTCCGATGGGGTTGTGGGTGATGTAGCGGCCGCGATATGATTCATCGAAGGGCAATTCCCTTTCGGTGGGAATCAAGTGTGTAATTTCCCGGTATGCCTCTTCCCCGACTTCCATTTGCAGGCCAATTTCAGGATCCAGAACAAGCGCAACCGGGTAGGGTCCGGCGGCGCGGGGATAGCAATGGATAAAAGTCAGTCGCGCACCCGATGGGGCTTTTACGCTTCGCTCGACCCAGGTGAGAACCTCCGGAGCGATCGACCGTATGAGAGGGTTCTTCCCGCTTATGCTATGGTGTTCGACATATTCATCGAACAGGAACTGTTCTTCGGGCGAAAGGTCGAACCCGAGTTTGAGATTCCTTATTATTTCCCTGATTTCAGGATCCGGTGTTTCGCGTTTTCCTCTGGCTGAGGCGGGGGTCCCAGGACTTCCTCCAGACTGAGTATGAGGTTCCGTGAATCCAGGTTTGCCATGGGCAGCAAACTGAAAATCGCAACCGGAATCAGATGAAAAACGGCACGTGCCAGACTGGAATCCAAGTGAATCAAGCCCTAATTCCTAATGGGTTGTGCACCGTTTAACAAGGACTTAACCCGACAGGGAGGGATAGCGCCCCGGTTTTTTCCTGCGCCACAGGGTTCGGTCCTTTGGCAAATTGTCCCGATCAATGCGGCTCTTCCTTCACCACCGACCCGTCTATGATCACTGCGGTGCAATGGGTGGCGTATTCAAAGGGATCACCATCGAAAAGGGCCAAGTCGGCGTCCTTGCCGGCTTCGATGGAACCAATCCTGTCATCCATCCCGAGGAGCTTTGCCGCATTGATGGTAATGGAGCGCAAAGCAGCTTCGAATGACAGGCCATAAGCGAGGGCCATGGCGGCCTCGAAGAGGACGACTCGCGTTTTGGGGACGTAAGTTTCGTATCCGCTCTGCATGGCGAAGAGGATGCCTTCCCGCTCCAGAATCGCTGCCATTTCCAAGGTGGCGTTTTCCAGTTCGCCCTGGGCGCGGACCATGGTGGGGTGGACGATGACCGGCGCCCCCGCTTCCTTTATCTCTTCCAGCACGAGATGGGCCTCGCTGGCCCCGTCCAGAATGAGTGGAAAAGCGAACTCCTTGGCCAAGCGAATCGCGCTGACGATATCCTGGTGGCGGTGGGCTGTAAGTAATAAGGGCACGCGACCCTGCAGAACCTCTCCCAAGGCTTCCAGTTTGAGGTCCCGGGGCGGTTCCTTGTCTGCATCGGCCTGTTCCCGTTTCCTCAGGTATTCGCGGGTTTTGATCAGTTGTGTCCTGAGCATGGCTATCGATTTGGCCCGGGTGCCCGGAGACTTTTTTTCGTTGCGGCTAAACCCTGATCGTCCCATGGACCCCGCCAACATGGCATAGGGTCGAAGGATTCCGTCACTGATATTTTCCCTGTCCGTTTTCAGGATCATGGTCTGGCCGGAAATCAAGGCACCGGGAGCATGTCCCGTATGGATGGTGGTCACGCCAAAATTTCTCACCCAATCGACCAGTTCATCCCGGGCATTGTAGGCATCGAAAGCGCGGAGATCGGGCTGGATGGCAGCGGACAACTCGAGTTGTTCCTGATCGTGTTTCTGGTTCAGTAAACCGGATAATCCCACCACGGTGCGGGCGTCGATCAATCCCGGGGTAACCACGGCTGCCGACAGGGTAGGCCAGCCCTCCGGGATTTCCACCGCATCCGAGGATCCGACCTCCAGGAATTTTCCTTCCCGGATAAGGATGACTCCGTCCGGAATGGATTCTCCTGCCATGGTGTGAAGGACGTCCCCTTCCACGGCCAACTGGGCAAACAGGGCCGGTAGCGCGAGCAAAAACGATAGGGAGAACAGAACTTTGAAAGCGTTTGGATTCATGGGAGGGAAGCGCCCAAGGGCGCGAATTAGGAATTAGGAATGGGGGGAAGTTTCTGAGATTCTGAGGTGCCGAGATGCTGAGTGGGAGAATGGAGAATTAAACATGGATGGACAGGATGAACAGGATTTGGAATGGACTAACCACGGATTACACAGATAACCACGGATGGCCCCTAATCGTGATCGTGATCTTGATCTTGATCTTGATCTTGATCCTGATCCCTCTCCCCCATTCCCCATGCCAATTTCCTCATTCGCGCGGATTGGCGCGCTTCCCCCCTTCATTAATCCAGGTTCTCGTAGCAGCACAGGCTCAGGGTTCTCGGGGAACCGGCTCCCAATCCTCCGTGGGCCCACAATTGATCTTCCGGATCGCTCAGATCGAAAACTTTCCGGCCTTCCACCCAGGTTTCTTCCACTCGGGTATAAACGCTGAGGGGAGGGCCGGACAGGATGATGAAATCGGCATCCTTGCCCGCCGTAAGCGATCCTATGCGGTCTTCCATATCCAGCATGATGGCGCCGGCCATCGTCATCCCGTAAAGAGCCCCGGCCTCGGACATCCCGGCGCGCACGGCAAAACCTGCCGATCGCAAAAACCAGCGTGAATCGGTGATGCTGTCGTCGGTGTGAAAACCGGTCACCACCCCCACGCGTTCCAATTCGGCCCCGTTCCTCCAATCGATGTCCCGGGCCTCCAGTTTACCTCCCGGACTGTCCAACATGATGATGGAGCAGGCAACATCGGCCTGGGCGATTTCTTCAGCCACCTTCCAGGCTTCGCTAACGTGGTGCAGTACTACCCGAAAACCAAATTCCTCTTTCAGGCGGAGCACGGTGATGATGTCGTCGTGCCGGTGAGTATGGTGGTGTACCATTCGCTTGCCTTCGAGCACCTCCGCCAATGCTTCCAATCCCAGGTCCCGGTCGGGTGGATCCGTGTCAGGATTCTCAGCCGCGGTCCGGATTTTGGCTCCATACTCCTGGGCCTTGATGAACTGCTGCCTGACCAGTGCGGCCGACTTGGCCCGGGTGCCGGGAAAGGGCGGGTCTTTGAGGGAATTCGTTCCATTGGCCATTTTAATTCCGCCGGCGATTTCCCCTTCCTTTGTATGAATCAACAGGTCCTCGATCTTGTTTCCGTCCCGCAATTTCAGATAGATGGTTTGCCCGCTCAGGAGATGTCCCGATCCCGACATGACGTTCACCGTGGTTATGCCGCCGGCCCGGGCCTTTTCCACCCGAGTTTCCCGGATATTGATCGAATCGAGAGCCCGCACCTCGGGTTGGATGGGTACGGACCGGTCGCCTCCGCTCACCTCGCCAATGTGGCTGTGGGTGCAGACCAGACCCGGCATGATGACTTTGCCCGATACGTCGCGCACCTGGGCCTCGGCCGGTATATCGACCTCCTCGGCGCTTCCCACCGAGAGGATTTTGTTCCCTTGGACAACCAGGACTCCATCCTGGATGGGATCGCTGGAGATGGGAATCAATTGGGCGCCAACCAAGGCCTGGACGTGGTCTTGCCCGCTCGAGGAGTGATAACCCATCCCCAGGATCACGGACCAGGTGAGGAGGGCAGGTTTGAAGAAATAATTTATTCTATTCATGCAGCCGAAAAACCTGCTGGGCTCCATTCCCATAAGCAACCAGATTTTGCGCGTGGATGGTGCGGGCGCCAGCCAGGGTCGGACGTTGAAGAGCAAAACCGCTCTTGCGTTGACGGTCCACGGGATATCCCTAATTTCGCTGTGTTAAAAGGCGGGCGTAGCTCAGGGGATAGAGCTGCGGTTTTCTAAACCGTAGGTCGCAGGTTCGAATCCTGCCGCCCGTGCCATTCCTTTAATATAGTCATCATGCAATTAATCGACCGTCTGTTTCCTTCATCTTCCTCCGGCCGCCTCTTCAGGCTAATGGTCTTCCCTCTCCTTTTCGGGTTTTCGTTTTTGGCCACGGCCTCGGATTGGCCGCAGTGGCGTGGACCGGACCGCGATGGCACATGGAGGGAAACGGGCATTATATCCAGGTTTGACGCGCCGGAACTCCAACCGCGCTGGAGCTCCCCTGTCGGGGCGGGTTATTCGGGTCCGACCGTCAGTGGGGACCGCGTTTATGTGACCAGTCGCCTGGATGAGCCCGAGCAGGTCGAGCAGATCCATTGCCTGGACCGGTTTAGCGGAAGAGAAATTTGGAAGCATGTCTACCCATGTGAATATCTGGATCTTCCCTATCCGCTCGGCCCGAGGGCATCGGTATCCGTTCGCGATGGCAAAGCCTACGCGCTCGGAGCCATGGGCCATTTTCACTGCCTTGACGCCGCAACCGGGGAGGTGTTGTGGAGCAAGGACCTGGTGGAGGAGTACAACGCCAATCGGCCTTGGTGGGGCATCACTGCATCCCCCCTTGTCGACGACGACAACGTGTATTTGCAAGTGGGGGGCAGTCCGAACGCCTGTATATTGGCGTTGGGTAAAAACAATGGGATGGAACAATGGCGGTCCCTTGATGGAGGGGCATCCTATTCTGCGCCCAAATTCATTGAGCAAGGGGGGCAAAGACTATTGTTGGTCTGGACTGCGGAGTGGTTTGCCGCACTCGATTTGAAATCGGGCCAACCCGTATGGAAGGAAAAATTCCAGAGGGCAAGGACTATTATCAACGTAGCAGATGCCGTAGTGGACGCGGAAAACGGACGGATTTTCCTCACCTCCTTTTACGATGGATCCTATCTCTATCGTCTGGACCACGAAAATATGGGGGTTGAACTTCTCTGGAGTCGGCGGGGGCCGAGTGAGAGCAACACCGACGCCCTGCACAGTATCATTATGACCTCGGTCATTATCGACGATCATGTCTATGGCATCGACAGCCACGGCGAATTTCGCTGTCTGGAACTGGGCCAGGGAGACCGGGTGTGGAGTGAGCAGACGCTATTGGAAAAGGGTCGATGGGCCACCGCGTTTTTTGTCCGGAACGACGACCTGACCTGGATTTTCACCGAGAAGGGAGATCTCGTTATCGGACGCCTCACGCCTCAGGGGTTTGAGCGCCTATCCACCACCCATATCATTGACCCCACGACCTTTCTTCCAAGGCGCTGCGGCAATATGGTGTGGTCGCATCCGGCCTTTGGTTACAGGCACATTTTTGTCCGCAACG
>JAABVD010000211.1 GCA_014529615.1 Opitutia bacterium
GGCGCGGATAAAGCTGTGCCTGTCCGGTCGTAGCCCTTGGGCGAAGCCGGATCGACACCCTGCAAAGACGCGAATCCAGCGAAGTCCGCACCAGTGCTGGCCTTGTCACGCCGTAATACATGAAGGCGGAGATTCCGGAGCGCAGTAGAAAATTTGTGAGACATGCGGGTTAAATTCAGGGAACTCATGGCTGCCGGACCAGGCGACCCGTATACTTGTAACTATCAAAGGCATCGGCCCCGCCTACAAGTCGTGGGTCCTCATATCGCTCGAGCTCGGCAAACAGCTTTTCCTTAAGTCGCTTCAACGTATCCGCGTATTCGGCGCGATCCGCCACATTGTGCAATTGATCGGGATCAAGCCTCAAGTCGTATAGCTCATCGGCGGGTCGTTTGCCGCAGGAAAGTTGCCAATAAATGGCCATATCAGGATCGTCCTTGTGAGCGATTATGTAGTCCTTGGTGGGACTGGCATCGATATCCATATATATCTTGCCATGATAACTGCCATCCGGATGGCCGGCCGGCCAACGGTCGGGGTTGAAATTATGGATATAAAGAAAGTCATCCGTACGAATAGCGCGCATGGGCGTGCCGCCGGGATGGTCAAACTGGGCCAATGTATGGCGCTCCTTGCCCGTCAATACATACTCTCGATCCGAACTGACACGACCTTCAGCTTCGGATTTCAAAATAGGCAGAAGCGATCGGCCGGTCGTGCCTGGAAGCATGTCCACACCGGTCGCTTCCAGGAAAGTCGGAGCCAGGTCGGTCGTACTTACAAAGTCGGTCACAACACGATCCTTGGGAACGGTCTTATGCCATTTGATTGCGAGGGGCACGCGGGCTCCATAGTCATATAGATTCGCTTTTCCCCTTGGAAATGGAAATCCGTGGTCACCGGTCATGACCACGATTGTGTTGTCGATCTCACCCTGCTCTTCGAGCAATGCCAAAGCCTCCCCGACCTGTCGGTCAAAGCGCTGCACCTCCCAGTAGTAATCGAGGATATCTTTCCGAATGATTTCAGAGTCCGGATAAAAGGGCGGCACCTCAACATCCTCAACCTTCATCCCGGAACGCATACCTGATTCCCAGATGTAGGTGCGGTGAGGGTCAGAAGCGCCAAACCAGAAACAAAACGGCTGGTCATCCGGTCGCTCATCTAAAAATGCTTTCAGGCTGGAGAACTTCTTTCCGGCAACTTCGCGCCCTCCATCGTCTCCAGGCCCGAATGCTTTTCTGTATGAACCCACAAAGTATCCGGCGTCTTTTAGAGCCTCCACATAGGTTGGGAATCCATCCGGATAAATGCTCCATAGGTTACCACCGGATTTTAGCCTCCAAAAGTGTTGACCCGTGAGAATTGCGTTTCTCGAAGGCGTGCAGGAAGGAGAGGAAATATAGGCATTAGTGAAAAGCACACCGTTGGCTGCGATACCGTCGAATGTGGGTGTTTGCACCACCGCATCCCCATAACTGCCGGAATGCGGCCAACCCCAATCATCAGCGATGGCGAAGAAAATATTGGGACGATCCGAGCCGTGAAGGGCTGCGCTTATCGACCCGAACACAGTCAAGGCCAACACGAGGGAGAATATTCGGTACAATTTCATGGTAGGTAAAAATAGTTTTAGCGCCGCCGCCGACTCCATTCATTGGGATCTGTCTCACGAGCCCATTTATGGGGATCCATTTCTACGTAGGCCGGATTCAATGACGGCATTTGCGCATCTACGGATTGGCGCCATGCGTGCAGCATAGCGGTCAGCTCTTTCGCTTTTGCCGGATTGGATTTCGAGAGATCGTTTTGTTCGCCGATATCTTCCTTCAGGTTGAATAGCTGAACCGTGTTGTTCTCGTAGTACTCGAGTAATTTGTAGTCTCCCGCGCGAATAGCGCCCGCAGGCGGCTGCATGCCGTGGTTGCTGTAGTGTGGAAAATGCCAGTAGATCGCTGCGCGATCAATCGATGGCGCCCCTTTGAGAACCGGCGCAATACTGACGCCATCCGCATGCTGCGACTCCATGAGAGGAAGTCCTGCCATTTCCAGAATGGTAGGATAGAAATCGTTACTGATGATCGGTTCATCCGATACCGCTCCCTCCTGTCCCTGACCGGGCCATTTCACGATACAGGGAACCCGAATCCCTCCTTCGTAAAGCCAGCCTTTGGCTCCCCGGAGCGGCAGGACTGAAGTAGAAAACGCCACGTCGAGATTTTCTTCGGTAACGGTCCTGAAAGGGCTTCCCACGTTCATACCCGCCATACCGCCGTTGTCGGCGAAGAAAATGACTACTGTGTTGTCGTCGATACCGAGTTCCTCCAGGCGCTCGAGTATTCGCCCAAGGCTTTGGTCGACCGCTTCCACCATTCCTGCGAATTGCGTATTATCCTGAAACTGCTTTATCTTCACGGTTTGTTGAGGCAGGACGCCATATTCCGCAAACGCCGGATCGTTTATCGCTTTGTCCAAGTATTCTCGCGAAAGGGGCTCTTTCAGATCGGGATTCCCTTCCAGCGAATAGGGCGTATCCCCTTTGGGTGGATCAGCTTTCAGCTTGGCTTCGTATTTTTCCACTAAATCCGGGCGACCGTGAATGGGGTCGTGCACCGCGAAATGAGCCAAATAGAGAAAGAAAGGACCGTCCTTATTCCGGTCAATGAACCCGATGGCCTCGTCGGTCAGTCGATCAGTCAAATATTCTCCTTCAGGGGCATCTTCCAACCCTTCAAGATTATAGGGCGCGTAGAAGGTGCGGTTGGGCGCCCCTCGGGACCAGTTTCGTGGAATGTGCCAGTCGAACCCGTGTTTGTCAGGCGTCGATGGAGCGCTCCCCAAGTGCCACTTACCCACGGCAGCCGTCTTGTAACCGTGGCCTCGCAAGGCTTCCGCTATCGTCGTCTCCTCGTAAGGGAGCTGCTGCCCAGTCCGTACGTTGAGGTATTTCTGAAACGGATAGTTTCGCCGTCCCGGTATCCAGTCCGTCATGTTGTTGCGGGCCGGATACTTCCCCGTCAGGATGCTGGAGCGCGTCGGCGAACACACGTGGCAGGCTGCATAGGCGTTGGTGAACTTTACGCCTTCGGTAGCGAACTGATCGATATGGGGGGTATCGTAAAAGCTGCTGCCGAAGGTTCCGATATCGGTCCAACCGAGATCATCGACGAGAAAGAAGACGATGTTGGGGCGCTCTTCCTGAGCGTGCAACGGGACCACCAGGAAAAGGGCTGCCGCAAGAGCGCGAATTCTAATATTGTTCATAAGGCGTGTGATTGGGGGTGTATCAGGGGCGGTTTATGGTGGGAAGCGATTTACTCAGCTTCTCTATGGTAGACTGGTACTGCTCCAGGGACGCAAGATTATGCCATTCGTTTGGATCTGATGTTTGGTCGTAAAGTTCCTCTCCGCCATCATTGTAGCGAATGTAACGCCAGCGCTCGGTGATGACAGCGTGATTCTGATAGCCGAAGGTCGTCAACACGGGGCGGTCCCATTCGCGATGCGGATTGACCAGCAAAGGGGTCAGGCTTTGACCGTCCAATCCATCGCGAGCAGGCAATCCACAGAGCTCGACTACGGTCGGATACAGGTCTATCAGGCTGACGGGACGCGGCGAGATCTGGCCGCGCCGTATATCGGAAGGGGCCGATATCACAAGCGTCGTCCGCGTTGTCACATCCCAGAGGGCATGCTTACGCCAATGCTGCTTTTCACCCAGATGCCAGCCATGGTCTCCCCACAGGATCACAATCGTGTTATCCACGTGCTCGCTGCTCTCCAAGGCATCCAGCAACCGTCCCACATGCGTATCGACAAAACTGATGGTAGCCAGATAACTCTGAACTGCGCGATGCCATTGGCCGTGTTTGGCAACCATGTCGTGGTCCTCGCCGTGAGTCGCGAAATTGCGAGCGCCGGAGACATCATGCACTTCCCTGGCGAACTTCCTGCCCCAATAAGGAAGGTCGTCCCGATCATTTTCCAACGTAACCGGCAGCTCGATACTTTCCAACGGATGCATATCGAAATACTTTTGCGGAACGTACCAGGGCAGGTGTGGCTTGGTGAAGCCACAGGCCAGAAAGAACGGTTTGTCATGGCTCTTTTCCAGTTCCGAAATCGTCCAGTTCACCACTTTGACATCGTACATCTCTTCATCAGCAACCGCGAGGGGTCCCCATGGGGCCCAGGCATCCTGCGGCAAACCGTCATCGCGTTTCCCTCTTTGTCGCCTGTTGCGGTCAGGACGATGATAATAATCCCATGAGGCTGGATCGCCGAGATTCCCCGCGCCGTGAAAGATCTTTCCGCCTCCCTGGGCTGAATAGCCGTTATCTCTCAGGTATTTCATCAGCGTCGTCGGATTCGGAATCTTATCCGCCAGCTTTTCCCCATTTCCGTAAACGCCGGTCCGCGATGGAAGAAGCCCTGTAAGCAAGCTCACGCGGGATGGATTGCACAAGGGGGCGGAGCAGTGCGCCTTGGAAAAGGACACTCCGTTTTGCGCGAGTCTATCGATGTTGGGGGTCTTGGCATTGGGATGTCCGCCCAAGTGACCCACCCAATCGTTCAAATCATCGACTGCGATGAAGAGGATGTTCGGACGGTCGTCCGCCCGAACCTGCGAGAGCCACGAGACCAGGGATAAGAGGCATAGAAGCGTGAGTATGATCCGATTCATGGAAAC
>JAABVD010000212.1 GCA_014529615.1 Opitutia bacterium
AAGGAGATCGGGATGCGAACAAAGCGCAACCTCTGGGAGCCAGGTAAATTCGTCCACCCCCACGACGCCTGCTTTGACGGCAACGGAGATATTTTCGTTGCAGAATGGGTAGTGACGGGACGGGTGAGCAAACTCGTCAAAGTCGGGTAGGGTTAATCCGCATTTCTCACAAATTTTCTACTGCGCTACGGAATCTCCGCCTTCATGTATTACGGCGTGACAAGGCCGGCACTGGCGCGGACTTCGTTGGATTCCCCTGCCCTTGCTTCGCACAGTTGCAGGCCGACATTTCAGGGGTCGACCCGGCTTCGCCCAAGGGCTACGGCCGGACAGGCCCGGCTTCACCCGCTCATCAGCGCGAAGCCCACACCAGCACTCGATCTTAGTTCGATCGCTACGAATTTTTTGAGACATGCGGGTTAAGATTTGCCCAAAGTTGGCGGGGGTTTTAACGGGCCACGATGTTGAGTATCTTGCCGGGAACGTAAATTATTTTGGCGATGGTTTTGCCCCGAAGGTTTGCCTGGACGCGGGGAAGGGCCTGGGCCGCATCTTGGGCTTCATCCTTATTGATACCCTTCGGTAACCGGAGTTCCCCCCGCACTTTTCCATTTACCTGGACGACCACGGTGTCTTTGTCCCGGACCAGTTTGGCGGGGTCGAAGACAGGCCAGGGGGCGTCGTTGATGGAAGGGTCTTCCCCCAGTCGTTCCCACAATTCCTCCGAGATGTGAGGGGCGAAGGGATTGAGCAGTTGCAAAAACGTCTTGGCGGTTTCCCTGGAGTAGGAGGGTGTTTTCTGCATTCGGTTGAGCAGGATCATCAGTTGGGATACCACCGTGTTTAGATGGAGCCGTTCGTTGTCCCGGGTGACTTTCCTGATGGTTTGGTGCAACAGCTTGTCGAGATCCTCATCCTGTTCCGGAGCATCGGTCAGTTTGAGGTTTATCCTCCCGTCTTTGCCGACAACTTCCCGCCAGAGGCGTCGCAGAAATCGGGCTACCCCTTCGATGCCCCGGGTATTCCAGGGTTTGGAATCCTCGATGGGACCGAGGAACATGAGAAACATTCGAGTGGCGTCGGCTCCGTAGGCTCGGATGAGCAGATCGGGGTTGACCACATTGCCGCGGCTTTTGCTCATCTTGTACGACCTGCCCTCCACGATGATTTCCGGTTTCTCCTGCCAGACCCACTAGTCGCCGGATTTTTCCACCTCATCGGTCCCTAGTTGCCGCCGCTGATGGTTTTCATCCTGGCCGTCTTGGGGGGCGGACACGGGATTCCCCTCGGTATCGCAGTATAAAGTGAACTCCATTTCTCCCAGTATGATGCCCTGATGAAGGAGTTTGGGGAACGGTTCGGGATGGGCGGTGATTCCCGCGTCGTAGAGGACCCGGTGCCAAAAACGGGCATAGAGGAGGTGGAGGGTGACGTGTTCGGAGCCGCCGATGTAGAAATCGGGCACCCCCCAGTAACGATCGAGTTCCGGGTCGATGAGGGCTTTGGGGTTATGGGGGTCGCAATAGCGCATGTAGTACCAGCAGGAGCCGGCCCACTGGGGCATGGTATCGGTTTCGCGCTTCCCGGGGATCCAGTTACCTTCTGCGGGCGGGTCTCCGCTCTTGGGGACGGTTTCACCGGTATCGACATCAAGCCCTACCTGGAGCCAATGCGCCACCCCGGCCAGGGGGCTCTCCCCCGTTCCAATGGGCTGGTAGGATTCGACCTCGGGCAGTTCGAGGGGCAGTTGGGATTCCGCCACCGGCAGGGCGCAGAAAACCCGGCCGTTTTCCTCGTAGCTGACCGGTTTTTCCGGCAAGAACTCCTGCAGGGGATTGGGGTCGGCGGCCTGGACCCTTTGGTAATCCTCCAACGAAACCCAGGTTACGGGGAAGGGCTCGCCCCAGTAGCGCTGGCGGGAAAACAACCAATCCCTGAGTTTGTATTGGATGCTGGGAGATCCCATTTGGCGGCGAGCCAAGTCGCCCACGATTTTCGATTTTCCCTCCCCGGAGTGGAGTCCTGTGTAACTTCCGGAATTCACCATGATTCCGTCGCCCACGAAAGGCAGCTCAGTGTTGCGGCCCCGGGCCACGGCTTCGTCGTTTTCGATGACCTTGCGGATGGGCAAATCATATTTGTCGGCGAACTCGAAATCACGTTCATCATGACCGGGAACGGCCATGATGGCTCCGGTTCCGTAACTCATGAGCACGTAATCGGCGATCCAGACCGGGATCTGTTCATCGTTGACGGGGTTGATGGCATAACCACCGGAGAAGACCCCGGATTTATCCTTGGCCAGATCGGTGCGTTCCAGATCGCTTTTTCGGGAGGCGATCCGCCGGTAGTTTTCCACCGCTTGGCGCCGTTTATCGGTGGTGACCTTATCGACCAGGGGGTGTTCGGGGGAAAGGACCATGTAGGTGGCTCCGAACAGGGTGTCGGGCCGCGTGGTGTAAACGCGGAGTTCCTCGCGAGGAAGGCCGAGGAGGCGGAAAGTGACCTCGGCTCCGGTGGATTTCCCAATCCAGTTCCTTTGTAGTTTCAGGGAGGATCGGGGCCAGTCCAACCGTCGGTGGCCCCGCAGCAGTTTTTCCGCGTAGGCGGTGATGCGCAGGACCCATTGGCGCAGTTTGCGGCGTTCCACCGGATGGTTGCCGCGTTCGGATTTGCCATCGATAACTTCTTCATTGGCCAGGACCGTTCCCAGGGCCGGACACCACCATACCGGTTTATCGTCCACGTAAGCCAATCCGCGTTTGAAGAGCTGGAGAAAAATCCACTGGGTCCATTTCACATAACCCGGATCGGTAGTATTGACCTCGCGATCCCAGTCGATGGCAAAACCCACCTTCTGCATTTGGGAGCGAAAGGTTTCCACGTTGCGTTGGGTGACGATTCGCGGATGGGTTCCGGTTTGAATGGCGTATTGTTCCGTGGGAAGGCCAAATGCATCCCAGCCCATGGGTTGAAGGGTATTGAAACCGCGGGCTTTCTTATAGCGGGCCAGGATATCCGGAGCGGTGTAATTGATGGCATGCCCCATGTGCAGCCCGTCCCCGGAGGGATAGGGGTACATGGACAGCACGTAATATTTTGGTTTTTCGGAAAAATCTTCGGCCCGGAATGTTTTCCCCTCGACCCAAAACCTTTGCCAATAGGGCTCAATTTTTGCAAAGTCGTAGTCTTTTGCTCCCGTGGACATAATTCAGGAAAAGTGAACTAGCTTGATTGAAACGATTGTTCAGTCAATAACCCAAGGCATGAATCCCAAACAGCCCGGAATGCTTTCCACATTGGCGTTTATCGCGTTGTTGTTGGGTGGTTGTGTCACCACCTCTCCAGTAGAAGAGGTCGGGGTTGATTCACTGACCTCAGGTCAGGGGTTGCAACGGTTGCTGGACGCGGTGGTGAGGATTGACGTGAGGGAGGTGACCTACCGCGGGGGCTCGAAGCAAAACATAACAGGCCAAGGATCGGGAGTCATCGTTTCTTCACAGGGGCACATATTGACCAATGCCCACGTCGTATCCAACTTCGCCGAAGAAATTCGCATAACTCTTGCCAGCCTGGAACGTGTGAGGGGGGAGCTGTTGGGCTGGGATCACTGGACCGACCTAGCTCTCCTCAAAATGGATATGGAGGAACTGACCGAACGCGGTTTGACCTTTACTTATGCCGCGTTTGGCGACTCCGATTCCCTCTACCCGGGGCAGCCGGTTTTGGCCGTGGGTACTCCCAATGGTCTGACCCGGACGGTTACCCGGGGAATCATTTCCAACACCAATCGGTTTTTTGAAGGAGCCGATCACGTTCGCGGATACGAAACCGGCTACTTCAATACCTGGTTGCAAACGGACGCGGCCATAAATCCCGGAAACAGTGGAGGGCCGCTGGTGACGGAAAACGGTGAGATAATCGGCATCAATACGCGGGCCTATTTGGGGGCCAACAACCTGGGGTTTGCCGTGCCGGCCAAAACGGCGCAGTTCGTGTTGGCAGAACTGATGCAAACCGAAGAGATCGCTCGCAGTTACGTGGGCATTGTTTTGGGGCCGATGCAGGACTTGGAAACCTTTTACAACGTGGAAGCCAACGAGGGGGCGCTGGTGGAAAGTGTGGACCCTCGTTCACCGGCAGCCAATGCGGGCATACTGCCGGGCGATATTCTCATCGCCTTGGAGGGAACACGGCTTGACGGTCGTTTCCCGGAACAGCTTCCGCCCCTGCAAAACATCATCGCCAACTACCCGGAGGGAACGGATTTGACCTTCGGGGTGAAACGGCAAGGAGGAATAGAGGAATTCAAGGTGGTTACGGAACGTCTGGAAAGCCGGGTGGGTGAAGAATGGGCCTTCGACAAATGGGGTTTGAGCGTGCGGGAAGTCTCCCGCGCTTACGCGAGGGAAAACAAATTGGAATCGGAGGACGGATTTTTGGTCCTGGGGGTCAAAGTCGCCTTTCCCAGCGACCGGGCCGGTATGCGAGCCGGTGATATAATTACCAGGATCAATCGAAAAAGCCTCGGCTCTCTGGAGGAACTCAGAGTCATCCACGATGCATTCGAGGACGATTCCGAACCCCTGTTCGTAGAAGTCACTCGCAACTTCCAAACTTCTTTGTTTATCTTGAAACCATGAGACTGGTTTTGTCCATTTTTCTGACTTTTTTGGC
>JAABVD010000213.1 GCA_014529615.1 Opitutia bacterium
TTCCCCCTCCCAAATCCTGTCCATCCTGTCCATCCATGTTCCATTCCCCATTCTCCCCCCCTTTGTGCCTTTGTGCCTCTGTGCCTCTCCCCCTCCTAATTCCTAATTGGCGCCAACGGCGCCTTAGCCACTTGCTTTCTTTCGGGGGAGGACCATTCTATCGGTTTTGTCATGACAAATAAGCGCTATATTCCCGCCCTTCTCACTCTGGGCCTGGTTATTTCTCCCCTCTCAAACTTGCCGGCGGTGGAATCCGTCGTCGCCGAAATGCAGGAGGCGGCGGCCGCCTTCCTCGATTCCTTGTCGGCCGAACTGAAGGAAAAGGCTACTTTTCCCATGGACGATGAAGGTGAGCGGGTCAACTGGCACTTCGTCCCCAGAGAACGCGAGGGGGTCAGTTTAAAAGAACTCAACGAAGAGCAGAAGGGGAAGTTGACCGCGCTGCTCGCCGCCGGCCTGAGCGCGAGAGGGCATACCAAAGTCGACCAAATCATGGACCTGGAGTCGGTGCTCTTCCTGCTGGAAGGTGAAGCCCACCGGGAGCCTGATCTGTACTTTACCACCCTGTTCGGCCGGCCCACTTCTGACGGCACCTGGGGTTGGCGGTTTGAAGGACACCACCTCTCCCTCAATTTCACCATCGTCAAGGGTAGATTTCTGGCCGAGGCGCCCCACTTCTGGGGGGCCAATCCGGCCAAAGTTCCGGTGGGTCCGACCCAAGGCCGGAGAACCTTGAAGGAAGAAGAGGATGTGGCCCGGCAGTTGTTGTTATCGCTGAACGAAAAACAGCAGAATAAAGCCATCATCGCAGCCAAGGCGCCCAGAGACATTTACACCGGCGCCAAAGAGAAGGTCTCTCCCCTCCCGTCCGAAGGGGTTGCCGCTTCGGAATTGACTGAGGATCAACGCGAGGCGCTGAACCGGTTGATCGACGTCTATATCGGCAACATGCCCGCCGATCTGGCATCCAAGCGTTGGAACCAACTGCGCGAGGCCGGCCTCGAAAACGTCATTTTCGCCTGGGCCGGGTCAATGGAGCCCGGCGGCGCCCACTATTACCGCGTCCAGGGCCCCACTTTTCTCATCGAATACGACAACATTCAGAATAACGCCAATCACATCCACGCCGTATGGCGCGATTTCGATGGCGACTTTGGCCGCGACCTGTTGCGTGAGCATTATGAGCGGGCCCACCCATAATAAACACCGTCCCCCCCATGCCCATTTACAACAACGTATGTGAGCTCATCGGCAATACCTCGCTCGTTTACCTCTCCAGGTTCAGCCATGGACTTCCAGGCCGAATCATTGGAAAGCTCGAAGGTTACAACCCGGGGTGGTGTGTTAAGGACCGCATCGGATTATCCATGATCGAAGCGGCCGAACGCGACGGGAGCCTGGCCGAGGGAGGCACCATCATCGAGCCCACCTCCGGCAATACCGGCATCGGCCTCGCCATGACCGCCGCTGTAAAGGGCTACCACATCATCCTCACCATGCCGTCCTCCATGAGCGTGGAGCGCCGCAAGATGCTCATCAACCTGGGCGCCGAACTGGTCTTGACCGATGCCGATCTCGGCATGCCCGGAGCTATCGAGGAAGCTGAAATGCTGACCCGGAATATTCCCGGCGGCTTCATGCCACAGCAGTTCAACAATCCGGCCAATCCCCAGGTTCACTACGACACCACCGGTCCCGAAATCTGGCGCGACTCCGGGGGCCGGGTCGACATCTTTGTCGCCGGGGTCGGAACCGGCGGAACCGTGGCCGGCGCGGGCCGGTATTTGAAAGAAAAAAACCCGGATCTCGAGGTTGTCGCAGTCGAACCCGATGAATCGCCCGTGCTCAGCGGGGGCAAAATGGGGCCCCATATGATCCAGGGAATCGGAGCCGGATTCATCCCTCAAGTCTACGATGGGGACATCGTGGATGAAGTCATCCGCATCGACAGCCACGAGGCCATCAAGACGGCCCAGAAACTCGGAACCGCGGAAGGTCTGCTAGTCGGAATTTCATCGGGCGCCGCCGCCCTGGCCGCCTACCGGGTGGCCCGCCGCCCCGAAAACCGGGGCAAGAACATCGTAGTCATGCAACCGGATACCGGGGAACGCTACATTTCAACCCTTCTCTTCTACCACGACTAAACCCAACCCGAATATGCAGTGGACATTAGGTAAACGGCTCGTCAGCGAGGACGAAATCATCAAGGACCAGGGGCTCTTCCTGGACTACGATGAAATTGCCCGCAAGGGTTCCATGACGGCGGAAGAGAAAAATATCTCCAAATGGTATGGGATATACGCCTCCCGCCAACCCGGCAATCACATGGCGCGAATCGTCATTCCCGGCGGGGTTTTGACTTCCAGCCAAGCCCGGCGCATTGCCAAAGTGGCCGAGGATTACGCCCAGGGCAAACTGGCCATTACCACCCGGCAATGCGTTCAATTGCACTGGCTCAAAATCCCCTCCCTGGCCGACATGATCAGGAGCTTGGCGGAAGGTTCCCTTTCCAGCTTCCACGGTTGCGGAGACGTCACGCGAAACGTAACCGGTTGCCCCCTGGCGGAAACATGCCAGTTCCGGCGTTTCAACGTCCTGCCCCATGTCAAGGAAACGGCCCGCCTGCTCACTGAAGCCCGCGACCTGGACAACCTTCCTCGCAAGTTCAAAATCACTTTCTCCGGTTGCGGAGCCGGTTGCGCCCAACCCTATATCAATTGCATAGGAATCGTGGCGGTTCAGCGAAAAACCCCCCATGGCGGGGATGAATTCGTGTTCAAGTTCATGATCGGCGGCGGAATGGGCTGGTCCCCCTTCATTGGGGAGGAGCTGTTTTCCAATGTCCCCCCGGAAAAAATTGCCCGGGTCAATCGGGCCATCGCCCTGCTTTTCCGCGACTACGGGGAACGCCGCGACCGCTCCTTTGCCCGCCTCAAATTTGTCGTTCACCGTCGGGGTATCGAGGAGTGCCGCCGCATCGTCCTCAAATTCCTGCAAGATGAAGGAGTCGGGGTGGACGACCTGGAAACGGAAGACTTCGAAGAGACCGGCGTGGACTATCCGGATCGTCCCCTCCTGGAGCAGAATCCGGTGGGCACGGATGGAAAAGTGACCGTGCGCGCCATGGTTCCCAAGGGTGAACTGACCCACCTCGCCTTCAAGCGTATGGCCGAAATTTCAGAAGTCTACGGCAATAAACGCGTCTACCTGACCAACCGTCAAAACATCGAAATCCACGGGGTGAAACCGAGGAAAGTGGAAGAGGCGATTACGGAAATCCGCCGGGTCGGCTTCGATACCGACGGCTTCTTCGGCTTGCGCGATATCGTGCCCTGCGTAGGGACGACCTATTGCCCCAAAGCGGTTTCCGAAACGCGGTCCCTCTACGATCTGCTCATGCCCGTGGTGAGCCAGACCAAGTACCAGGAGATCTGGGACAAAGCCATCATCAACATTACCGGCTGCCCCAACAGTTGCTCGCCCTATCGCATCGCCGACATCGGTTTCAGGGGCATGCGCATCCGGGAAACCGTGGGCTCGACCGAAGCCTACGAAATGCGCATCGGTGGAAAACACGACCGCCTGGGCGGCAAACTCGGAGAATTTAAAAAAGAGGACTGCGCTCCCGCCCTCGAGAGGATCCTCGACACCTTCCTCCACCTCCGCAAGGGTGACGAAACCCTGGCCGATTGCGCCGCCAGGTTGGGGCTCTGATCATGGACGATAACAATCATCTGAATCCTTTTCTAAAGGCCATCGAGGACCTGGGCCTTTCCTACGAAATGGCTCCCAATCCGCAGGAGACCTCCGTTTTCCTCGGGGCCGGAACCGAACCGTTGGATTTTAAAACCTTCCTCAAGGATATACCCTGTCAGGACGCTTGCCCGGCCAAAACCAACGTGCCCGCCTATATCGAGGCCATTGCCCAAGGGGATCCGGACAAGGCTTACCTGATCAATCAGGAAGATAACGTATTTTCCGGGGTCCTGGGCCGGGTATGTTCGCGCCCTTGCGAGGATGCCTGCCGCCATAACTGGACCGGTATAGCCGGGCCGGTTCATATCTGCCACCTGAAACGATCCGCTTCCGACTATAAGCAAAACCCGCCCCAGCCCCTTCCATCATGGTTTGAGGATACCGGCAAAAAAGTCGCCGTCATCGGGGGCGGACCAGCCGGCTTGACCGCGGCGCGGGAACTGCGCCGTTACGGCCACGGTGTGACCATCTTTGAACGCGACAGCATTCTGGGCGGAATGATGGTGCAGGGAATTCCCGTTTTTCGCCTCCCCCGCGAAACGGTCGACGCGGAGGTAAAGGCCATCATCGACAGCGGTATCGATGTGAAGTACAACACCTCGGTCGACGCCGCCCTCATGGAACAGATCATGCAGGATTACGATGCGGTGTTGGTGGCGGTGGGGGCCGTTAACCCATCCAACCTGAAACTTCCCGGCTTGCCGGGCGACGGACACACCATTCCCGGGCTCAAGTTCATGTACGATTACAACATGGGCATAATCGGGGATATGGAAGGCCAGAACGTCATCATCGTCGGGGGCGGATTCACTGCCGTCGACTGCGCCCGTTCCTGCGCCCGCGCCGCCAAACGCCTGGTCGGAGCGGAGGGAACCGTAACCATCATGT
>JAABVD010000214.1:0-2688 GCA_014529615.1 Opitutia bacterium
ACAATGGACTGACGGGTCACGCCGATACGCTTTGCTTCCCTGTCCAGAGAAGAAATCATCCAAACGGGTAAATCCACATTCATCCTTCGTTGCTTTAGACCAGGACGAGTAGCCTTACTCCAGTCAAGGTACTTGCTAATGTCCTCTCCCTCATCGAAACGACGGTCGAGATCCTTAGCAGTTATGGTATCCTTCTTTTTCTTCATCTCTCGCTTTTCTAACTGATATGATTCTCAGGTTTTTTCCCCGTAGCGTGAAGATGCACGCCAGGGCGCGCAAATTAGGAATTAGGAATTAGGAATGGGGAAGGAGAAAGGCACAAAGGCACAGGGGCACAAAGGCACAAAGTGGGGAGAGGGGATAACCACGGATTTCACGGATGGGCACGGATCCCGCTTCGCCCTAGAGCCACGGCAGGACAGGTTGGCCCTGAATCTTGATCGTGATCGTGATCTTGATCCTGATCGAAAAGCTTGGAGAGAGGGAGAAGGGAGGGAATGAGGAATTAGGAGAGATCAAGATCAGGATTCAGGTCCGGATATTGGGCGCTGGTATTGGAACTTCATTTCGAAACATCGCAGGAGCGGCTTTACGCCGCGATCCCCAAAAATCCATCACGAAGCAATCGCGGGATAAACCCGCTCCTACATTTCCATCTATTATAATCCGTGCCTGCCATATAGGGTAATGGCAGACAGGAATGTCCGCCCTCCGTTATTCTTCCTGCCTTTCTTCCCTCTTTGCGTTGCATTGCGTTCTTTGCGAGAGCCAAATCTTCCCCCCTTCCCTTTTTGAGGCTTTTGTGCTTTTTGTGGTTAATCCCTCCCCATTCCTAATTTCTAACCCGCGTTCTTGGGCGCTTTGCCATCCGGGCAAAGAGAAGACGTCAGGTCCTGACTATTGACAATTCAGGTTGATGCGCTTGCTCAATGTAATTGCGTTCGACTGGCGAAAAGCCGGCGGAATTGACCACATAGATAAAGGGGCAGCGACACCAATTCAAACGCCACCTCCCGATCTCCGATTTTGTGGCAAACCGCCTGCACCGATGGCGGGTTAAGGTCAAATCGACCGCTCAAATCACACCCCTTGTCCAAACTGTATTGCAACATCGACTTAAGCGAACCGCTCTTTCCGGACTTGACCTCGACCGGGATAACCCGACCGGCAACCGCTAACTGAAAATTGACTTCCGCATTTCCAGTTCCTCCTTCCCGCAACCAATAATGCAACTCCGGCTTTAGCCTCGGATTTTCAGAAAAGAACAGGTGTTGAGCTATAAACTGCTCCGTGAGCTTTCCCTCGTTAGTAAACCGAACATTCATCATCTGCTCCTCACTTAGATGCTCGATGCCACTGGCCCGCATCAGGAGTCCAATATCAACTCCATACAACTTGAACACTTTTTCTACCACTCCAGCTTTCGCCAATAGATCAATAGCCTGTCGAACATCCTTGGCGTATGATTCGCGATCGATATTCACATACTTGACTTTGGAGCCTACCCCCCGAGGCATATAATCAACCACTCTTTGCAATCGGACCAGATCTCCACCCGAAGCATACTTTGAAAAGTCATCCCGATAAGTTTGCCAAATGGCTTCCTGTATTTCGAAAACCCTCCTGAAGTCGCCGGTTTCCAGAAACAACTGGGCCGCTTCAGGCATCCCGCCCACCAGAAGATACTCTCTTAAAATGCCCAGCAGACGTAAATGGGCGGACTGAGGAAAAGCCTCTTCCAACTCGTAAGTATGCAGCAATTCACAGAGCTGCGGCTCGCCTTTCTCTCGAAGATACTCTTCAAAGGTCACGGGCCCGATATGCATGTACTCAATTCTCCCGACAGGCATGGGGAACCTATGGTTTGCAAGGGTGAACTCAAGCAGCGACCCAGCGGCGATTACGGGCAGTTCAGGCATGTCTTCGAAAAAATATCGCAGACATTCCAGCGCTCTTGGAACCCCCTGAATCTCATCCAGAAACAGGAGCGCATTGTGGTCTTTCATTCTGCCCTTCCGGCAAAGAAATTCAATTTCTCGAACCACATCCTCCGGGTTCAACTTCTCCAATGGACCCCGGAGATGCGTTTGCCGCTCCAAGTTCACTTCGAACAAGACAAGATTTCTCCGGGAAGCGAATTGCCTTACCAAGGTAGATTTACCCACTTGTCTGGCCCCACGAATCACCAGCGGCTTTCGGCGATTCGCTCCCAGCCAAGCATCCAATTCGGCTTCCTGCCATCTTTGCATGGGTAATAAATACCCCCCTATAATAGAAAAACAAATAGAAAATACCCCCCTATTTTGTAATATTGGCTTGGCTGAAAAAGCCGTCAGGTCTCGGTGTTGACCATTCCGGTTGATTGGTCGGCGGGGTCGGCGAGATTTGCTCTCGCCACTTGTCACGCCGTATTCCATGAAGGCGGAAGACGCTAAGAACGCCAAGATTGGGAGAAGGGGGATGGATCACGATCAAGATCAGGATCAAGATCAAGATTCAGGTCTGGATGCCGGGGACTGGCTTGGGAACTTCATTTCGAAACATCGCAGGGTAGGCTTTACGCCGCGATCCCAAAGAACCGTCTCTAAGCATTCGCGGCGTAAAGCCGCTCCTACAACTTGAATTGCCTTTTCCCTCATCTGTGTTAATCCGTGCCCATCCGTGGTTAATTTTCCCCCCTACCCTTTT
>JAABVD010000214.1:2780-8771 GCA_014529615.1 Opitutia bacterium
GTGATTACGGAGGATGAATCAGTCAGTCTTCATTAAAACCATTTTAATCCTGCTGGCCGGTTTTGTCTTTCAGTCGTGTGGTCGGGAGAATGACCGGCGACCGCTATCTCCTGCCACCATCGATGATCGGGTCCTGGTTTCTGCGAGCAACTTCCCTGGAGATTGGCTGAATCATGGTTTGGACTACGCTGAAACGCGTTACAGTCCGCTTGGTCAAATCAACTCGGGAAATGTCGACCGACTGGGACTGGCCTGGACCCTTGAGCTTGGGACAAAACGGGGTATCGAGGCCACTCCTATCGTGGTCGATGGAATCATGTATGCCAGCGGACCCTGGAGCGATGTGTATGCCATCGATGCCAGAGACGGAAGGATGATTTGGAATTGGGATGCGGAAGTTCCAGGGGAATATGGAGACAAAGCTTGCTGCGATGTGGTTAATCGTGGGGTTGCGGTGTATCGCGGTAAGGTTTTTGTGGGTACGCTGGACGGACGGGTCGCGGCTATCGATGCTGGAACCGGTGAAACCGTTTGGGAAAACCTGACGGTCGATCCTGAAGACTTTCATACCATCACCGGGGCGCCGCGGATCGTCAAAGGCAAGGTAATCATTGGGAATGGCGGGGCTGAGTTCGGTGTGCGCGGTTATGTGTCAGCTTACAATGCGGAGACGGGGGAGATGGTATGGAGGACCTATACTGTGCCTGGAGATCCCTCTTTGCCCTTTGAATCGGAAGCCATGGAGAAGGCGGCTGAAACCTGGAACGGAGAATGGTGGAAATACGGCGGAGGAGGAACGGCATGGGATTCATTTGCTTACGATCCAAAGCTCAATTTATTATATGTTGGAACCGGCAATGGTTCTCCCTGGAACCGGCATATTCGTAGTCCCGGTGGAGGAGATAATCTCTTCCTTTCCAGTATTCTGGCGTTGAATCCGGACAACGGAGCGTATGTCTGGCATTACCAGACTACACCGGGGGATTCATGGGATTTTACTGCAACCCAGCATATGATTTTGGCCGATCTGGAGCTGAACGGCGAATTGCGCCAAGTGATCATGCAAGCGCCGAAGAATGGATTCTTTTTCGTTTTGGATCGTCAGACGGGAGAGTTTCTGTCGGGCGAGCCTTATGTCGAAGTTACCTGGGCAACCGGTATCGATCAAGAGACGGGTCGCCCCATGGAAGCCCCGGGGGCAGATTACAAATACGCACCGGTGACCATATCTCCTGCCGTTTGGGGAGGCCACAACTGGCACCCGATGTCCTACAATCCGGATACCGGGCTGGTCTATATTCCGGCTACCCTCCGAACCGCCACCTATTCGCAAGATGAAAACTTTGTGAGAAGGACGGACGGACCGTATAATTTTGGGGCAAAAGCCCTTGGGGCAGCCCCATCGACCGGGCACCTGCTCGCCTGGGATCCGGTCCGACAGAAGGAAGCCTGGAGAGTGCCCCATGCCATTGACTGGAATGGGGGCACCATGACAACGGCAGGAAATTTGGTTTTTCAGGGCACGGGCGATGCTCGATTCATGGCATTCAATGCCGCCACGGGAGAAACCCTTTGGGAAATGTTTGCGGGAACCGGAATCATCGGATCCCCGGTTACCTACCTCGTTGATGGCGTCCAATATGTAACTATCCTGGCGGGTTGGGGTGGTGCATACGGATTAACCTTAAGTCCGGGAGGTGAGGCAGTAAATTACCAACAAGTGGGTCGAGTATATACTTTCAAACTGGATGGATCAGCGCCCATGCCGGAGTTTGCCGTCAGCGACAGGCAGAAACCGGAGGTAACAGAGCAGCAACGTCCTTCACCGCAGTTGGCAATTCAGGGGGCGGCGCTTTACAAGGAATACTGCCAGAAATGCCACGGAGGAAACGCTGTCTCCTACGGAGTTCTACCCGATTTGAGGTATTCTGCCATAGTGCCGACGGAGGTTTTTCATACCACTGTTTTGGACGGAATTTTACTCCCCCTGGGCATGCCGCGTTACGATGACCGGTTGGACAGGGAGCAAGTGAACCTCATTCAAGCCTTTCTCTTATCGAGGATTTTTGAATTAAAAGAAGAGCGATGAGGATAAGCGCGCCTATTAGGAATTGGGAGGCACAAAGGCACAAAGGCACAAAGGCACAGAGGGGGGAGAGGGGATAACCACGGATTTCACGGATGGGCACGGATGGCCCAAAATCTTGATCGTGATCTTGATCTTGATCCTGATCTAAAGGCTTGGAGAGAGGTATAGGCGCGCCAGGGCGCGCCAATTAGGAATTAGGAATTAGGAATTAGGAATGGGGAGAGAGATCAGGGTCAGGATCAGGATTATAGTTTATTGGCGGACAGCCTGCCTGTGCGTCACCGCACGCAGACAGGGAATGTCCGACCTCCGTTATTCTTGCAGCCTTTCTTCTCCCTCACTGTGTACCTTCCCTGTCACGCCGTAGCCCGCCACGCGGCGAAGGCGGATGTGCCTTTTCCCCATTTCTCTTCCGTGTTTATCCGTGTCATCCGTGGTTAAATTTCTCTCCCCTATCCTTTTGAGTCTTTTGTGCCTTTTGTGGCTATTTTCCCTCTGTGGTTAACTAAGTGGCATTCGCGGATGACCACTTTTTTCCCTCAGAAAATTCCGTTATTGTTCGGTAAATCTTTTGGAACAATCATGCCAACATCCCAAAGTTCGATTATCTTTTCCCCTTCAAACCTGAAAATATGAACGACGGCTATATCATTGCCGTTCATTTGTCTCACATGAGAATGAACGGCGACAGAATTTTCATTTTCAAAAGTGCGCTTGACCTCAAGAAACTCATTGGGGGTTGTTTCATGTGCCTCTTCCATTCCTTTCATCAAGGATTCTCTATCGCCCTTGAAATACCCATTGTGGTGTTTGAATCCGGCATGAATGTATTTATCATACGCCTCACGCACTGCGCCAGACGAAGCCATTTGGAGAAATGTTGTCGCGATTTCTATTCTGTTGATGCTGCTATTTCCTTATTTCCAAACCATTTTTTGGCATTTGGTCTGCGATGAGGACAGCCGGGCCAGCAGCATGGCCGGCGCTTTCCTTTGAGAAGGTCTGCACATAATTGTTTCATATGGTTTTTTCATCAAATCGGTTCTGCCGTTTTGGGCAATTGCAAGGCGGCGGAATCAAACGTGTAAACGGCATCCAATCCATTTCCGGTGGACGCTGTCTTCAACGCCTTGTGCACGATAAGGGCGTCGGCGAAATCGGCTTCGGTTCCGCGGTATGCCTGCAGGGCGCTCCAGATCACTTCATCGTCCTCAAAGCGAACGTTGGGTTCTTGCAACAGCTTGTCCACGACAGCGATGAGGTCGGCCTTGGCCGCGCCGTACCGGCTTCCCATCAACGTCCACAAGGTCTCCGCTAACCCAACGTCCGTAATGAGAATGCTCTCCGCTGTTTCAAAAACATGACGCGACCTATCGGCTTGCTCTTTGTCGTCTCTCAAGAGGTAGCGCAGCAGAACATTGGTGTCGACCGCAATCAAGGCCTGTGCACCTGTTTCCGTTCAATTGCGTCCTGACGCGACTGATCATCCGAAACCGTCTCGGCGGCCCGAAGATGAGCCAGACATCCCCAGGCGCTTCCAGGCTGCTGACGGACTATGGTGATGCGACCATCGGCAACGAAACTCTGGCATTCGTCACCAGGTTCAATGCCTGCTGTTCGGCACTGACCGGCTGGCAAGGTGATTTGACGCTTGGCGCTGACTTTGGGCATTATCGGCTCCTATGAATTATGAGAATTATCCGCGAAATATCGATTTTTCGTTACTTTATCTTGATTTGTAAAGAAAAAATGGAAAAAAGGAGGTCATTTGGATTTTCTCTCGCCAAGACGCAAAGAACGCCAAGATTGGTAGAAGGGTGATAGATCACGATCAGGATCAGGATTCAGGTCTGGATGCCGGGGACTGGCTTGGGAACTTCATTTCGAAACATCGCAGGTGAGGCTTTTCGCCGCGATCCCAAAGAACCGTCTCGAAGCAATCGCGGCATAAAGCCGCTCCTACAGCTTGAATTGCCTTTTCCCTCATTCGTGGTTGGATTGCGCCCCTGGATTTTCTCTCGCCAAGACGCTAAGAACGCCAAGATTGGGAGAAGGGTGATAGATCAGGATCAGGATTAAAGTGTATTGACGGACAGGAATGTCCGCCCTCCGTTATGCGCTTTGCGAGAGTCAATTTCACATTCGTTCCCATCCTGTATATCCTGTATATCCATGTTCGATTCTGTCTCCCTCTCTCCCCCTCTGCACCTTCCCTGTCACACCGTAGCCCGCCACGCGGCGAAGGCGGATGTGCCTTTTCCCCATTCCTCATCCGTGTTAATCCGTGTCATCCGTGGTTGATCCTCTCCTCTCAGCATCTCGGTAACTCAGAATCTCAGAAACTCTATCCAATTCCCCCATTCCTAATTCCTAATTCGCGCCCTTGGGCGCTTTCCCCATTCCCTTCGCGAAGCGACCAAAGAAAGCGTTGTTTGAAAAAGTGCCAAAGCATACTATGATAATCTAGCCAGCATGTCTCACAAATTTTCTACTGCGCTCCGGAATACCGGCGCTGGCGCGGACTTCGTTGGATTTGCGTCTTTGCAGGGCGCGCCAGCACTCGGTCTCCGTTCGCTCGTTACGAATTTTGTGAGACATGCGGGCTAATGCCTTTTGTGGCTGAATATCCCAACCGTGACTGTCTGCGTGCGATGCACCGGCAGGTAATCCATGTTCAATTCCCCATTTCTCCATGACTGAAACAAAATCGTCGCGTCTTACCCGGACACGACTGATCTCTCTGAGCGTGTTTCTCATTTTCTCCCTGCTCCTCTCGGGGTGTGTCCTGAAAACATCATATGATATCGTGGCTGGTACCGTTAAAGGAGCCTATTACGTTGCGACCGGAACCGTGAAGACCGTCTACAAAATCGGCCAATTTACCTTCGAGGTGGTTCAGGCTCCTTTCAACTGGCCCCTGACGCGTGATGAGATCGAAACGATCGACGGGCTGCCGGTAAAGGAAGCCATTCGCCAAGGCCGGGTCAAATGGGCCCCCTACGTGGTGCACGGCAGACGCTACGTGCCCATGAGCAGCCGGCAGGCACAACGCTATGAAGCGACCGGAATCGCATCATGGTATGGAGAAGAAACCCGGCGGAAAAAGGGGGGGCACATGACCGCGAACGGCGAAGCATTCAATCCCAATGCCTTGACCGCCGCGCATAAATACCTGCCTTTACCGATCAACGTCAGAGTGACGAACCTGGAAAACGGTCGGTCGATCATCGTCCGGGTCAACGATCGCGGTCCATTTCCCAGCGCCAACAATCCGAACTCCGGGAAACGCATTATCGATTTGACCTATGGGGCTGCCAAACGACTGGGATTCCACAAGAAGGGATTGGCCCGCGTCCGCGTCAAAGTCATCCCGGTCAAGATGGGTACTTAGGGAGAGGCGCGCTGGAGCGCGCCAATTAGGGGGGAGAAGGGCACAAAGGCACAAAGGCACAAAGTGGGGAGAGGGGAAGGGATTAACCACAGAGGACGCAGAGAGCACAGAGGGAGAGGCGCGCTGGAGCGCGCCAATTAGGAATGGGGAATTGAATAGAGTTTCTGAGATTCTGAGCTACCGAGATGCTGAGAGGGAAAAGTGTGTTTTTGTGCTCTTTGCGTTCTTTTGTGGCTATTTGTCCCAATTCCTGTTTCTTCTTCTCTTTGCGTCCTTGGCGAGAGTCAATTTCCGGATGCTGGTCACGGAGGTGTCGCGTTCAAACATGTGCCTTTACGCCAACGGCGTTAAACTCCGGAGCCCAGCGTCGCGTAGCGCACGCTGGGTCGCTGATCGCCCATATGATTGAACCCCAAAGGGGTTCCACAAATCATGAAACTGGATGCTGGATGCTCGATGCTTGAAAGCACTGAAACAACCTTGAGATTGATGAACGGTATGCCTCGGGATT
>JAABVD010000215.1 GCA_014529615.1 Opitutia bacterium
GAGGGACAGCTTGGTGGCCACGCATTGGCGGAACGACTCGCCTATTTTCTTTGGAACTCTTCTCCGGATGAGGAACTTCTCAAACTCGCCGCCAATGGAAGCATCCTTAAATCCGACACGTTGAGTCGGCAGGTAGAGCGTATGCTTGATGACCCCAAATCCCGCCGGTTCGTTGATGCGTTTCTGGACTACTGGTTGGACCTGCGAAACATGGGCGAAAGCAGCCCCGACTTGGAGCTCTATCCTGAATACCAGTTGGACGATGCGCTCGTGGAGTCCATGCCGGAGGAAACACAGCTCTATTTCCAGGAGCTCATCAAAGGCAACTTGGGTGTCCGATATTTGATAGACGCGGACTTCGTTGTCGTTAACGAACGGCTGGCCACTCTCTACGGAATAGAAGGCGTTCGCGGCGCTCACTTCCGGCCGGTCGAATTGAGCGATGATAGCCCGAGAGGCGGTATGATGACGCAGGCGAGCGTTCTTAAAGTGACTGCTAACGGCACAACCTCATCTCCAGTAACCCGGGGCGTCTGGATCATGGAGCGCATACTCGGCCTCCACACTCCTCCTCCGCCGCCCTCGGTGCAAGCGATCGAATCCGATATTCGTGGAGCCAAAACCATCCGGGAGCAATTGGCGCTTCATCGTTCGCAAGAGAGCTGCAATACCTGCCATGTGAAAATCGATCCTTCAGGGTTCGCCCTCGAGAATTTCGATGTCATGGGTGGTTGGCGCGATCACTACCGGACGACGAGCCAAGGGAAGGGGGAGCCGGTTCAAGGTGTCGGGCATAACGGATACGCATTTCGCTACCGCATGGGATTGCCAGTCGATGCCGCGGGGCAGCTTCCCGATGGTAGAACCTTTCATGATATCCGCGAGTTGAAGCAGCATCTTTTGACCGAGGAAGAGCAACTGGCCAAAAACTTTGTAGAACAACTTGCCACCTACGCCACCGGCGCTCCCGTTCGGTTTTCCGACCGTAAACAGGTCGAAGCCATTTTAAGAAACAGTAAAAGGCAAAACTATGGTGTTCGCACCTTCATTTCCGAACTTGTCAAAAGCGATCTGTTTCTACATAAATAACCCAGTCTGGTATGAATCAATCACACAACACGTCTCCCAGCGCCCCCTTCGTTTCCACGCGGCAAACCCTATCGCGCCGCAAATTCCTCCGCAATACTGGCATCGCCCTATCTCTTCCCATGCTCGATGCCATGAGGCCCGCCTTTGCCAGCATCTCCAGCAAGGCATCGGCAGCTCAATCCGTCGTGCCACGTCGCATGCTGGCTATTTGTAACAACCTGGGCCTGCTCTCAGATCACTTTTTCCCGAAAGAAACGGGATTCGGGTATCAGCTTTCTCCCTACCTGGAAGTCCTTGAAAAGCACCGAAACGATTTTACCGTATTCAGTGGAGTTTCGCATCCCGATGTGGATGGAGGTCACCCAGCGGATAATTGCTTTCTCACCGCGGCTCCCGGCCCGGCAAGCGGAGGTTTCCGCAATACGATTTCGCTCGACCAGCTCATGGCCGAGAGTATTGGCCATCAAACCCGCTTCCCCATGTTTACTTTGGGGGTCAATGTAAACACGGGAATCCGCAGCCTGTCCTGGACCGAGTCCGGAGTCATGATTCCCTGCGAGCAATCAGCTTCAGATGTGTTTAAGCGCATGTTTTTCCAGGCCACCCCGGAAGAGACGGAGAAACAGGTGCGCAAGCTGGAACTGGGTCAAAGTATTTTGGATACGGTAGGCGATCAGGCCAAGTCCCTTCAGCGGGATTTGGGAGGGGCGGATCAGCAGAGGCTCGATCAATATTTTTCCAGCGTTCGCGACCTGGAGAAGCGGATGGAAGCCTCCAAGGAGTGGGAGTATCGGCCTAAGCCAAAAGTAGAAGCTCCGCTACCGCTCGATCCGAGCAGTCCCCGCGACTACATGGAAAAAGTGAGGTTGATGTATGAAATCTCCAGGCTGGCATTTCAGTCCGACTCCACACGCGTCATCTCGCTCATGCTCGACAGCGTGAATTCACCCGCCATCACAGTGGATGGGAAAACCGTCAGCGACGGCTACCACAATCTTTCGCATCATGGAAAATCCGAGGATAAGCTGGCTCAGTTGGAGGTGATCGACACCTGGCATATGAAGCTTATTGCGGAACTGCTCGAAGACATGAAGGCCTTTGAGGAAGAAGGAGAGTGTTTGTTGGATCGCACGATGATTCTCTACGGATCCAACCTGGGCAACGCGCACGCTCATACCACTTTGAACCTGCCTACCCTATTCGCCGGAGGTGGTTTCAAGCACGGACAGCACCTCGCATTCGATACCGAACGCAACTATCCACTGCCCAACCTCTTTGTATCCATGTTGCAACGCATGGGCATCGAAACTGACAAGTTCGCATCTTCCACCGGAACCATGCGCGGACTGGAGTTTGCAGGATAAGTAGTCGTCCCTGAAAAAGTCATAATTCTTCAGCGTGGTTGGATGGTCTGTCTGCATTTGCTCTCGCCACCTGTCACGCCGTAATTCATGAAGGAGGAAGCCGCCAAGATCTTCTTCTTCAGGCCTGTCTGCGTGCTCCGCACAGGCAGGCAACCCATTAAAGGTTCGAGTAATTCGTGATCTATCCTCTTGATTCCAGGTTTATCTCCTCCACCAAAATTCCTAATTTCCCCCTCCCTCTCTCCATCGTTCCCTCCCTTCCCCTATCCCTGCCCATCCATCTTGATCTTGATCCTGATCGTGATCATGATCACGATCGAAAAATTCCAACTCCCAAATTATGAATGGTACGATCAGGATCAGAATTAACCTCAACATCACTCCACCTCTCCATCACTCCATCACCCCCCTCTCTCCCCATTCCTAATTCTAAATGCAACCTAATCAGTCACGACGAGATTTTCTGCGCCTAGCCCTGACCTTGCCTTTTGGCGCATCCTTATTCGGTCTCAGGACTGCGGCCGCTCCCTATGAAGGACAGGTCAGGATCACCGCGATCAAGGCCATGCAACTCGACTTCCTGTTTGATGGCTGCCTGATCAAGATTGAAACCGACGCGGGCCTGGTTGGCTACGGCGAGGCCGGCGCAAGCGGTCCGATTGTACGCGGTTTTCTCAAGCACATGACGGCAGGGCAATATCCCGGCTCCAATAAATTGAAGGGCGGTCCCGCGGGACTCATCGGATCGGACCCCCTGGCCATCGAGCATCTCTTCTACCGCATGACCTCCCTGCAGCATCCATTCATGGGCCATTATGCAACGATCAGCGGCATCGACACCGCGCTCTGGGATCTGGCAGGAAAAATTACCGGTCAACCCGTTTATAAATTGCTCGGCGGCCCCTTTCGGGATGGATGCCTAATGTATTCCCACTGCGATTTTCTCGAGGACATGCACGACCCGGTTTCCTGCCGGGAGTGGGTTCAGGAAATGAAGGAAAAACCTGAAGGTTTCGATTTCTTCAAGTTCAATATAGACCAGGCCTTCCCAGTTGGAAAACCCTTCCATCCTACGGTTAGCGGCGAGGAACTGAGAGAGTATAAAAGCGGACTTTCAACCTTGCGCGAGGCGGTGGGAGATGTGTTTGAACTCGGTGTTGCTTGCCATGGTGAGTTCGATACGCCGAGCGGCATTGCCATCTGCAAAGCCTCGGAACCGTTCGAGGTCAGTTTCGTAGAAGATGCCTTGGATGTTCGCTATTCCGATGGATGGAAGATGCTTCGGCAGGAATCCCCAGTTCCCATTCTGACTGGAGAAAAACTGGAGCCGCTACGGGAATTCAAACCCTTTCTGGACAACTTGGCCGTAGACATCATTCATCCGGATATTGCTTATGCAGGCGGCATAACCGGCGTTTCCAAAATTGCGGATTACGCAGCCATTACGCGGATTCCCGTGGCCTTGCACAACCGCGGCAGCCTGGTCAGGACCTATGCATCGGCACACCTGTCCATGGCTATGCAAAACTTCTACCGTTCCGAGAGTTCTCTCGGACGACCGGGCCGAGTGATCGAGCAAATGTCCAACGATACCACACCGGCCGTGAGGAATGGAATCCTGCGCGTCCCTGACAAACCCGGCTTCGGCCTGGATCTCAATGAGGATTTCATGCGGAGTCGGTTGGCAGCGGGCGAGCCCTGGTGGGATTAGGCTCGATGCTGGTTTCTGGATGCTTGATGCTGGGGGCGGGATGCTTGATGCTTGATGCTCGATGCTGGTTCGTGACCTTGGGCGCTGCCTCTGTGGTTTATTCTTCCTGCCTTTCCCCATCTGCGTGTTTGCCGTTTGTGATATGAATTGAAATGGCGGACAGCCTGCCTGTGCGTCGCCGCACGCAGACAGGGAATGTCCGCCCTCCGTTATTCTTCCCTCTTTGCGTTTCTTGCGCTCTCTGCGAGAGTCAAATCCTCCCACCTCTCTTTGGTCTCTGCGTCCTCTGTGGTTAATCTTTTCCCTCTCTCTTCAGCCATTTTTCGATCAAGATCAAGATCAGGATCAGGATCAGGATTACAGGGAGGTATAGGATCTTTTAAATGTGTTCCTTTTGTTGCCAATTCTTTTCATTGCGTTGCTCTTCTTTCTTTCCTCGTTTCTCGATGCTCGATTCTGAGGACTTG
>JAABVD010000216.1 GCA_014529615.1 Opitutia bacterium
GGCGGTTGGGGCTGTCTTCACTAGGTGCGAGATTGCGTCCGATTGATTCGAATGAACCAGTGGGGTTGTGGTTGAAGCTGGGGGCGAAGAGCAAATCCAATCAACGCGTTATTTCGGCAATCGGACCTGGGCAGGTTGCTTCCGCCAAGGTATTGGAACACAAGGTCGTCAAACTTGGAGAAACCATAAAATATCGAGCACCAGATGTTCGCGTGCTGGCCTTCGATGGGGAACGGGAATACTTGTTAAGCAAGAGGGAAGAAATAGAAATAACGCTGGAAATCGATGGGCCTGCGATACTGAACGTTCCTGCGATATTGAAAAAAGCGGCCCTCCGGGGCGATCTTCAAACGAAGAATTGACGTCTTTGAAAGACTTTTCACCCCTGGAGGGGAAGAAAATTTTTTTCTATAGTTGACAAAAGAAGGCCAAGTGACTATTTTTATTTTGGCACTCAGCGCTATCGAGTGCCAAGGCATTGATAAATAAAGAATTTAACGGGTTATCCTGTTCATCTCAGAAGTTTCGGGATGTTTTTTTTACACAAATGTATCGGTCAACTTGATATCTGAGAAATGAAGAACGGCTTTGGCACCATAGTGACGAATGATTTTACACAGTATTTTTTAGGGAGTTCTTCGTGATTCGAGTTGAGAACCTTACAAAATATTACGGTAATCTCCGTGGTGTGACGGATATATCCTTTCGAGTCGAAGAAGGTGAAGTGCTCGGGTTTCTCGGGCCCAATGGTGCCGGAAAATCTACGACCATGCGCATTTTGACGGGGTATATGCCTCCAAACTCAGGTTCCGCCTGGGTGGCTGACATCAATGTCTCGGAATCACCGCTGGAAGCCCAGAAAAATCTCGGATATCTCCCGGAAACCAATCCGTTATACGCAGAGATGACCGTAAGAGCCTATTTGAATTTTGTTGCATCCATGAAAGGTATGAGCGGGGCGGATAAAGAAGCCGGCATTCGGAGGGTTGTCGGTAGTTGCGGCCTCGAGGATGTCGCCCACCGCCTCATCGGCAATCTCTCGAAAGGATATCGTCAGCGTGTCGGATTGGCGCAGGCAATGGTGAACGACCCGCCTGTGTTGATTCTTGATGAGCCCACATCAGGCCTCGACCCGGCTCAGATTGTGGAAATCCGGAATTTGATTTCTGAACTCAAGGGCAACCGAACCCTTATTCTAAGCACGCATATTCTTCCTGAAGTAAACATGGTTTGCGATCGGGTTGTCATCATCCACCAGGGCCGGATAGCTGCCGAGGGAGCTCTCGATACGCTGGCGGCAGACATGCAGGCCGACTCGATGATACGCATTTCGGCAGTCGGAGTCGCCGACGCGCTGTCCGGTAAAATGAAAATGGTATCAGGGGTTGAACGCGTAGAACTTATAGGTACTTCAACTGGAGAGGAAGCGCATTTCGATGTGCACGCCAAAGGCGGTGATGACATTCGCTCTGACTTGGTTGCCGCTGTTTTCGCGGCGGAGGGGAAACTGACTGAAATTCGCCAGATGAGGCTTACGCTGGAAGACCTTTTTGTTCGTATCGTGAGCGGGGAGCAGAAACACGATGAGGAACCTGTTGATGAGGAACCTGTAAATGCATAACACCTTTTACATATGCCGACGCGAACTAACCTCGTTTTTCTTCTCGCCTATCGCTTATGTCATCCTTGCCGCATGGACGGTATTGATGGGGTTCTTCTATTCTGGCGCTTTTCTCTCCTACGCCGTCGTATCAATGCAATTGGCCAGAAATCCCCAGGCGGCCGCTCAATACAACATCACGCCGACTTCCGCTGTTCTGGAACCGGTTTTTTCCAGCGTCACCGTGATTCTCTTGTTCGTCGCTCCGTTGCTTACAATGCGCCTGTTCAGTGAAGAGAAAAAACAGGGCACCATAGAGCTGATGCTCACCTTCCCACTGCGCAACGGCCAATTATTCGCCGGCAAGTATCTCTCCGTTTTATTCATCTATTTGATAATGCTGGCAATTACTATCGTATATCCGATTATTCTGAGTGCTTTCGTCAAGGTGGATTGGACCATCGTTTCCTCGGCCTATCTGGGAATGGTATTGACGGGCATGGCGTTCCTTTCCGTTGGGCTTTTGGCCAGTTCATGGACCTCGAACCAGATCGTCGCAGCCATGCTTGCCTTCATGATCCTTCTCGCAACTTTCCTGGTGGAAGCGCTCGCAATATCGGCCGGGGAGCCGTTATCTTCGATACTCAGGCATCTTTCATTGGGCATGCATTTGCGAAATTTCATTCGAGGCATCGTCGATACGCGCGACGTTATTTATCTCATCAACATCAACCTCTTATGTGGTTTCCTCGTGCTCAGATCACTTGAATACTATAGGTGGAGAGGGTAGGAACTTGGAAAACAGAAACCTTTACTTGTTCATCGCCTCAGCCGCCTTATTGCTGATCGGCATATCCGGCTGGGCCGGACATGACCAGTTTTCTGAACCTCCCCGGTGGGCTTTCGCCATTATCGCCCTGGGAATTGTTTGTTTCGTTTATACGGTGTGGATATCCCGGCGCGAACTCCAGGGCGGCATTCGGCTCCGCTCTACCAGAACGGGCATACAGGTCGCGCTCATGATCGTTGTGGTGACCTCTATTTTGGTCATCGTTGAACTCGTGAGCGTAAAATACTTCAAGCGTTGGGACGTCACTCCCGGAAACTTCTACAGCTTGTCCGCGAAAACCATCAATCTGTTGAAAAAGCTCGATAGAGAAAAAAAGCGAATCGAGATCATTGCCTTCACCCGCAAACTTGAAGAACCTGCAGTAACGGAGATTTTGGAGCAATATTCCCGGGCATCGAAACAAATCTCTTTCAAGTTTCTGAGCCTCGACGCCTCCCCACGCACTGCCAAGAAACATGATGTAGACGCCTATGGCACGTTGGTCGTGATTCACCATTTCGGCAAAGAACAAACCGAGAAGCAGAACAAATCGAATTCTGCCGAGCAGGAGAAGAAACCGACTTTCAGATCGGAAAAGATATTCAATCTTTCGGAAAACGCGATAGCCAATGCCATTCTGAAAACCATCCAATCCGAGCAGAAACGCGTATATTACCTTACGGGCCATGGAGAACGACTTTTCACGGGTCAGGGACGCGAGGCGATGAAGGCGCTGGCCATCGGTATGAGGGATGACAACTACCAGGTAGATGAACTTCTGCTGCTCAGGAAAAAGGGCGTGCCTCAAAATACCAGCATGCTGATTATCGCGGCGCCCCAAAAAGAGTTGGAAGAAGCTGAAGTCAAGTATATCGACGATTACATCAAATCCGGCGGAAAGCTTCTTGTTTTCCTGGAACCCGGAATGAAGCCGGGGCGTCTGACAGCGCTGTTGGAGAGATACGGGTTCGAAATTCCCGAATCTTTCGTTGTCGACCCCGAATCGGTTCGTTACGAGCTGGCGGGCGGAAATATCATCACGCCGTTCGCCGTTGACTACGGGTTGCACGAAATCACCAGGCAACTGAAGGGTTTCGCTACGGTATTTCCAACAGTGAGGAAGGTATCCGCCAAGGGGATGCCCAAGGCGGGGCTGCACTCAGAGGAACTGGTCAAGACGGGTGCGGGGAGTTTTACCGTCGAGGAGATATCGATCCAGAACGGGCAACTTCACTTCGACCCGAAAACCAAGAAAGATGGTCCCGTACCGATTGGCGCTGCTGTCACCGTCACACTGGATCTTTACAAACTTGCGCAAGGGCAGGGGGCTGCAGACGATGCGAAAACACCAGCCTCCCAGAAAAAAACGAACGAGAAAAACGAGGCTAAAATTGTCGTTTTCGGGGATGCCGATTTTGCGAGCGATGCTTTCATCGGCGCGCAAGGCAACGGGAATCTTGCGTTTAATTCCGTGAACTGGCTCGGCGGCGAGAAAGACCTGATCACCATTCGTCCGAAAAGCCGTACGGGCGAACCTCTCGTGCTGGCCGGCGGGGAGGGGCGGTTCGTTCACTTGTTCACTGTCTGGGTCATGCCGTTGTTCATCATCCTCATCGGAGCCGCCGTCTACGTCAGGAGAAGGCAACTGCGGTGAACCCCAAGAAAAATCTCATATTACTACTCGTTTTGATCATCCTTGGTAGCGCGTATTACGTCTACGGCGTGAAATGGGCGTCCGAGGAGCGCGCCGCCGAAGAGCGCAAGGTCAAACTCCTGAAAGGAATTGACGAAAAGGCGCTGATCAGAATTGACGTAACGAGAGAAGAAGAACCATACCAAATCATCCGGACGGAGAAAGGGTGGCGTTTCGTGAAACCCGTCGATGCCGCCGTCGATTCGGATGAAGTCGAGAAACTACTCGAAGCGGCGACGAAACTCCGCGAGCGCCGGCGCATCGGAAACGTAAAAGACAGGACAGAGTTTGGAATGGACAAGCCCAGGATGAAAATCACCTTTGGGCTGAAAGACAAGGATGATGTTTCCATCGAGATTGGCGATAGAACCCCCACGCGCGAATTTCGATATGCCTCTGTAGCGAAGAATCCTGAAATCTTTACCCTCCAGCTTTCCGACATCGCCAATTTCGATAAAACGGTATTCAGCATACGGGATAGGTCGATTGTCCCGGT
>JAABVD010000217.1 GCA_014529615.1 Opitutia bacterium
GAAAGATTCCTTGAATTGTGCCATCGACGTCTTATTGATCTCATCGATGGCTCCCAGCAACTGGTCCTTGGAATGTCTGAGATCTTCACTCTGGGTCCTCAAAAAATCGTGGCGTTCTTTTAAATCGGCGTATTCCTCGATGGCCACAAGGTTGACCGGACCCATGGAGTGAAGCTTCTTTCTGGCCGCATTGACTTCCTCCTCGATGAGATCCCAATCCGGTTTCCTGGTTGTCTCCAAATCTTTCCGGGTTGGCTCGACCAATCGCGGGGGCTGGTCCGGATCGGGTGCCTCAGGCCGGTCTTCCTCCAAATCGAGGGCCAACTTTTCCACCAGTTTCTGGTTGGCCATGAAGTACTCCCGCCGCCAATCGACACTTTCCAATACGAGATCGTATTCCCGCCTGATCTCCTCGGAAAGATAGCGCATGCGCGATGTCTTCTCGGCCAGGACGACGGCTTCCTGATTCAAGTTCGCCTCGGTGGATTGCAAGTCACGGCGCAATAGGGACAAAGATCCTTCACCCTTGGAAATCTGCCGTTCCTTGGACATCAAGGTCTCGCGAAGTTCATTTGCCGCCTCCTGGGCATTCTCCAATTCCTCTAAAAGTCTCGCCGCTATTTCCTCCTGTCGTTCAATGGTCCGGGCCAATTCGGTCTTCTGCCCGATCAAGGAAGCCTTTTCCTCCCCTCTCTGAAGGCGCTTTGCTTCGAGCTCGACCGTCTGCTCCTTCAGGCCCGTCAGGTTGCGTTCCAGGTTTTCCAATTGTTGTTTTTTTGACGTTAATTCAACCTCGACCTTCGACAAAGCTCCCTGCATCTCCTCCCGTTCTTCCCGCAGGGTCTGCAAATGTTCCTCCAAATCGTTCAAGCTCTCGCGCCTGGACTCCAATTCATACTCCGCTGTTTTCAAGGTTGTCACCTTTTGGCCCAATTTCGTTTCCAGCGCCTTCAAGTTGGCCTCCAGCTCGGTCATCCCGCCTTGGACCTGCCCCATACGATGCAAGGTTTTAGCCATACCGGCTTCCGCGGTTCGCTTTTCCGTGAGAAGGGCCACTTCCTCGCGTTCAATGTCCCTCAAGCGTATTTTCAATCCATCAACCTGCTCTTTGACCTCCTCCAAGGAATTGTTCTGTCGACGAGCTTCGTCTCGCTTCTCCGCTATCTTGGCTTCCTGGTCATGCATCCTTTGCTTCAGTTCACCAATCTGGAAACCGCGCTCCAGAATACTGTCGGGTTCCCTGTTGCTTTGGCCGCCAAAGTCCCACCCCCTGCAGTCAAACAGTTCGCCTGAAAGGGAAGCCACCCGAACAAATGGAAAATCCGCTTCCGCTTTCCAGTGGTGCAAAAAGTCTTCCAGGCTGTCGCAGATGTAACAACCTTCCAAAACCTTTTCCAGGGCTTGAGAGGTCCGGACATCACCCGATTCAACCACCGAGGCGGCTGACTTCAAAAACTTTGGCAGATCGTTTTTATCCCGGGACTCAGACGATTCGACCGGAAACTGGAGGCATACTTTGCCCCATTGACGCTCGTTGAGGTGATCCACTACCCGGTGGGCCACCTCGGGCGAGTCGACCAGAATGGCATCCAGCGAGGCGCCAAACAAGGCTTCCACCGCCCGAGTATATTTCCTGGAAACCTCAATGGTTTTGGCCAGCAACCCGAAATCCCCCGCGGGGAGAATGGCATCGAGCCGGCCCTGCAATACTGCCTTGGCCCCTTCGCTGTAACCTTCGAATTTCTGATTCAGATTATTCAATACCTTCGAGTGGGCCGCCATTCTGGCGAGGTCTCTGTCCAGTTCCTGAATATGAACCTGCAATTTTCGAAAGGATTGCAAGTGTTCCTCCGCTCGACCGCTCCGCTCTTCCAATTCCTCTGTCAGAGCATCTTTTTCCGCGACAAAACGGTCCGTTCTCCCGGCCAATTCCCCTATGAACTTTTCCAACCCGGACAGCTCTTCCTCCAAGCTGAGGTGGTTCTCCCGCAAGCTGGCATGCTTCACTTCATCCGCTTTCAAAGCCACCTGAAAGCGGTAGACTTCCGTGCGCAAATTTCCGACAACCCCTTCTTGTCGGGCAATCAAACTCCGCTCATTGAGGACCTTGGCTTCGGCATGGGCTTGGCGGGTCTGAGCCCGGCGAAACGCTTCCGACCGTTTATGAAACTGCTCATCCGAGGTTCCAACCAATTCAAGTTGCAACTCCATGGCCTCGAGATCCCCCTGCGAGCGGGTTGAAACCCCTTCCTTGCGCTTCTCAATTTCCTCCACTTCCCGGTCGATATGCTCGAGCCGGTTCTGAATATCTTCCAATCGGGTTTGGCCAAATCGCGCCTGCCCGTCCGCCTGTTCCTTCGCGGAGCGGAGATCAAATATATTCTGCTGGGCCTCCCCCACCCCGGCATAGAGCTCAGTTCTCATTACCCGTTGCTCTTGCAATAGGGCTTCTTCATCCGCAACCCGTTGGCGCAGTTTTTCCACCTCTTGCCTCAATTGAGCCGACAGTTGGTTCGCTTCCCTGAGGCTGGCTCCGACCACGGAATATTTATAGGCTTTTAGGGCCAAATCCAGATGCTTGAGGCGATGCGCCACCCGCTTGTATCGCAAGGCCTTGGCAGCTTGGCGCCGCAGAGAACCAATCTGCCGGACCACCTCTTCCATGACATCCATCACCCGGGCCAAATTAGCATCCACATGGGATAACTTCTTCAGGGCCTCCTTGCGTTGAGCCTTATAACGGGTAATGCCGGCGGCTTCCTCGAAGATAATGCGCCGTTCCGCCGGGTTGGATGATAAAATTTGGTCGATCTGGCCTTGAACCATGTAGGAGTAGGAAGCTTGGCCCACCCCGGTATCCATGAACAGCTTGCCAATGTCCTTCAGACGACAGGGTTTGCCATTGATAAAGTAGTTGCTTCCCCCGTCCCGGACGACCCGCCGTTTGATCTCCACTTCATGGAAGGCATCTCCCAACTGCTTTTCACATTCCGAAAAGGTCAGACTGACTTCGCATATGGAATGCGGTTTCCTTTTCTTCGTCCCTTCAAAGATGACATCCTGCATTTTGCCCCCGCGCAAGGCGGTGGGTCTCTGTTCCCCCAATACCCAACGAATACAGTCGGCAATATTGCTTTTGCCACAACCGTTCGGTCCCACAATTGCGGTCACTCCCGGTAGCAGGACAATATCGGTGGATTCGGCAAAACTCTTGAAGCCGTTAATACTGACCTCTTTGAGGTACATGGATAGAAGGGATAGAAGTAGTTTTGGGGCCAGTCAGGATTTCAGCAACCCTTAATTTCAGGATTCGACCGCCTGGGCAATTCACTGCCCATTTACACGCTTGAAAAGGAACAGCCCCAAGGCCTGAAAGAGCAGATTGGGAACCCACACCAGAAGATCGGGACGCCATTCCGGCCTTTTTTCCAGCCAGCCCACAATTATGACCATGAAGTAAAACCCAAAAGCCAATCCCAAGGCCAACATGAAATTGGCATAGGTTTCGCTTCGGCGGACTTTTATGCCCAGGGGAATTCCCAGAAATGCAAAAGATAGTACCGAAAAGGCCATGGAAAAATTTTTCTGGACTTGGGTCTGTAATCGCGTCACCCGCTGGGAGATTTCTTGGGGATCGAGTTCCTCGTCGAGCAGGGTGGTTTGGCGTTCGGTAATCAATTCATTGAAATTCAGGCGGGAAATTTTCCGGTGGTAGGTTGCCCCTCCCAGGAACCGGGATAGGGGCAACTTGATACGGGCTTTCTGAAATGATCCCGCCATCAATGGCTTTTGTAAATCGTTTGGGTTTTCGGCGTTGCGATCCTCGGCATAGCCGTTGAAGAGAGTGAGAATCAACGCGTCCTCGGCCTCATCGAAATGCAGTTCACCAGACCTGGCCCGCACCAGTTGATGGACATAACGTCGCTCGTCCAACTGCCAGATCCAAAAATCTTCCATGGTGGTTCCATCCTTTTCCCCAATGTAAATTACCCGGCCCGAAAAATCCCGAATAAAGGTTTTGGCCACAATTGCTTTCAAGGGATCCTTACTGACGGTCTCCCGAAGCGATTGGCGATAGGCCGATTTGGCGTTGGGGGCATAGTAATTGTTGATCATTATGGACAAAGCAGCCCCCAATACGGCCAAGGCGAAAATGGGAGAGGTAATTCTCCACAAGCTGAGCCCGGCACAACGCATGGCCGTAATTTCGTTTTGCGATGACAACCTCCCCAAGACCAGCAATACCCCCGTCAACATCCCCAGGGGAAGGGCATAGGAAACGACCCAGGGAACCAGCGAACCAATGATCTGAAAAAACTGAATCCAATCCAGGTAACCCATAGCCAGCAGCCGCACTACATCCTTGACCGCATTGCCCATCAGTAAAATGAAGGTGAATAACGATATCGATAATATCGAGGAGAAGGCGACTTGCCTGAATATGTATAGGTTTAGCGTACTCACCGATGGGCCATTCGCTCTTTGCAATGAAGGAAAAGCAATAACCGGGATAAGCCCGCCTCGACAACGGCAAACTCTTCCTCCCCCTCTTCAAACCCGAGCCCTTC
>JAABVD010000218.1 GCA_014529615.1 Opitutia bacterium
GACAGAAGGGCCCTTTTTGAATCGATGAAGGATGTTTACGAAATGTTTCGAGTGATTGCGGCCGAACGCAAATGCCGGGAGGTCGACCCGACATTGGCAATGTTGAGGGACTGTACTGAAAATATGGATCATTCCGGGGAAGCGGGCGATGGTTACGCCAAGGACAAACTAAAGGAGTTGCGCGGTTTTTTTGAACTGGTCAGCGAGACCTATGACAATTTCGACCGGCTTTCGACGAAATCGGCGATTCAAGCGATCAAAAGGGGGGACAAATTGCTCAAGGCGGTTGGATTATTTTCCAACTGAGGGGTTGAAATCGCGCGAAAAAATTTTCCATCTAATTTTCATATTTAACAGAAATAACGGAAATGAATGATAAGAGTGTAGAAGGGCATCGAGGAACGATTTTCTATGACGGCACCTGCCGGATTTGCACTCGGGGGGCGATGTGCTTACGGCCTTGGCTGGGGAGGCGATCAATTGGGGTTCTGCCTTTTGCCAGGGGCGCCGAAGAGGCTGAAATGCGTGTGATTTGGCACGATGGCAGGGTTTATGGAGGAGCTGACGCCCTTCGGTTTCTGGCTTGGCAATTTTGGTATACCATTCCCCTGGCCATCGTATTCGGATTACCTGGAGTGAAGGGATTGACAAATGCCGTCTACAGGCGCTTGGCAGAGAGGCGCCATTGTATTGTAGGAGGTTGTTCAGAGCTGAAGGAGCGTCCCGGCCGAAAATGGGTTGGTTGGGCGATTCTGACCGTTTTTGTCGGGGTAGCCGCCATTGTTGGATGGGCATTCTCCGTCACTCCCTGGGTTTGGATGTGGGTCCTTGCAGGGGCTCTGTGGCTCGGTTTCAAGTGCATGAACTTTAGCCTGGAAGGTGGATTTCGGATGGTGCATTCGCTGTATTTCGTTTGGGTCGGTACCGAAACCAATGCCTTCCGCAAGGAGGGCAAAGCGGCTGCGGGCGGGCTGCGGCTCGGGAGTGCCCCTGTTTTCGTCGGCCTCGGTTTGGGCGCCCTTATTGGGGTGGGTCCTCAGTTCAATCATCCAATCGCGGTCGGTTGGCTCGGCATTTTTTCCATGCTCTTGCTAGTTCACTTTGGTATCTTTGGCCTCCTTGGCGGAATCTTGAACGGCCTGGGAATTGGAGTGAAGCCGATCATGGAGGCTCCGTGGAAGGCCAAGACTCTTTCCGAATTTTGGGGGAGGCGCTGGAATCGGGCCTTCAGCGATTGGGCGCGGGTTTGGATCTTTCGCCCCATGGTGAGAAAATTGGGCGGCGGGTGGGGTACATTGGCTGGATTTCTAGCTTCCGGGGTAGCCCACGAGTTGGTTGTATCGCTTCCCGCCCGGGGTGGGTTAGGATTGCCTACGGTTTACTTTGTTCTACAAGCTGGCGGAGTGCTGGCGCAGCGACGGATTCCGGCCATCCGAGGTCGATGGTGTACTCTGGGCTTCGTTCTCATCCCCGCGCCGATTTTGTTTCACTCCCGTTTCGTCGACGGGGTTTTCGCACCGATGGTGCGGGAATGCTTAACCTTGACCAATTTCTGATATGGAAATCCTCAAGAATGCTCTAACCCTCGCCGGGATGGCCCATTTTGGTATACTTGTGGCCAGCGCCACTGTGCCGAAAGCGCTCAATTGGCGGGAAAATCTCGGATTGCTTCCCAAGCTGCTCCAGCAGCTCTTCTGGGTCTACGGCTCCTTCATCGTTTTGGTGATCGTCTGTTTTGGGGTTATCACTTTGACCCAGGCCGAAGAATTGGCTCGGGGCGAAGAGCCACTGGCTCGCTTGGTATGCGGAATGATTGCGCTGTTCTGGTTTGTCCGATTACTGGTCCAGCTCTTTGTTTTTGAGGCCAAATTGTATCTCACCACCACTTTCTACCGCATCGGATATAACGGGTTAACCCTGGTCTTCATTTTTCTCACCGCCGTTTACACCTGGGCGGCTCTATTTCCACAATGAAACACAACTCAAAAAATAAACGCATTATCCTTGCCGGTGGCAGTGGTTTCCTAGGTCGCGAGTTGGCCGCAAAGCTGGAGCGGCTCGGGGCCGAGCCTATTTTCTCTCACGCACTCCCCATCGCTATGATGGTCCGGGAAGGGCGGTATTTTGGGATGGCAGGACCCTTTCTGAGGATTGGAAGGGCCTTATCGACGAAGCCCGAGCTATAATCAACTTGACCGGCAAGAACGTGAATTGCCGGCCCACAGCCAAGAACCGGAAAATGATCACCAGGTCCAGGGTGGACTCGGTTCGCGTTCTGGGCGAGGCGGTTCGAGCGGTCCACTCGCCGCCGCCCGTTTGGATCCAGGCCAGTTCGCTAGCCATTTACGGTGATGCCGGGGATCGTTTATGCGATGAGACGGCCCCGGTGGCGGAAGGGTTTCCTGCCGACGTGTGCATCGCATGGGAAAATGAATTGGCCAAGGCGACGCTTCCCGAAATGCGCGTAGTGGTGCTTCGAATCGGGTTTGTTCTAGGGATGAGTGGCGGAGCCTTGCCCTTTATGGCGCGGTTAGTGAAATGGGGACTGGGCGGTAGCATAGGCAGCGGCAACCAGTGGATCAGTTGGCTTCACATCGATGACATGCTGGCGGTCTTTAACGAGGCTCTGGAAAACCCCGCAATGGTTGGAGTTTACCATGCCACGGCGCCGAATCCGGAAAGAAATCGAGCGTTTATGCGCATGCTTCGGCGGCTTTTGAAACGGCCCTGGAGTCCGCCCGCTCCGAGCTTTGCGGTGAAAATCGGAGCACCAATTCTAGGCAGCGACCCAAAGGTTGCCCTGACGGGCCGAAGATGTATCCCGGCTCGATTAGCCAAAATGGGCTTCAGCTTTTCCCATCCCGACCTCGAGCCGGCACTTAGAAATCTCATATTAGGAAAAAGGGAGTTTTAAGATGAAATTAGTATACCATGAAGAACTGTTAATGGCTGCTGCGGTGGGGCAACTCCTCATTGCAGTGATCAATTTGAAGCTGGACAAAATCCTGCATTGGGAGGGGGAATTGAACCGCCTCTCCAAGTTGCTCCGCGAGGTGTTCCAGGTACACAAGTGGTTTATCACCCTTACCCTGATCATCTTTGGTTTGATCACGTTCCGCTTCTCCCGGGACTTGGCTACGGGCGCTTATCCTATGGCTAACTGGTTCGCCGCTGGGGTCGGAGCATTCTGGTTCCTTCGAACAATTTTTCAGTGGTTTTTCTACAGTTGGGAACACTGGCGTGGCAAAGGGCCGGAAACGGTCGTCCATTGGATTCTCACTCTGGTCTATGGTGGCTTCGCCACAGTTTATTTGGCCGCAGTTTTCACCTGACCTGTCGTTCCAATGAATAAGAAAAACAACATGAAAAACGAACGCATTCTTTACAACCTGAAGGTGGTTTGTCGCTGGTCGCTGGGACTTGTATGGATATGGGAGGGGCTGGTGCCCAAAATGCTATTGCCCTCCGCCATGCAAACCCGAGTGGTGGAGAATTCGGGCCTTTTCTGGCCCAACCCCGATACTTGGCTCATTATCGTGGGATCGGGTATGATCTTCCTGGGCGTCCTCATTTGCCTGGGTTGGAAGGAACGGGCCATGGTGCTGGTAGCCTCGATTGCAATGACGATTTTGGTTGTCCTGGTGGTGGCGAACAACTACCCGGCCTCCATCGCCGACATGCACGGTGGAATTGCCAAGGATGCCTGCCTTTACGCTACGGCATGGGTGGTGTGGAAATTGGCAAGGGGACAGCCCAAGTATTGAAGTTTTTCCCTATGTTTTCGCTTATGTTGGAAGTGCCATTGGCCAGTCTTCCCTCAAGGGCTGATGGGATAGCTGCCGTCATCCCAGAAAGCCGGACATCCAGTTGGAACCAGAAACTACTTAAATATCAGGGCTGATCCCGCAGGATGTTTTGTGCTGCCGCGTTTTGGTATTCCACTGCGATATCCCAGGCCGTTTTTCCGGTTTGGGAAACGATTTTGGGATCGATATCCGCATCCAGCAGCATGCGAATCATATCTTCATCGCCACTGACCGCGGCTTCATGCAGCGGGGTGCCCCCCGCTGCGCTGAGGTAATTGGGATCGACTCCGTGGTTTAGCATCATTTTTACAATTTGCATCCGGTTCTTGGCCGCGGCCAAGTGCAGCGCGGTCCAACCCTGGCTATCACGCACGCTGGTATCGACGCCTCTTTGCAGTAGCATTTGGGCCGTTTCGACCAGACCGCGCTCAACGGCAAGGTGAAGGGATGATTGGCTGACTGGGGTCAACACGTCCGGATCAGCCCCTGCCTCCAGCAGAATGACGGCGGCTTCCGGGCGTTTTCGCAGGATGGCCTGGTGAAGGGGTGTCAAATTGCCCCGTCCGGGTTTATCGATGTCTTGGGGATTTGTTTCCAGGTGCCGGACCACGTCCTGCAAATCGTTGCGCGCGATGGCTTCTTCGATGGTTTTGTAACGAATCACGCCGGACACTTGCCTCTCGATCTTCCGGGCTGGAATTTCAAT
>JAABVD010000007.1 GCA_014529615.1 Opitutia bacterium
GGAGGAGGTGGCATTCCGTATCAAGGCGGGAACCCGTTATCGGGAAGTTTTGGCAGCCCTTTTTCTGGCCGGGGTGCGCAATATTCAGCCCAGACCGGTCGGATTCAAATTTCATGCCGTTCTGGTGGTAAACTCCGCTCACCTGGCCAGTCTGAATTCTCCCGACTCAGACCGTTGGCTCCCCATATTCTGGGCTCTGGATTATTTTAAATCCTCCCAGGCCCGGGACCAGATGGAGGGGGACTGGACGTTGTCTGAGGCGGAAGAATCGAACTTGCCATCTTCAAGCGAGGCAAAGGGTCTTTTTATCGAAGCCATGGACCAGTGGGACGAAGCCAAATCCGACCGGGCCATAACCGCTCTGGCCCGAAGCACAGACCAGCGAGACCTTTTCAACCTGTTTTGCCACTACGGGGCACGAGATTTTCGCGATATTGGGCACAAGGCCATTTATGTGGCGAATGGATGGAGAACCTTGCAAACCATAGGTTGGAAACACTCGGAACCGGTTTTGCGGTCTCTGGCATATGCCTTGCTGGAACGGGGCAGGGGTAACCCGGCGGAGAATGATTTTGCAGCCGACCGGCCCGGAAGGAGCAATTTGTCCGCCTTGAACCAAATTCGCCAAGGCTGGTTCAGGGGAGAAACCAGGATCGAAGCCACGCGCGATCTTTTGCAGGTTCTTCGCTTTGGCAACTGGCAGGACGCCAGCGACAAGGTAATCGAGCTGCTCAACGGGAGGATCGATCCCCAATCGATCTGGGACGCTCTGTTCCAACACGCCGCCGAAATGATGATGCGGCGGCCCGGCATCGTTTCGTTGCATGCCTGCACCAGCACCAACGCGATTCACTTTTTGTATCAGAAGACCACTTCTGACGAGATGAGGCGTTTCCTCATCCTTCAGAACGCGGCCTTCCTGACTCTCTTTCGCAAATCCGGTGGAGTAGGGGACGGTATCTCCATTGAAGATTTTGAGGCCGCCGAAGGCCAACCTGGAATTGAGGATATCTTGGATAGTCTGGGTAATAACCGGTTGGAGGCAGCGCGAAAGTCGCTGGCGTTTTTGCAACAGTCCGGAGACCCTCAGTCGTTTGTCGAGGCCGCACAACGCATGATTTACCTAAAGGGCAGGGATTCCCACGATTACAAGTTCAGTTCAGCCATGCTGGAGGATTTTCATCACCTGTCCCCGGGGCTGAGGGCGAGGTTCCTTTCGGCCCTTGTATTCTGGCTCGATGGAAGCGACCGGCCGGACAACAAATTGGTTGCGCGCACCAGGGCGGCGTTTACATGAACGGCATGTTCGAACTCAGACGTTTCCGCCGCACTGGTTTCCGCTGCGCCATTGGTTTTCTTCTTTGGGCGGTTGCCTTGATGGGAAGCGCTGCGCGGAGGCCGAATGTCCTCATGATTTGCATCGATGACCTCAACGACTGGGTCGGTCATCTGGGGGGGCACCCGGATGCGCAGACACCGCAAATGGATGCACTCGCCGCACAAGGCCGGGTGTTTTCCAATGCCCATTGCTCGGTGCCGGTATGTTCTGCTTCACGGATAAGCATCCTGTCCGGTTTAGATGCCACAACCCATGGCAGCTATGAGTTGGGCCCCAATTACCACTCCATTGAACGCTTGCGAAACGTTCCCACCATCCACCGTTATTTCAAGGATCATGGTTACACCACCCTGAGTGGTGGAAAAGTGCTCCACGGCAGTTTTCAAGGTTTTGTCGCCGATGACATCGACCAATCCATTGGCGGGCAGTCGGGCGGACCGCGACCTGAGCGCTCCTTTAACTGGGAGCCCCGGGTTTGGGATTGGGGCCCCTATCCCGAAACCGATAGCGAGATGTTTGATTATCAATTGGCTCGAGCGGCGGCGGCGGCTTTGCAAGAGGACTACGGACAGCCTTTTTTCATGTCGGTGGGGTTTTCCCGCCCGCATGTTCCCTTGTATGTTCCCCCCAAGTGGTTCGATCTCTTCGACCGCGATGCCCTCACTTTGCCCCGCGCTCCCAAAGAGGACTTGGAAGACATTCCGGATAACTTCAAAAACATGGATCAGGTGGCGCCGACCCATGACATGATTCTGGGCGCCGGTTTGTGGCGCGGTTTGGTCCACGCCTACCTGGCTTCGATAAGTTTTACCGACCACTGTGTGGGAACCGTCCTGGAGGGGCTTCGCCAAAGTCCCCACATGGGACAAACCCTGGTGGTCCTTTGGAGCGACCATGGATTTCACCTGGGGGAAAAACAACATTGGGCCAAACGCACCCTTTGGGAGGAGTCTACCCGCGTCCCTTTTATCATAGCTGGTCCGGGTATCGAGCCGGGAGACCATTGCCGGGAGGCGGTCAGCCTGCTCGATGTTTATCCCACCCTCTTGGAAATGTGTGGATTGCCCCGGAATGCTTTGCTCGAAGGCATCAGTGTCGTTCCTCAGATTGAAGATCCCGCAACCCCGCGCCCCAGCCCGGTCATTATCTCGAGCTACCAGGGCAATCATGCCGTCCGCAATCGGGATTGGCGTTACATTCGTTACCGGGATGGGGCCGAGGAACTCTACCATCACCAAATCGATCCCGACGAGTTCAGAAACCTCGCTTCGGACCCGGCCTTCGCCGCGGTCAAAAGCCGGTTGGGCGAGTGGATACCCCGAAAAGCCGCTCCGGAAGTGATTCCCCTGAAAATCAGGCTCGAAGAACGGGAAAGGCGAAAAGCACGCTTCCGCCAAAACCGGCCGGTGAAATAGGAAAGGGGTCAATCCCGAACGCTGCTACTAGGAGGAGAAGTGAAGAAATGGAGTGATGGAGGAAGCGCCCTTGGGCGCTGCTCCCTCTCTTCCCTTTGTGCCTCTGTGCCTTTCTCCAACCTTTTTCGATCACGATCAGGATCAGGATTAGGATCATGATTAAGTGTGGAGGAAAGGGGTCAATCCCTCCAGCGCCGGTGGCCCCAGATATACTGGTCCGGCGCCTGGCGAATGGACGCTTCGAGGTACTGGGTCAATTGGTTCAGGATGGAACGGATGTCCTCGTTCTTATTGCCACTGGGGGGGCATTCAATGAGGTGAGAAGTAGAAATTTCGAACTTCAAGGGGCCAACCCTTTTACAGGACCCAAAGCAAAGAGGGGCTCGGGTGACCAGGTGGAGCATGGCCACCGTCTTGAAGGTAGCGGCGGGATATCCGAAGAAGTCGATTATCATGCCGTGGGTTGTGGCGTGCTGATCAAAGAGCAGGGCCAGGATTTCCTTGTTTTCCAACACCTCCAGAAAGCGCGCCGAATTCCTGTCGCGTTTGGGGATGGGACGGAACCGGTGGGCGGATTTCCGGCTTTGCACCAGCTTTTCCATGAGGGGATTGTTCATTCGGCGCGTGATTCCCGCCACGGGCTTGTAACGAGATAGAAAATGGGCCGCAACTTCCCAATTTCCGAAGTGTCCCGAAGCCACGATCAGGCCCTGGTCCGGATTCTCCAAAGCTGCGAGAACATCCGGCTTTATTTTGATCTCCAGGTGATCCCGGAATCTATCCCTGGTGAGAATCTTCCGGGACCGGAGGGACTCGACTATTACCAGAGCCATGTGGTGATTGGCTCCCCTGGCCAAGGCGAGGGCACGCTTCGGGTCGGTTTCGATTCCGGCGCGAAGAATGTTGTCGCGCGCTACCTTGCGGCGCCGGTGGTCGAACACCCACCATAGATTGGCGGCGCCTCGGGCCACCAGGCAGGATATTCCGAAGGGCAGGGTATCGACGAGCAGGAGTAGAATGCGGGCCAGGCAATACTCGATAAAATGACGGATGCTCTTCAAGCGCCTTTATCGATCAGCAGTGAAGCCATCTCCCCCATGTTTCTAATCGAGACGATGTCCCTTGCTTCCAGATGCACCCCGAGTTCTTGTTCGACGTCGTAAAGCAGGTCCAGAATTGTGAGCGAATCCAGCCCCAGGGATTCGATGGTCGAATCGGGACCGTATTTGCTCCAGTCGAGTTCCTCCATTGCGCAGGTTTCCATTATTTCCCGCAACTTCCGGATGATCGATTCCGTCTTTGATTTTTCACTCATGGATAGTTGTCAGATGGTGGGACCCACTATAAGCACCCCGTTGGCGCCTCCGAAACCGAAACTGTTTTTCATGGCTGGCCCCCGATTGATGGTTACAGGTTCTTTTCCGATAAGGTTCAGGCTACAGGCCGGATCGGGATTTTCAAGGTTGAGATTTGGCGGCGCCATGCCGCGCTCCAAAGCCAGGAGGGTGGTGATGGTTTCCAGGATCCCGGATGCTCCAAGGACGTGTCCGAAATAACTCTTGTTAGCCATGACGGGAATCCGGTCAGCGGCTGGGCCCAAGGCGGAGCGCACCGATTGGCTTTCCGTAGCGTCGTTGCTGTGGGTGGCGGTTCCATGGGCGTTGATCAGGGCAATTTCCCTCGGTTGGAGGCCGGCATCGTCCAAGGCCCTGCGGATGGCCTTGGCCTGTCCCTCGCCGCTGGGCCGTGTGATGTGCGATGCGTCCGAGGATTCCCCGTAACCGAGGATTTCCCCGCGAATCCTGGCCCCTCTGGCCGAAGCGCCATCGAGCGTTTCCAGAACAATTGCTCCGGCCCCTTCCCCCAGAACGGTTCCCCGCCGGTCTCGGGCGAAGGGACGGCATGCCTTGGCCGGATCTTCGATGGGGGAAAGCACCCCGATATTGTTCCACACCCCGAAAAAGAAGGGATCGAAGAATCCGTCGGATCCTCCACAAAGCACCTTTTCCGCGTAACCGTCCCGTATCATGCGGAAAGCCGTTCCCATGGCATTGGCCGCCGAGTTGCAGGCCGATACTACCACGTAGTTGGACCCGGTCAATTTGAACTGCATGGATACGCCGGCTGAAATGGCGTTGTACATGCACCGGGGCACGGTTGTCGGGCGCAGTCCTCTCGGTCCCTTTTCAAAAAATGTGGAAAAGGCGTTGAAATGGCTTTGGGCGCTTCCCACCCCGGTTCCGTACAGAACCGCCACATCCTGTTCCGACCAGGGCGGTTCCCGCGTAATGAGATTGGCTTGGGCAAGGGCGTCCCAGGCCACCACCACGGCCAGGTCCAGGGCGCGGTCGATGGGGCGGCGGCGCAGCTCTTTCAGCTTTCCCCTTATCAGCCCTTCCGGCACCTCTGCCCCTATACGTATCTTGTATGCGGTGGTGTCAAAGGCCCGCAAATGTCCGATCCCGGTTTTTCCCGCCATGAGGTTTTTCCAAACCACCGCTTCCTCTATGCCCAAGGCGCAGGCTATGCCCATGCCCGTCACCACGACGCGGCGCGGTGATGAGATACGAGAGCTGGATCGATCTGGCATGACCTATCCGTACATGAACTGGCCCCCGTCCACGTGTAACACTTGTCCGGTAAGGTAGGAGGCTTCCTCGGAAAGAAGAAAAGCCACCACCTTGGCCACATCCGTTGGCTTGGCCAAACGCTTCAGGGGTATGGCCAAATTCCTGATATTTTCCTCGGTCAATCCCTCCGTCATATCCGTTTCCACCATGCCGGGGGAGACCGCGTTGCACCTTATGCCAAAGCGGGCCGCTTCCAGGGCAAAGCTGCGAGTCAAACTGATCAGCCCGGCCTTGGAGGCGGCGTAATCAGCTCCCATCATCCGCCCGGGTCCATGGGCCGCCAAGGAAGCAATATTGACGATCGAACCCGACCGGGCCCGCCTCATTAAAGGATAAGCTCCCCGGCAAGCTACGAAGACGGATTCGAGGTTCAGTTGATGGGTGGCCCGCCAGTCCTCCAGTTTGAGACCGCGAAATGCTACGGCGCGACCGGCCCCTGCGTTATTTACCAAACCGTCCAGCCGTCCCCATGGCCGAAAGGCAGATTCAACCAAATGGCCCGCAGTTTCCGGATCCGATAAATCGGCCGCAACCGGAATAGTCCGATCGGGATGGATGGCGCAGCAGACTTTTTTGACTTGGTCGAGGTCCCTGCCGTGAACGGCGACCGTTGCTCCTCTTTCCACCAGGGTCTCCGCGATGGCTCTTCCTATGCCTCGGGTGGAGCCGGTAACCAGGATTACTTGTCCACTAAAGGTTGGGGCCATGCGTTTGGGAAAGGGTAGTTGGTGGGAAAATGGGTTCCGAGGAAGGACTCCCCCGCCCGCCATTGCTTAATAATTCATGACGAAATACGTCGGGAGGGCAAGACCCGCATTTGATCCCCTCAATTCCTAAAATTCGGCCTCGGGGCTCTCGAAGAGGTGGACGTTCTTTTCATTCACGTTGTATTGGTGCTGGGTTTCGCTGAACTCCTTGCGGACCTGTTTGGCGTACTCGGGATCCAGGTTGTCAAGATGCTCCAGCGTTTTCCCTGCCTCGTCCAAAAATGCCTGAAATTGCTGATGCCGGTACTTTTCTTTGGCGCGCTCTTCCTGGGAACGGCCGATCAGGGGAATGGTCCAGCGGTTCAGGATATTGTTTTCAAAGTCCGTGTAATAGGATTCGGTCAGGTAACGTCCCCCGGAAGCCGGGTCGATAACTTCGAGGTTTTTGATTTCTGACATCCGCATGAGGGGTGAGTAGAGTTCGCTCACGCGATGCTCCTTCAGTTCCACCGTATCGAGTCCATCTTCCTCCTCCGCGATGTCGCTTCCGGCGCGGCGTTGGTCTTCCCTGTTTCTCTCTCTTATCAGGGCTTCGATCGAGGCCTGGCTTTCCGCCTCTTTTTGTTGGGCCGGCTTTAACGGGGTATCGTTTTGGACCTCAGCCTCTTTGGGCTCTTCTTGGGGCTTATCCCATTTGTATTTCGAGAAAAGGTAATCAGAGACAGTGGAGGTCTTAAATCCCTCCTCGTTGGGTTCCCCCTGGGCCATCAGCCCCAATGGGAATAGCGGGATGAGGATAAATTTCACATGCATTTGGAATTTCATGGGAAAGGGTATAGGGGAGATTAAGCAAAGGAAAAACGACCAAAGTTTCAAGTGCGAGATTCGAGAAAATCTAAATTGGCGGCTTGCTTTTTTCTTTTTCATGCAGAGTCGGGCCGGAATGGCCCTGTTAAAGCGCTCTCTCTCGCCACTAATCACTATTCACCAGCCACTTTTTTTCCCTGGTGAATGGAGACGATGCCCAGAGTCATGGGAAGGGCGAGGACATCACGGAAGCCCGCTTCCCGCATTTCCAATACGAGGCCCTCTCGCGGGGGAAATTTCATGATGGTGCCTCCCAGGTAGTTGTATGCGTCTGGCCGGCCCGTGATCCAACCGGCCAGAATGGGGAGCACATATTTCAGGTAGGTATAATAGAAGGGGCAGAACCACCGGTAGGGTTGGGAAAACTCCAGGATAAACAGATTCCCGCCCGGGCGCAGGATACGCAATATTTCACCCAGACCACGGGAACGATTTTCCAGGTTGCGAATCCCGAAGGCCACGGTTACTGCATCCACTGAATCACTTGCCAGGGGGAGGTCGAGGATATCGGCCCATCCGAAGTGAACGCCGGGAACGGGCTTCCGGTTCAGGCGTTTGCGTTCGGCTTCGTCCAGCATGGGTTGGCAAAAATCAAGTCCTTGCACCTCAGTCTGAACTCCCAATTTCCTTTCCAAGGCGAAGGCCACATCGCCACTACCCGTTGCCAGATCGACCACGATGCCCGGTTGGGTTCGTTTGACCTTCTCGACCAGGGTCCGCCGCCACCAGAAATCAATTCCCCAGCTCAGGAGATGATTGGACAGATCGTAGCGTTTGGCGATTCGACCAAACATCCTGGAAACCGCCTCTGCTTCAGGCATGGGAAGAGGGGGGAGTCTTTTGCTTGAAGCTTTCCACTACCCATTTGGACAGTTCCGCATCCGGATTTTCCACTGCCTCGGGGGTAATGAGGAAGCGTGTCTTGCCCGAGTTGCGGGCCACGATTTTCAAACCGTGCTCGTAGTCCTTGAACAACTGTTCGCAGAGCGAATTGGTGGAGCGGTCTTCATCGACCGCTTTAGCCACCAGTTTTTCACAGGCCTCTGTGGAAAATTCGATTTCCAGACCGTGTTTCTGGCGAAAATTGCGCTGAAATGCTTCTACCCTTTTAAACAGAAATTCGTTCAAGGCTTCCCGATTATGCATGAGCAGGTCGGCCAGGGCCTTGGTTGGATCCTCTACCGTTTCGGTAGTGACTTCAAAATTGTGGATGAGGGTGGAGGAGAGTTCGAATTTGAAATCGCGGAAAGTTTTTTCCAATACCGTCATGAGTCCCCGAGCTCCGGTCCTTTCCTTGGCGGCGAGGCGGGCGATTTGCAATATGGCCTCGTCGGTTATGGTAAAGTCGATGTTGTAACCTTTGAAATCGCGCCGGTATTGATCGAGAATACTACCCTCGGAATTCTTGAGAATTTCGGCCAGGTCCTCGGCTGAGAGATGCTCGCAGGCCACGCGAACCGGGAGGCGCCCAATGAATTCCGGTTCAAACCCGAATTCGATGAAATCCCTCGTTTGAGTGAGCTTGAGGAAGTGGGAATCCTTTTCCTCCTTCCGGTCCTGGGAAAACCCGATTTGGCTGCGGTCGAGCCGCTTTTTCACGTTTTCGGCCAGTTTGTCGAAGGCCCCGGATACGATGAATAAAATGTTTTTCGTGCTGAGGGTGCGTTTCTGACTCTTTCCTCCGCGGCTCATTTCCATGATCGCTTTCATTTGCCCCATCATATCGTGGGGGCTGAAAACATTGACCTCCGCGTTTTCCATGAGTTTGAGCAGGTTGATTTGCACGCCGCGCCCGGAAACGTCCTTGCCCGCCAGGTTGCTGTGGCCGGCAATCTTGTCGATTTCGTCGATATAGATAATGCCGTACTGAGCCAGTTCGGCATTATTATTGGCCAATTTGTAGAGATCCCGGACCAGGTCTTCCACGTCTGCGCCCACATAGCCGGTTTCACTGAATTTGGTGGCGTCCGCCTTGACGAACGGTACCCCGATGAGCTTGGCGATGTTGCGCATGAGGTAAGTTTTTCCCACCCCGGTCGGGCCGAGAATGAGAATATTCTGTTTGTGGTATTCCTTTTCCGCCAACTGGGGGTCCTCAATGCACTGGCGCACCTGATTGTAGTGATCGCAGATAGCCACCGAAAGCACCTTCTTGGCTTCGGTCTGGCGGATGACGAAGCGGTCGAGGTAATCGCGAATCTCCTTGGGTTTGCGGTTGAAGGCTCGGATCCGTTTCAGTACTTCGTTTTCCTTTGGAGCGCTTTCCGGTGGCTTTTCAGGCGGGGCAGCCTGTTGAGGGGAAACGTAAGGCGATACCGTAATGTTGGAATTCCCGGACTTCAAAATTTCCTGAAGTTGTTTTTGAATTTCCTCGAAAGGGTTTTTTGGGTCTTTGTCACTCATACACTTGTAAAATTGCCGTGCAAATTTTGCTTTGCCATTGACGAATGGAAAACCCATTCTTTCACTAAAATTCAAGTATATTCTGAAACTGTGCGAACCAGCTTATGCCAGACAATTTGACGAAGCGAGACATCGTTCTGGATATTTACCAGAAAACCAATTATCCGCAAAAGGAGGTAAAGGAGATCGTTCAACTGACATTGGATGTAATCGCCCGTTCTTTGAGCCAAGGCCAGAATGTGGAGCTGAGAAATTTTGGAGTTTTCGAGATTCAGGTTCGCAAAGCCCGGGTTGGCCGCAATCCGAACAAACCGGAAATAGATGTGCTCATTCCGAGGAGGGCTGTGGTTAAATTCAAAGTGGGAAAAGACCTCAAGGTTAATTTGAAGGAATTGAACCTGGACGAATTCTGATCCCGAAGGGGGGTTCCCGTCGGATTTCCGCGCACTTTTCCCAATGTTTAAAACCTTGCCTGGATTCAGGGATTTTTACCCTGAGGATTGTGCCGTGCGCAATTACCTTTTCCGGGTTTGGCGCCGTGCCGCGCTTTCCTTCAACTTCAAAGAGTGCGATGGTCCCATCCTGGAATCGCTTGAATTGTTCAAGGAAAAGTCGGGTGATGAAATTGTCGGTCAGCTCTTTGCCTTTACCGATCGGGGGGGAAGAGAGGTGGCCCTGCGACCGGAGATGACCCCGAGCCTGGCCCGCATGGTAGCGGCCCGGGCTCAAGCCATGAAGCGGCCCATCAAGTGGTTTTGCATCGGAGAGAATTTTCGCTACGAGCGCCGACAAAGAGGACGGTTGCGTTCCTTCTATCAATTCAATGCGGATATTTTTGCCGAACCCGGTCCCGGGGCCGACGCCGAGGTCATAGCAGCGCTCATCCACAGCCTGAGGATGATGGGCCTGAGCACGGACGATTTTGTCGTCCGGATAAGCGACCGGGACTTGTGGATTCTATATTTGAGAAGCCTGGGATTGGGAGAGAAAGCCATTTTGGCCCTGCTCAACCTGATCGATAAAAGGGAACGCTTGTCGCGGGATGTGGTGCTAGAACGGTTACGGCCTTTCTTCCACGGGTCCGCGGAAGATTTTTTATTAAATGTGGAGACCCTGACACGGACGAGAAACATGGATGATCTTTCCGCTTTTGTCCAAGCTCACCTGACCGGGGGAGAGTTGAGCGATGCCGTGAAAAGGCGTTTATCGTCCTGGGTCGAGTTGCTCGACCGGCTGGAAAGAATGGGGTTGGGCAATTGGATTTGCATCGACATGGGGGTTGTGCGCGGCCTGGCCTACTATACGGGGTTTGTTTTCGAGGCTTTTGACAGACGGGGAGAACATCGGGCTATCGCCGGAGGGGGCCGCTACAACCACTTGGTAAAGAAGCTGGGGGGTCCCGATATGCCCGCTGTGGGCTTTGCCATGGGGGATGTGGTGATTGGGCAGATACTCTCTGAAAAAGGCTTGCTGCCCTGTCGGCCGCAAAAGCCGGATCTCTTTATCATAATGGGTAAAGGTAAACCTGCGGCAACGGCCCTGGGCCTTCTTCATGACCTGCGCCGGGCCGGTTTCAGCGTCGAGTACCCCCTGCGTCCGGTTGCTTTTGGCAAACAATTCAAGGCAGCCCATCAAAGTGGGGCCGGATTGGCCGTCATTTTGGGAGAAGATGAGGTGGAAAAAGGGGTGGCCAAGATCAAGCATCTCCGGAGCGGGAAAGAGGAGGAGACTCCTTTGAAGGATTTAGTGGCGAAATTGAGCGATCATTGCCGATAGCCCCAAATTCTCTCCCATCACTCCTCCACACTTGATCGGGATAAATGACCACGGATTACACGGATAAGCACGGATGAAGCGCGCCTTGGCGCGCCTATGTCCTTGGGCGCTTCCTTCCCCTGTCTGCGTGTTTGCCGTTTGTGATATGAATTGATATGGCGGACAGGAATGTCCGCCCTCCTTTCCCTTCTCTCTGAACTCTTTCCTCTTCTCCAAATCCTGGCCTGGGGAAGGGTTGCGGACCTGAGCCCCGTTCCATTTCATCGTTGCAATTGGAAAAGGGGACCGGTGTATTCATCCGTTTTTCTGACCTATCGCGAATGAGAATTGTAGTCGCAGACAGAATTGCCGCCAGCGGGGTGGAATATCTGCAAAAGCAGGATGATTTTGAGGTGGTTGAGGCCTATGGATCATCCCCGGAGGAGGTATTGCAACTGGCCCGGGACGCTTCTGCCTTCATCGTGCGAAGTGAGACCAGAATCACAGCCGAAGTGATCGAGGCCGCCCCCAAATTGAAAGTTGTGGGGCGAGCTGGGGTCGGTGTCGACAATATCGATTTGGAAGCCGCTTCGCAGAAGGGAGTGGTGGTCATGAATGCCCCCGGGGGCAACACCATTGCCACCTCGGAATTGACCTTTACCCATATCCTTTGCGGCGCTCGTCAGATAGCCCAAGCCAATGCTTCCATGAGGTCGGGAAAGTGGGACCGCAAGCTGTTCAGCGGGGTGGAAGTGTTTCACAAGACCCTGGGTATTTTGGGATTGGGACGAATCGGCAGCGAGGTTGCTTCCCGTGCTCTGGCCTTTGGCATGCGGATCCTGGCCCATGATCCTTACCTGGCCCCGGCCCGGGCCGAGGAGATGGGTGTGGAACTGAGAGATCTGGATACGGTTTTTTCAGAAGCTGATTTCATAACGGTGCACATGCCTTTGACCGAAGGCACCCGCAACCTGATCGACAAGGATGCCTTCGCCAGGATGAGGGATGGGGTGCGCATTTTCAACTGTGCCCGGGGTGGAATCATCAACCAGAAGGATTTGGTGGAAGCTATCCAGTCGGGAAAGGTCGCTTATGCCGGACTAGATGTTTACGAGGAGGAGCCTCTTCCCGGAAACAGTGAGCTGCGCGGGATACCTCATTTGGTGTTGACTCCCCACCTGGGCGCTTCGACACGGGAAGCTCAGGAGAGTGTTGGCCTCGAGATCGCCCAGAGCTTGGCCGAGGCTTTGAGGGGTGGGGTCATTCTCAATGCTCTCAACATGCCCTCGGTGGACCGAAAGACCCTGCAGGCTCTCGGACCCTATTTTCGGCTGGGAGAAAACCTGGGCAATTTTCTTCAGCAGATTGCTCCCGACCAGGTAAAAAAGCTGCGCATTACCTACTATGGCAAATTTGTGGACTTGGATGCCAATCCGTTGACCCGCACCATATTGAAGGGTTACTTGAAAAACATCAGCGGAGATACTGTAAATTCTGTAAATGCTCCGATCCTCTTGCAACAACTCGGCGTGGAAAACGAAGTGGTCAAATCCAACGAAGCCCGCGATTACCATGAATTGATTCTGCTGGAGGCGGAAACCGGGGATGGAGGACGTTACTCGGTGGAAGGCACCGTCATTGGCAAAGCCGGACTGCCCCGTATCGTGAACATCAACGGCCGCGAGGTGGAAGCTCCGCCTGAGGGAATCATGATTGTGGTGGAGAATCACGACGTTCCCGGTATTGTCGGTACTATCGGAACCATCCTGGGCCGGGACGGGGTCAATATAGCAGCCATGTCCCTGAGCAGGAATCGCCTCGGCGGCCTGGCCCTGAACGTGGTCAACTTGGACAGTCGTCCCAGCGAGAAGGCTTTTCAGAGCATCATTTCGAGCGACTCGATCGAGTCCGCTTTGGTGGTGGTCTTGTAATTGATGGAATCAATTCAGATGGTTATCGAGCAATGAATCTCTTTTGGCAGATAGTATTGTTTTGCGGCGCGGGATACTTGTTGGGGTCCCTTTCCTTTGCCACTTTTATCGCCCAAAGGCATGGGGTAGATATCTTCAGGGAAGGGAGCCGAAATCCGGGCGCGACCAACGTAAAGCGGGTTCTGGGAAAGGCGGCCGGAAATACGGTTTTCATATTGGATTTTCTCAAGGGCTCCGCCGCGGTGTTGATTCCCCTGCTTCTGGCTTCCCTCGAATATCGGGAGATGCTGGCCATCCTGGCGCTATTGGCGGCCATTTTAGGACACAGTTTTTCTGTTTTTATGCGATTTCGGGGAGGTAAGGGAGTTGCCGTTACCATGGGTGGACTGATTGTGCTTTCCCCGGTGGTGGTGTTAATAGGGATTGTAGTGTGGTTGGTCACATTTTTTTCGCTCCGTTATGTTTCCCTTGCCTCCATCCTGTTTGGCCTCAGCCTACCCATTTCCAGTTATTTCCTGGTGGAATCGTATTGGGTAACTGGATTTTCCCTACTGATAGCGGCTTTGCTCATCGTGCGTCACAAATCGAATATCGTCCGGCTGAAAAAAGGAAAGGAAAACAGCTTTTTCAAAGACGGACCTCCTCCGAGGTAATCATGGAAAATCGCCCGGTAGTAAATTTGGGGATACTCGGTTTGGGTGGCGTTCGCCTGGCGGCGCTCAAACATATGAATCGAAACAGGAAGGTTTTGGAAAGGCGGCTGGGGGTCCGGCTCAAGGTTAACCGAATTGCTGTGCGCGATAGACGTATTAAAAGAAAAGTGCGGGTAGACCGGGACTTGCTTACGGAGGATCCCTGGGAGGTGGTCAACGATCCCCAAGTGCAAATCGTATGCGAGCTGATCGGGGGAACGGATTTGGCCCGGGAACTGACCATTCAGGCTCTGGGCAACGGAAAGATGGTGGTAACCGCCAACAAAGCGCTGCTTTGTGAGCATGGAAATGACATTCTCGAAGCCGCTCGCAGAAGCGAGGCCCATATTTTTTTCGAAGCCAGCGTGGCCGGGGGGATTCCCATTATCAAATCTATCCGTGAGGGGTTGGTGGCCAACCGGTTCCCCACCATTCACGGAATTGTGAATGGCACCTGCAATTACATCCTCACCCGTATGCAGAATGAGGGAAAACGGTTTGAGATAGTTTTGGCCGAAGCCAAGGAACTCGGTTTTGCGGAAGCTGATGAAAGCCTGGATGTGGACGGAATCGACGCCGCGCACAAAGCGGGAATACTCACTTTTCTGGCCCATGGGAAATGGATACCGATGCAGGAAATGTTAATCGACGGTATCCGCGAAGTTACCTCGAATGACATGCGTGTTGCCGATACCATGGGTTATCGGATCAAGCATCTGGCCTCGGTGGTGAGCGATTTTGAGCGGAATTCAGTGTTTGTGGGGGTTTATCCGGCCCTTGTGCCGAAGGAGCATATACTGGCCCGCGTCGATGGGGTTTACAATGCGGTGTGCGTCAGCGGAGATGTAGTGGGAACAACGGTGCTGATTGGACGGGGCGCCGGTCAGGATGCCACCGCCAGCGCCGTCATTGGGGATATTGCCGATGCCGTATTTTCCCTGCGAGGGGCGGAAATGCACCATTTGCCCGATGACAAAAATGACCCCCTGCTACCGGGACTTCCCCGTCTGGCCGTGGCCAAACGGGAAGAGGTCAAATCGGCCTTCTATCTTCGGATGACGGTGCGGGATGAACCCGGTGTGCTGGCCGCCATTACTTCTCTGATGGCGCGGGAAAACATCAGCATCGCCCGAGTCGTCCAACAACTCGAGGAGGATGGGGGAGGGCGCCCCTCCAAAACCGCCTCTGCCGTCATCACCCTGACCACGCATCGTTGTTCGGAGTCTTCTCTTTCCAAGGCCAAACGGGCCCTGTCCGGTCTAGAGATCGTCCTGAGCAAACCCTTTGTTCTCAGGATAGCATCCTTTCCCAACTAAAGGCATGGAGCGCATCGTACAGAAATACGGGGGGACCTCGGTCGGAACGGTAGAAAGAATCCGCAAAGTGGCCCAACGGATAAAGTCCACCTACGAAGAGGACAACGAGGTCGTCGTGGTGGTATCGGCTCGTTCCGGTGTCACCAATGATCTGATTGCCCGGGCCAAGAGTCTGAATCCCGAACCGGTCGAGCGGGAGATGGACATGCTGCTGGCCGTGGGTGAACAGGAAACCATCGCTTTGATGGCCATGGCCCTCCATGCCCTGGGGGTTCCGGCCGAATCAAGGACCGGAGCCCAGGCAGGAGTCATAACCGACCGGGCTCACACCAAGGCTCGCATCAAGCGGATCGAAGGAGGGGATATTCCCCAATTGCTGGAAAACGGCAAAGTGGTGATCGTGGCAGGATTTCAAGGGGTCAACCTGGACGGGCAAATTTCCACTCTGGGACGCGGCGGATCGGACCTGAGCGCGGTGGCGCTGGCGGCCGGTCTTAAAGCCGATCGCTGTCAGATCTTTACCGATGTGGAAGGCGTTTTTACGGCGGATCCGCGCATCGTGGTCGATGCCGTCAAGTTGGAAGAGATCAGTTACGATGAAATGCTCGAATTGGCCAGCATGGGCAGCAAGGTGATGCAGGCTCGGGCAGTGGAATTTGCCAAGAAATTTGGGGTCATGTTCGAAGTTCGATCCAGTTTTAACCAGAAACCCGGGACAATTGTGAAAGAAGGAGTTGCTTCCATGGAAGATGTGTTGGTGCGCGGAGTGGCGCTCGACAAAAGTCAAACCCTGCTGGTGGTCAGTGATTTGCCCGATGAACCGGGGACCGCTGCCACGCTATTTTCGGCCCTGGCCAAGGCCAATATACTGGTCGATATGATCGTGCAGAATATAGGACGGGAGGGAAAAGCCAATATGACCTTCACCATTCCCAAGGATGACACCCGCAAAGCGGAGGGTGTGGTGAACCGCGTTTTTCGGGACATCGGGGGTCGCCTGACCCGTTCCACCGACATTGCCAAGCTGTCCGTCGTCGGCATCGGCATGCGAAGCCATTCCGGCGTGGCCGCCACCCTTTTCACAACCCTGGCCGCTGCCGGTGTCAATATTCAGTTGGTCAGCACCTCCGAGATAAAGATCTCGGTGGCGATCGATTCGGATAAGGCGGATCTTTCCGCCCAGGTGGCCCATAAAGCCTTTGGCCTGGAAACCCTTGGCCCATGAAATATATCAGCACCCGGGGACAAACGGACCCGGTCTCCTTTAGCGAGGCGGTAGCTATAGGTCTGGCCCCTGACGGAGGCCTCTACCTTCCGGAGGCATTGCCCGATTTGGGAGAGGAAATGAAGGGGTGGGAGGGTTTGACCTACGAGGAAACCTGCCTGTCCTTCCTCAAGCATTTTGCCACTGATGTGGATTGCGGGGCGCTGGCCGAATTGGTCGATGAATCCTATCGGGGATTCGCAGTTGAGGATCGCGCCCCGGTCAGGCAATTGGACGAAAATTTGTGGGTCCTGGAATTGTTCCACGGCCCGACCCTGGCCTTCAAGGATTTCGCATTGCAGTTACTGGGAAATCTCTACGCTCACCAGATTCAGAGGACCGGCCGGCCCTTGAATGTCCTGGTGGCGACCTCGGGCGATACGGGAGCTGCCGCTATCCAAGGATTGCTGGGAAAGAAAGGAGTGAATATCTTCATCCTCTACCCTAATGGGAAGATTGCGCCCCTGCAGGAGCGGCAGATGACTTGCACCGGCGCGGACAATGTCTTCCCATTGGCTATCGAGGGGAATTTCGACGACGCCCAGCTCGCCTTGAAGGAAACCTTTAGCGATCAGGATTTCAAACGCGAAGTCAATTTGTCGGCGGTGAATTCAATCAACTTGGCCCGCCTCCTGGCACAATGCGTTTATTACATTTTCAGCTACTGGCAACTACCTGAGGGGGTGAGAGACCTCGCTAAATTTGTAGTGCCGACCGGGAACTTCGGCAACGTGCTTTCCGGTTGGATGGCACAAAAGGCGGGGCTTCCCTTAAAATCATTTCGGGTGGCGACCAACCAGAACGACATTTTGCACCGTTTGTTTTCCACCGGCATCTACCGAGCCCATCAGGTAACAGCCAGCTTGGCCCCTTCCATGGACATCCAGGTGGCCTCCAATTTCGAACGATTTCTCTTCTATTTCCTCGGTGGCAATGGGGATAAGGTCCGGTCCGTCATGTCATCCATTCGGAAATCGGGTGTCTACTTTTTCGAGGGTTTCGATACCGATACCCTCAGCTCCAGCAGAACCGACGACCATGATATTAGAAAAATAATTTGCGCGGTCTTCGAGAGGTATGGTTACGTGATCGATCCACACACCGCTTGCGGCTTCACTCAAATGGACGACGAACATCCTCAACTGATTCTCTCGACCGCACATCCGGCAAAATTTCCGGACACCCTCGCCGAATGTACAGGCAATGAACCCACTCATCCTTCATTGGAAGTCTTGAAGTCGAAACCGGAAACCAAATTCGAGGTTCCGGCCCAAGCCGACGCCATCAAAACCTTTATCCGAGAACACGTTTAACCCCAATGAACCAGGAGAATCCCATTTTAATATACGATACCACCCTGAGGGACGGCACTCAAGGTGAGGGGATTTCGTTTTCCGCCACCGACAAGATCCTCATAACTCAGAAGCTGGATAATTTTCAGATCGATTACATCGAAGGTGGATGGCCCGGTTCCAACCCCCGGGATATGGCTTTCTTCGAGGAGGTTAAATCCCTTTCCTTGAATCACGCCAAGGTGGCCGCCTTCGGATCAACCCGCCGAGCTAACCTCAACGTGGAGGACGACCCGCAAATCAAGCTTTTGCTGGAGGCCCGGACGGATGTGGTAACGATTTTCGGCAAAACCTGGACCCTGCACGTGACGGAGGTTTTGCGGACCACTTGCGCAGAAAACCTGGCCATGATCGAGGATTCGGTCCGATACCTGAAAGCGTCCTGCCAGGAAGTCATTTACGATGCCGAGCATTTTTACGATGGGTACGTGGAAGATGAGGAATATGCCATGGAATCCCTGGCTGCCGCAATTGATGGTGGAGCTGATTTTGTCGTATTATGCGATACCAATGGAGGTAAACTCGTCTCCGAAATCCAAAGGATCACCCGGTCAGTCGTCGAAAAATTCCCCGGGGTTCCCATCGGGGTGCACTGTCACAACGACGCCGGGGTGGGGGTTGCGGTGAGTCTTGCCGGGGTCGAAGTGGGCGCCACCATGGTGCAAGGCACGATGAACGGATATGGAGAGAGGAACGGAAACGCCAACCTCACCACCATAATTCCGAATCTGGTTCTGAAAATGGGCCGCCAACTCCATTGTCGCCGAAACCTGGATGGGCTCAGGGAATTGTCACTCTACATCGACGACCTGGCCAATGTGCGCTCCGACATCCGGGCGCCCTTTATCGGCGCTTCCTCCTTTGCCCACAAAGGGGGCGTACACGCCAACGCGGCCCTGAAGGTGGCCCGGAGCTACGAACACATCCAGCCAAAGTTGGTTGGCAACCGGCAGAGGATTTTAATTTCCGATATGTCGGGGCGAAGCAGCCTCATGATGAAGGCCAAGGAAATGGGCATGGAGATCGACAATAAATCCCCTGAAATCATAACCTTTCTGGACAAATTGAAACGCTTGGAACACAGCGGTTACCAATACGAAGCCGCCGATGCCTCTTTCGAACTGCTCCTCTCAAAATTTTTAAAACACCACTTGCCCTTTTTCAATCTGCAAGGTTACCGCGTGATCGAGGGCAAGCCCGAGGCAAACGCCGACCTCGTGGCGGAGGCCACCGTGAAAATAGAAGTTGCCGGCAATCTGCACCACTGCGTGGCCGAATCCACTGGTCCGGTGAGCGCGCTTTACAAGGCCATCTGTTCCGGTTTGAAGAACGATTTTCCCGCCTTGGAGCAGGTGGAACTGCGGGATTTCAAAGTCCGCATTCTCCAATCCGAAAAAGGAGTGGATGCCATGACCCGGGTATTTATCGAATCCACCGACGGGGAGAGCATCTGGGGGACGGTGGGGGCCAGCGACAATATAATTGCGGCCAGTCTGGAAGCCCTCTTGGATTCCCTGGAATATAAATTATTGAAAGACGAACGTGGAAAGGAGGCAAAATAACGGAAAGATTCTTGAAATCAGTGGCGAGGCCGGGGCCAATCCAACAAGTTCATGCCCGGAAATTGCCCTCTTTCTGCTAAAATTGGGGTATTCTTCCTTTCAAATAGGAATTTACTTCTCCTTAAATGAGTCCTATCTTTGTTTCCGGATCCTTAAAATGGAATTGAATATCTTGAATGCAAATGGTTTATCGCATGCCCTTTCCCCAAATTAATTTCATCATGAAACGCCTTAATCCCGCCCTTATCGCCACTACTTTTTTTTGGATTGGGTCCTTGACCAATCAGGTAGATGGAATTGAAGCCACCACAAACCCCGTAGGGGTCATCCAGATCTCTGCCCCGGGCAACTCGGATACCCTCGTTTCCCTTCCCTTGATTCATCCCGCCGTCTTCAATGGGATTGTCGGATCCTACAGTGGCAGCGAGGTGACCGTTTCCGGTTCACCGGGATGGACGGAAGACGCCTGGGCTGGTGATCATTATGTCTTCGGACGTTCCGGATCGTGGGAGGGTCATTACGCCACCATTTCCGGCAATACGGCCGATACCCTGACCCTCGACATCGAGGCCGATACGTTGGCGCAAATTGCAGCGGGAGACAGGTTGTCCATTCATCCTTACTGGACCCTGGGAACGCTTTTCCCGGGTGGGGAAGGGGTCAATGCCGCCACCTCACACGTCACTCGCGATACGGAGATCCTGTTTCAGGATCCAAATGCCATCGGCATCAACCAAGCCGCCGACAGCATCTACTATTACCTTGCCGGAGAGTGGAAGAAAGTTGGTGGAGATCTGAATGGGGACTACTCGGATACCATTATTGTACCCGATGGATTTTTCATTGTTCGGCACAACACCGGCACTGCCACCACCATTACCTTTACCGGGGAAGTCATCATGGGTAAAATCGCCCTGCCCCTTCTTTATCAGGATATCTCCGAACAGGATAACATCATAGGGTTGCAGCGGCCCATCGAAATGACGCTGGACGAGTCCGGCCTTGGCACCAACCTCGGGTCTGGGGGAGCCTTGTACGTCTGGGACCAAACCGTGTCGCAGATGAACCGTATGATCGCCAATGCGGACAAGTACACTTTTGATGGAACAGCCTGGCGCAAAAATGACGGGACCGACGACGTGGGGTCCGAGGAGGTCTTTTTGCCGGGGGTTGGATTTGTCATCCGCCAAGCCATGGCCGCCGATGTGAACGAGCGTATCTGGATAAACGAACCCAATTACGGAAATTAATGGTCTAACCCACCCCGTGCCAACTCATCAATAAACCCGCCCGTCCCCAATCTGTTTGATCTACAATTTATGGAGAATTTCCTTCGGGAAAATCGGTTTTTATTACTTTTATGGGGTCTGCTTCCTTTCAGCCCAAATCCATGCCTCGGTCAGCTTCACAATTTCGGCTGAAAGATTGCAAGATCCCAGCGGGACCGACATGGCCGAATCGGGAGTTCTCGTCCTGGTCGCGGATACCAGTGGAGATGGCTTCCAAGGGGCCAGCCCCACAGCCTTCGTCACCGCGGACGATTATCTGGTAGGGATGTGGGACATTGCCACCGGCGGTGGCAACACCCCCGGCGCCTTTCAGGGAACCACCGGAGCGGTATCTTTTTTCGGCGATTGGGGCGAGGGAGATCCTTTGGCCATTTATTGGTTTCCCACTCTCAGCCTGCCCAGTGATGCGCCGGGCGAAGCCGTTCCCTATGGTATGTATGCCAATGGAACCCTTGATGACACCGATCCGTGGACGACTCCGGCGGATGGAACCTCGGGACACAGTCTCATCTTTCTGACCACCGATGCCGATAATCTCCTGACTGGAGGAGGATCCTCCGATAGTGCGGACGGTCTGGCCTCGAATGTGACCTCCGGCTCGGCTCCCGCAGACCCTTCCGGTCTCGCGGCACAAGCTTTCCCCGGAATGATAATGCTTACCTGGACGGATGCATCGGATGATGAAACCGGTTTTCGTATCGAGCGTTCCGTGGAGGGAAGCGACGTCTGGGAACTGGTTGGTTCGGTTGGGGCCGGGGTTACCATGTTTGAAGACACCACCGTGGCCAGCAACACGGATTACCTCTACCGCGTCAGGGCGGTGCGTGACGCTTCCTGGTCCGGAGCCTCCGCTTCAGTCCAAGTTGCAACTACAGTAAACCGGGCTAGACTACGCAATCTTTCCAATCGTGCAATTGTGGGAACGGGCGATGAACGCCTGATCGGATCGGCAACGGCAGTAGGTGAACCCGGTACCCAAGTAGAAGTTCTGGTGTT
>JAABVD010000008.1:0-21415 GCA_014529615.1 Opitutia bacterium
GGAAAAATTTAACCTTTGGCCCCTGACGGCCGCACAATCAGCTCAAATCGTTTATCCTTCCGCAGGTAGTTTTTGACAAATTCGGTGAGTTTGGCGGCGGATACGGCATCCAATTTTTTGTCAAAGTTCATCCAGTCATTGATGGGCAAGTCGTAAGTGGCGTTGAGAGCGGCCTGCATGGCCCGGGCTCCAATGGTTTGCAGGCTCATGCGCCTTTGGGCCTTCAAACAGATCTTTGCCCTTTCCAGTTCCTCCCGCCCGACCTTTCCGGCGCGAAGGCGTTCGATTTCCTCCGCCATCTCTTGCAAAACCATCTCAGCGGCAGAGGGATGGGTGCCGCCATAGAGAAACAGCATGCCGGTATCCATTCCCGTGATCCGGCTGCTCCCCAGGTAGTAAGCCAGTCCCAAATCGTCCCGAACTCGCTCGAACAACCGGCTGCTCATCCCGCTTAGGGTTTCTTCCAATACCGAGGCCAGGGTCATGTCTTGGTCCTGGTTGATTCCGGGACCGGGAAAAGCCTGGAAGATCACGGCTTGTTCACGATCCAGATTCAATTCTTTGCGGCCCGTTGCGGCGGGAAGATGGTAAACCCGTCCCTCCTCTCTCAAATTTCCCCTCTCCATCCCGGCCAGGAGGATGGAGAGCTTCTCCTCCAAAACGGAGCCTTCAAATGCTCCGCTCACCGCTATGACGCAGTTTCCGGCCACCATCAACTTTTGCGCAAACGACCGAAGATCGCGCCGGTTGATTTCGGCTACATCCTCCATTTTCCCATAGGGGTAAACGGCATAGGGATTTCGGCCGAAAAAGTTTTGTCTCAATTCGCGAATCCCGAAATCGATCATGTCATCATCCGTTGCCCGGATTTGCGCAAGTAATGCCTCTCTTTCCCGCTCCAGGGTATCCGGTCGGATTGTGAGGTGGAAGAGCGCCTGGCCCATCAGGTCCAGGCTCAGGTCGACATCCTGGGGAAGCGATTCCAGTCCGAAGCCAAAGGTATTGTTGCCGGCAAATCCATTAAAAGCGCCCCCTACGGCTTCAATGGCCCGGGAGATTTCCCGGCTGGTCCGTTTTTTTGTATCCTTGGTCATCAAGGTGGAAAACAGGGTGGTGATGCCGCGCTTACCGGGATCTTCCCAAAGGGGGCCGCCACGAAAAATCACCCGAATGTGCACTTTTGGAAACGCGGCGGTTTCCTGAAAGAGCAGCCGGGCTCCATTATCCAAGGTCACCTCCTTGAATTGGGGCAAGGATGTCCTCCCTTTACCCGTGCCTTTTGTCCGGGGGACGTTTGATTTTGGTTTGAGCATAGCCTGTGCGCATCCACTCGGGAGGAGATAGGCGTTGATTGTTTCTAGCAGTTTTCGGTTGGTTACGCTCCGGATCCGCTCCAAGTATTGTCGTGGATATTCCAGGTCCCCTATCACCACCTCCGCCGCTCCCATGTGGGAAGCCTGCCCATTCATGGTTTTCCGGCTGTTCACCTCGGCCACTATGGCTTGCCGCCGGGCTTTGGCCAAACGTTCTTGGGGAATCCCCTCACCCTTCAACTCCTCTACAATCTGCCAGAACGCTTCCACTGCTCCTTCCGCCTTGGCTTCATCGGTCACCATGAAAACCAGTAGCAAACCGGCGGAACCGGGATTCCAACTGGAAGCGCCAACCTGGTAAACCAATTTTTCATCTTCCCGAAGCCGCTCCCACAAAATGGAACTTTCTCCAGCGCCCAGAATTGCGGCCAGTAGATCCAAGGCGGGGGCATCCGGGGCATGGATACCGGGAATCCGCAAGGCGAGGCCAATGCGGGTCAGGTTTACATCTCCGGTCACAGTTTGCCGCCGCGCAGCCAGCATGGCCGGTTCATCCGGAATGTAAATCTCGGCCAGTGGCTTACGATTGACCCCTCCAAAGAGTTCTTCCGCCCATTCAACTACGCGTTCCACCTCCACATCTCCCACTACCACAAGCGCCATATTGTTTGGGACGTAGCGAGACTGGTAGTAGCCCGACAAATCTTCCCGGTCAACCGTTTCAAAAACTTCCCTGTAACCAATGACCGGGTAGCGGTAGGGATGCCGGATGAAGGCGCTTTCAAACAAGGCCCGTCCCAGTCGTCGATCGGGGTCGTCCATGCCCATGTCTATTTCGCGCAAAATGACTGCGCGTTCCTTTTCCGCCTGGTCGGCCGGAAGCCTGGCCTTGAATCCGGCATCGCTGAGGATGTCCATGGCCTGCCGCGTATGTTCGCTGGGCAGGTCGATATAATAAACCGTCCGGTCAAAAGTGGTGTAGGCGTTGATATGGCCTCCGAGTGATTGCACTTCCCGGCTGATCGTTTTCCCCTTCCTCCGCCCGGTTCCCTTGAACAGCATGTGTTCCAGGTAGTGGGACAACCCGGCGCCGAGGAATGCCCCCTCGTGTATGCTGCCTGTCTTTACCCAGAGCTGAACGGAACTGATCGCGCTGCTAGCGTCCTCGCGCACCAGAACGGTCATGCCGTTGTCCAGCAGACGGCGGTGGTTGGGGTGTTCCAACAGGGGAATGAGATCGGAATAGAGGTCGCCCATATGCCAAAGTCCAAGGAAAGCGGACTCAGGACAAGCCTTCAACCCCGGGGCTTTCCACTATTTTTCCCTTGAAGGGTGGTATGCGGCGGCTCTTGGGCCGGAAGGGTTGTAGGAACACCTCCTTGAAATCGTATCCGTTGAGGAAATCCTCCCTTTGATCCTGCTCCGTTTTGCCCAAAACCCCGAAGTCGACCAAGTTGAACACGATGTCCCCGAAATCCGAACACTTCCTTACATTCCAATTGGTCAGAACGGTGAGGGCAAGCGGCCCGTACTGGTCGAGGGCATATTCGCGGATCCCTTCCAACAATTCCTGCCCAGAGACGTGGTTGGAGGTCCGCTCCTTATCTCCTTTGAGATTTTTGACAGTGTAGTCCAGGGCCTTTCGAACAAAGTAATAGGCGCCCTTCCCATAGCGGGAATCATCTTTGAGAACGAGGTCTACAACCTGGGAAAAGTCTTTTCCATTCATAGAAAATCCATGGGCAGTCGGCAGATGACATTCAGAACATTGGCCATGTCATACTCAAGAAAAGCGGCTTTATTTGATCAACCCTTTTCGGCTATGAGTTCCTCCAGCAATGACCCGACCAATGCGGGATTGGCTTTTCCCCGAGTGGCCCGCATGACGCGACCCTTCAAGAAATTGATGGCTTTCTTGTTGCCGCTCAAAACCTCCGCCACCGCATCGGGGTTGGCCTGGACGATTTCCGAACAAATCTTCTCCAAATCCTCCGCGCTTTCGCTCTGTCCGAGACCCCTGGCTTGCACAATGGCGGCTGGATTGTCTCCGGTTTTGAACATTTCCGGGAAAACCCGCTCCTTGGCCAGGTTTTTGGAAATGACCCCTTCCCCGATCAGGTTGACCAGTTGGGCAATTTGGTCGGGGAAGACCTTACTCTCGGACAAGGTCAACCCGGCCCTTCCCAATTCTCCAAGGAGGTTGTTGACGATCCAATTGGCCGCTTGCCGGGGCCTTTTGGCGCGCTTGGCCGCTTCCTCGAAAAAATGGCAAAGTTCGGGATCGGAAATCAGAACCGAGGTCAGGGTATAGGGCAGACCATACGCATCAAAGTAGCGCCGCTGGCGATCAAAGGGTTTCTCGGGAAGGGAGGCGTGCAGGCGATCCCGCCACTGGTGATCGATCCGGACCGGCATCAGGTCGGGGTCGGGAAAATAGCGGTAGTCGTGCGACTCCTCCTTGGATCGCATATGGTAGGTCATGCCCTTGGCCGCATCCCAGCCACGGGTTTCCTGGGCCAAGGTTCCTCCCCCCTCCAATACCTGGATCTGACGCTCAATTTCATAGGCCAATCCATTGCGCACTCCGGAAATGCTATTGAGATTTTTTATTTCCACTTTTACCCCCAGTTCCTTCTGGCCCACCGGCCGAACGCTGACATTGGCATCGCAGCGCAACTGGCCCTTCTCCATGTCGCAATCGGAAACCTCCCCGTAGATCAGGAGCATCTTCAACGCAGTCAAGTAGGCGTAGGCCTCTTCCGGGGTGTGCATGTCCGGTTGGGATACGATTTCCAACAGGGGAGTCCCGGCCCGGTTGAAGTCGACCAGGCTTTCGTTCTCCAGATGGATTAATTTTCCGACGTCCTCCTCCAGGTGGGCCCGAGTCAAGGCTATGGTTTTATGCTCTCCCATCACATTGCGGGAAGGCCCCTTCAACTCGATTTCCAATTCACCCCCGGAGCAAATGGGTTGGTCGAATTGGGAGATCTGGTAATTCTTCGGGCTGTCCGGGTAAAAATAGTTTTTACGATCCCACTTCGTTACCCGGGGAATGGAGCCGTTCAGCAGCATTCCCACCTTGATCGACTTCTCTACCGCCTCGCGGTTGATCACCGGGAGCACCCCGGGAAATCCCAGCACCACGGGATCGGTCAGGGAGTTGGGCTGAGCTCCAAATCCGACCCCGACCGAAGAAAAGATCTTCGACTCCGTCTTTACCTGCACGTGGACTTCCAGTCCGATGACCGCTTCGTATTCCATCAATCAGGCGGGGCCGGGTTCGGGTGCCGGTCGGTGAAATCGTGGGCCCGTTCAAAGCTGTGGGCAATAGCCAGCAGGTTTGCCTCTTCCATGGGCTCTCCCAGGATCTGCAGCCCTATGGGCAGGCCTTGGGAATTGAAACCGCAGGGCAGGGAGATTCCCGGAATACCGGCAAGATTTGCCGAAATCGTATAGATATCGCTCAAATACATGGCCAGTGGATCTCGCGTTTTTTCACCGGCTTTAAAGGAAACAAAGGGGGATGTAGGTGTGAGCAAACCGTCCACCTTGGCAAAGGCTTTGGTGAAATCCTGGCGGATGAGGGAGCGTATTTTTTGCGCCCGCAAGTAGTAGGCGTCGTAGTAACCGGAACTCAGCACGTAGGTGCCCAGGATAATGCGGCGTTTGACTTCCTCCCCGAACCCTTCGGCCCGACTCTTGAAATACAGGTCCACCACATCTCCGGCTCTATCACTGCGGTGGGTATAGCGCACACCATCGTAGCGCGCCAGATTGGAAGAGGCCTCAGCCGTGGCGATAATGTAATAAACCGATATGGCCAAATGCATGTGGGGGAGGGATATCTCTACAATCTCACAACCCCGATCCGCATACCAGTCGATGGCGGCCTCAATCGCCGCTTTGACTTCGGGATCCAGCCCCTCGGCAAAATACTCCTGCGGAACTCCGAGTTTCCAGGGACCCTTCTTCTCGGCCAAACCCTCGGAATAATCCGGCGGCGAAGTGTCGATGGAGGTGGAGTCCCGTGGATCGTGTCCGGCTATTACCTGGAGCATCCGTCCGGCGTCCCCCACTGTTCGGGTCAAGGGGCCTATCTGGTCCAGGGAAGATGCGAAAGCCACCAAGCCGAAACGTGAAACCAGTCCATAGGTGGGTTTCAGCCCCACCACACCGCAAAATGATGCCGGTTGACGAATGGAACCACCGGTGTCGCTGCCCAGGGAAACCGGCAACTCTCCAGCGGCTACGGCCGCGGCGCTTCCACCACTGGAGCCACCCGCCACCCGAGATGTGTCCCAGGGATTGAAAGTGATTTTAATGGCCGAGTTCTCGGTGGACGAACCCATGGCAAATTCATCCATGTTCAAACGGCCCAGCAATACCGCCCCGGCATTTTTCAAACGCGAGATAACGGTTGCGTCGTAGGGCGACACAAAATGCTCCAACATCCTGCTTGAACAAGTGAGCGGCTGGTCCCTCACGGCGATGACATCCTTCACTCCAACCGGAATTCCATCCAACGGGCCCTTAATCCTGCCCGCAGCCCGGCGTTCATCCGAGGCCTCGGCTTGCCTCAGGCAATCCTCCTCGTCCCAGGAATTGAATGCCTGGATCCGTCCATCCACGGCTTGGATTCGATCCAGGTGGTCCCGAGTCAACTCGACCGAAGATATGGATTTGCTCGCGAGCGCTTCCTGGAGTTGGGCGAGGGTTTTAAAATAGATTTCGCCTGGCATGGTTCTATCCGGATTTGGGAGTATCAGCCTTCGACCACCTTGGGCACCTGAACCATGTTTTTGCGTTTTCGCGGGGTGTTTTCCAGGGCCCTTTCCGGGGAAAGGCCCGGTTCCGATTTGTCCTCGCGGAAGACATTCTCTACGGGGAAGGCGTGGGCCATGGGTTCCACTGAGGAAACGTCGACCTCATCGAGTTGGGCGAAGTGTTGCAGAATATCGCCCAGTTGAGCGGAAAATCTCTCCCGTTCCTGAGAGGTCAGCTCCAGGCGGGCCAGATGGGCCACATAGTCGATATCGAAGGAATGCGGGTCCCTCATCCTAATTCCTGATCCGGTAAGGGGTCGAGGCCTCGACCCGGTCCTGCAATGCGGAGAACACCTCTCCAACTTCCTTGTCCGTCAGGGTGCGATCGTTGGCGCGAAACCGGAGGTTGAAGGCCAGGCTCTTTTTCCCTTTTGGAATGCCTTCACCCTTGTAGACATCGAAAACCGATACCGCTTCGAGATCAAATCGTTTGCCCGCCACCTGCCTCGCCATCTTTCCCAGTTGGCAACGAACCGTTTCGGCCAACAAGGATTCGTCCACCACAAGGGCCAAATCCTTTGCGGCCGGAGGAAATTGGCTGAAGGGCCGATAGGTAACCAAGCCCTCGTCTTCCCCCAGTTTTGCGGGGAGAATTTCCAGACTTCCCCCCAGCACGTCGCCCTCCAGGTCCCACTCCTTGACCACTTTGAAACGGAGCCGGCCGATTTGGGCCTCGAAGCCATCATCGGTCAAGGTCCCCACACTAGCCGAATGGCCTTGCAGCCATAGGGAACCGCCCCCATCCACCGTCCGGTAACCAATGCTTTCGATATCCAGTCCAGCGGCCTTTGCCAATACTTCCATAATGCTCTTGGCCGAATAAAAATCGAAGGCCTCGCGCTTTTTCCAACTGGTGGTGCGATCGGGGATAAAAACCAGGAAGGCAACGGAAAACAGTTCATAAACCCGTCTTTCCCGTTCATGAAAAATGTTTCCCACCTCGAAGACCCGTTCCAATCCCGTGTCGCGGGCCCGATTGAATTTAAGGGCGTCCAATAGACCCGGGATAAGGGATACCCGCAAGTGGGTTTGATCTGAAGCGATGGGGTTTTCCAGTCGCAATGGGTCGAGGTCGAGGTGGCCAAACCACCGGCTGATCTCATCCTCCGAACGCAAACTGTAATTTATGCATTCCTGAAAATGCCGGTTGGCCAAATATCGGGAATGCTGTCGGGCCAGTGAGGCGACCGGAGCATCCCTGTGATCCATCCCGCTCATCGCGACCGGTGCGTCCGGTATGCGGTCGCTTCCATACAGGCGCAGAAATTCTTCGGCCAGATCGGCCGGTCGGTATAAATCTCCCCTCCAACTGGGCGGCTCGACCTTCCAGTGGTCATCCCTTTCCCTCACCGCGCATTCCAGGGCACGTAAAACTTCCCTGATCCTGCCATCGGGAAAATCAAACCCCGCCAGGTTGCGAATATATTGGGGGGAGATGGCAATCTCCCGCTCCACCGCCGGTTCCGCCCCCGTCTGAATCACCGGTCCGACCCTTTCTCCCCCTGCCATCTCCATAATCAGGTCGATGGCCCGGAGCGCGGCGAAGTCGGCCCCATTGGGATCCACTCCGCGTTCGAATCGGTAGGAACTGTCCGAGGACAAGCCCAATCGCCGAGAAGTTTTTCGAATATTGGGAGGGTTGAAATAGGCCGATTCCAAAACGATATCCACCGTGTTTTCATCGACTTCCGCCTCGACCGATCCCATGACGCCGGCCACAACCAGGGGTTTCTCCGCATCGGCAATAACCAACATATCGGAATTGAGGATCCGTTCCTTGTTATCGAGGGTGACAATTGTCTCACCTTCCTGGGCTTGCCTTACGATAATTTCCCTGCCGCCGATCTTGTTCGCATCGAAGGCGTGCAGAGGCTGGCCCAGCTCCAGCAGAACGAAGTTGGTGATATCCACCACGTTGTTGATCGGCCGTTGGTCGACCGCTCTGAGGTATCCTTGCAACCAGTCCGGACTGGGGGCGATTTTCACCCCGCGAATACTGTAGGCAATATAATTGGGGCAATTTTCCGGGGAAAGCACCGTGACCCCCTCGATCAATGCGGATGGGCCAGTTGAAGGGAGGTGGCCGGGGTCGGTTTTGAGTTCGGGATAAACCAGCTCCTTGCCAAAGTATGCGGCCAGTTCCCGCCCTATTCCGAGATGGCTCAAACAGTCGGGCCGGTTGGGGGTCACTTCGAGGTCGAAAACCGTATCCGAATCCGGGAAAACCCGGTTTATCGGTGTGCCGATCTCCGGTTCCCCGTCGAGAATGAGCAAACCTTCGTGATCTTCGCCCAATCCCATTTCCAGTGGACTGCACATCATGCCGAAGGATTTTACCCCCCGCAACTCGGTTGCATCGATTTTGTGGCCCCCCGGCAAGGTGGAACCCACCAAAGCCACTGGGACCCGGTCGCCTACCCGGTAATTGGAAGCTCCGCAGAGATTTTGAAGGGGGGCATCGGTTTCATCGACCGTAACCCGACAAACTCCCAGACGATCGGCATTGGGGTGTCTATCCCGACTCAGCACCTGACCCACCACCACCTTTTCCAATTGGGGGAGGCCGGTTTCCCCTACCGCCTCCACTTCGAATCCCAGCATGTTCAGGGCATGGGCAATCTCCTCGCCCGTTTTGTCAGACAGGTCGATGTAATTCCCTAGCCAATTGAGAGAGATCAGCATGAAACGGGGTGGCCGAATTGCCGCAAAAACCGGTAATCGTTCTGGTAGAAATAACGAATGTCGTCGATGCCATAGAGGATCATGGCACAGCGCTCGATGCCGAAGCCGAAGGCATAGCCGGAGTAAACCTCCGGGTCATAGCCAACCGCAGCGAAGACGTTGGGGTCGACCATGCCGCAACCGCCCAGTTCCACCCACTCCTTGCCCACCTTTTTCAGGTGGGCCGAACTGGCGTCCATTTCATAGCTGGGTTCGGTGTAGGGGAAAAAATGGGGCCGGAAGCGTGACCGGGTATCGGATCCGAAGAGCGATTTGAAGAGAAAATCCAACACCGCTTTGAGATCCCTCACCGTGACACCCTTGTCCACGTAGAGTCCCTCCACCTGGGTGAAGCTGGCGCTGTGGGTGGCATCGGTCGTATCGCGGCGATAACATCGACCCGGTGATATGATCCTTACCGGGGGTCTCTGCCGGAGCATGGTTCGTATCTGCACCGTGGAGGTGTGCGTTCGCAGCAGGTAGCGTTCCTCGGAAAATTTATTAACGTTGGCAAATTTGGCCTGGGCGGGCAGGTAGAAGGTGTCCTGCTCGTCCCGCGCCGGGTGATCCTCAGGCGTGTTGAGGGCATCGAAACAAAAATACTCGGTGTCCACTTCGGGGCCATCTGCTACGGCAAAACCCACACTTTTGAGGATGCGGTTTATCTCCTCCCTGACCTGTGTCAGGGGGTGCAGGTTTCCCGGCGGAGGATCGGGACTGGGCAGGGAGGGATCGATGGCTTCACCCCATTTTGCGGCTTGTTCACCATCCTCAATGGCGCCGAGACAGACCTCGAACACTTCCTCCAGGCGCTTTTTGGTCCGATTCAGCAGTTTGCCGATGCGCGGCTTATCTTCCCTGGGAACCTGTTTTATGCCGCGCATGGCCCGGGTCAGGGAACCATGGGGACCGACATAGCGGGCTTTGAATGCTTCGAATTCGGGTCGGGTTCGGACGGCCGGGATTCCTTCCTCAGCCTCAGAGATCAAGGCCTTGAGCGTATCCTCCATACAATGGGACAAGGCTGATTCTTCCTGTCAGGCGCTTTGGGACGAAGCGTTGATCGCTTCCTTGGCTTTATGAATGAGAGCCACAAAGGCCGTCTCGTCGTGAATGGCCATTTCGGAAAGTTGTTTGCGGTCCAGTTCGATCCCGGCCTTTTTCAGTCCATTCATGAACCGGCTGTAATTCATGCCGTTGGCCCGGCACATGGCGTTGATGCGCACGATCCAGAGAGAACGCCAGGTGCGTTTCTTGTTCCTACGGTCCCGGTAGGAATATTGCAGGCCGTGGTTGACCGCCTCGTGGGCATAGCGGAAAAGGCGGGAGCGATTTCCCCAGTAACCTTTGGCTTGTTTGATGACCCGCTTGCGACGCTTGCGGGATGCGGGTGCGTTGGTGGCTCTAGGCATGTTTTTGAGTTTCCTTTGGGTTTGGATCCGTCAGGCCGCCTGTATTGTATATCGCCTGAACAGTCCGTTGATGCTAAAAGTTCAGGTGCGTTAGGAGTGAGGCATGCCCTTGCGCACAATGGATGAATAACTGGCGGAAGTGGGGCGGTCTCGCCCACTGCGACGCTTTTGCTTGACCGACTTGTTGGTCAGCAGATGGCGGCGGTTGGGGCTGCGGTGCATGATCTTGCCGCTACCCGTTACCTTGAAGCGCTTGGCAATGGCTTTCTTGGTTTTTTGCATGGAAATTTTGGAAAAGCGGTAAATAAAAGGCTTATGCTCCCTCGGTGTAAAGCGTGAAATTCCCCTTTGAACCCGGGGGGAACCTGGGCCCTGCCTTAATTTTGACGGCATTGCCTTGACAAGGGGCGCAATTCAAGTTTTGTGAAATAAAGTATCAACTGAAGTATCACATTATCGAAACCTCAAAAAATTAATTCCATAAATCATCTATTCATGAAAACACTACTACTTATCGGCGCCGCCCTATCTCTGACCTTGTCCGCCTATGCCGGGGAAGGGAAGAAAGTCACCCTTGACGGCGAGGGGGTTTGTGCCCATTGCACCCTGAAATCCGGGGATTCTTGCGCAAATGTCCTCCAGGTGAAAAATGACGAGGGCAAACTGGTAAATTATATTTTGGCGGGGAAGGCGATCGAAGGAAAAAGCTATTGCAAAACCACGGCCCTTTCTGTAACCGGTACGGTGTCGGAAAAGGATGGCCAGATGATCCTGAAGGCGACTTCCCTGGAAATAAAGAAGGATAAGGAAGGCTAACCTTCCTCTCAGCCCCTCGGCGTATTTGCCGGGAATGACCTGACCCCGCCTGGGCCCGACCCATGCGGGGTCAAGGCTTTATGGGGCTCGTTTGCAGGATCTTTTCCCGGAGTCCGGTAAAGCGCTTGGCCGGGTCGGCGTTGTTCACGGCCATGTACCAGGCCGTGGGATCCCCCACCAAATAGATTTTTTGCTTTCCCCGGGTCAGGGCCGTGTAGAGCAGGTTGCGTTGAAGCATCATGAAGTGCTGCTTCATGAGGGGGAGTATGACGATTGGATATTCTGATCCCTGGGATTTGTGCACGCTGATGGCGTAGGCCGGACTGACGTCTCCCAGATCGGATCGGGTCAGCTCGACGGTTTCATTATCGAACCGGACCTTCAGCGCCGACTTTTCGGAATCGATGCTTTCGATGCTTCCGATGTCTCCGTTAAAAATGTTCAGGTCGTAGTTGTTCCGATTCTGGATTATTTTGTCTCCCACGCGGTAGCGGACCGTGCCGAAGGTGATTCCGTCCCGGCCGGGGTTGAGGGCCCGCTGCAAGACGGCGTTGAAATTACCGATGCCGGCAATTCCCTTATGCATGGGAACGAGCACTTGGGTATCCCGCAGTGAATCCATATTCAGTTTTCGTGGAATAAATTCCTGGCAGATGCGCCTCACGATATCCACGCACTTCTCCGGGTCGGTGGCCTTGATGAACTGCAAATCCTTTTCGGGGTCCAGGTCCCCCAGGTCCCCCACTGGGAAGGGGACGGATTTTACGCCCTTCAAGATATTGTGGGCCGTCGATATAATGGTACTTTCCCGGTGCTGCCGGAAGATTTTTCGGAGCCGCGTGACGGGAACCATCCCGCATTCGATCAGGTCGTGCAAAACGTTGCCAGCGCCCACGGATGGGAGCTGGTTCACGTCGCCCACCAGGACGATGTGGGCGGTGTGGGGGATGGCCCGAAAGAGGGAGGCGGCCAAGCGGACGTCGAGCATGCTGGATTCGTCGACAATGACGAACCGGGTTTGGAGCGGGTTCGATTTGTCGTGCTGAAACCGCCCCATTCCAGGATCGAATTTCAATAGACGGTGGATCGTTTTTGCCTGGGCCCCGGTCGCGGCGGAGAGGCGTTGGGCGGCGCGTCCGGTTGGCGCAGCCAGGACCCCGTCCGCTTTTTTGGCTGAAACGATCTGAACCAGGGCGCGAAGAATGGTGGTTTTCCCCGTTCCGGGGCCTCCGGTAATGATGGATACTTTTTCCCTGAGGCCCTTGCCTATGGCTTCGACCTGTTCCGGAGCAAATTGGAAATTTGCCTTTTCCTGGGCCCAGCGGGCGGCGATATCGACCTTTATGGGAGGCAAGTCCGACTTGGCCCGCAGGGTTCTCATTACAACTTCGGCTATGGTGGTTTCGGCACGATGAGAGTCCGGCAACTGGACGCGGAGGTCCCCCTCCGGGGAAACGACTTCTCGCGTTTCCAACAGTTGGTCCGCTCGGGGTTCCAGTTTTTTCTCGGAGGTCTCGAGCAAATTGGCCGCGTGTTGGATCCACCGTCTCCGAGGCATGCAGGTGTGCCCCTCGGCTTCCAGTTCTCCAAGGCTGAAAAGCAGTCCGGCATCGAGACGCTTGGGGCTATCGTTTCCGAAGCCGAGATTGAGGGCGATCTGGTCTGCCGTTTTAAAACCGATCCCATCCATCTCCCGCGCCACCCGATAGGGTTCGTTTTGCAAGATGGCCTTGGCCTGGTTTCCGTAGCGATTGACCAGGCGGACACAGCGATTGGAGGAAACGCCGAAGGTCTGCAGGAACATCATCACCTCCCGAATTGCGCGCTGTTCCTCCCATGCTTTCCTTATGGAATGGGCCCTCTGGTTTCCGATTCCTGGAACTTCCCTCAGGCGGACGCTCTCATCCGAAATGATGTCGAGGGTATTTGACCCGAAATGATCGACGATTTTGTTGGCGAAATGCCGGCCGATTCCCGGCACCAGTCCGCTGCCAAGGTATTTGCGAATGCCGTGCACGGTGGAAGGAAGGATGGATTTGACCGATAATACCTTGAACTGGCGGCCGTACCTTCTGTCCACCACCCAGTCGCCCTTTACCTCGAGAGTCTCCCCGCATTGCACTCCGGGCATCACCCCGGTGATGGTCAGAGAGGCCTTTTCCCCCTCCGGGCGCATGTCACCGACCAGATAATAGTTTTCCTCGTTGGAAAACAGGATCCTTTCAAGGACGCCGCGGATGGTTTCTGACATGGGAGGGAGTAGGGAGGGGTGATGAATCGAGATACCAGGTCGCCGTTTGGGCAATGCCGTCCTCAAAACTTTTCCGGGGAAGCCATCCCGTGGCTCGGTTGGTTTTCTCTATCGACATGGCGTAGCGGCGATCGTGGCCCGGGCGATCCTTTACGAAGGTTATCAATTGGGCGTAGGGCGAACCGTCGGGGCGAGGTTTTATCCCATCCAGCACGGCGCATACCGTGTGGACGATTTCGATATTGGTCATTTCCCGGTTTCCACCGATATTGAAGGTTTCCCCGATTGCGCCTTTCTCCAGAACCTTGTGGATGGCTCTGCAATGGTCCTCCACATAAAGCCAATCGCGCACATTTTGTCCGTCCCCATACAGGGGAATGTCCTTTCCCTGGAGCGCATGGGTGATGGTGAGGGGAATGAGCTTCTCGGGAAATTGGCGGGGGCCGTAATTGTTGGAGCAATTGGTGATGAGGGTGGGGAGGCCGAAGGTATGGTGGTAGGCGCGGACGAGGTGATCACTGGCCGCCTTGGATGCGGAATACGGACTATTGGGGGCATAGGGCGATTGTTCTACAAATGGAGGATCATCCGGGCCGAGAGAACCGTAGACTTCGTCGGTGGAAATGTGGAGAAAACGGAAATTTGACGCCTTCGGTTCCGGCAGGGAAGTGTAGTAATCCAGGGATGCCTTCAACAACTCGTGGGTTCCGACCACGTTGGTGCGGATAAAGGCATCCGGTCCTTCGATAGAACGATCCACGTGGGTTTCGGCGGCAAAGTTGACCACCCAGTCGATGGCGTGGTCCCGCAACAACCCGCGGGCCAGGGCCTGGTTGCAAAGGTCCCCTTTGACAAAGTTGAACCGACTGTCTTTCCGGTGGTGTTCGATGTGCTGCAAATTTCCCGCGTAGGTGAGCAGGTCCAAACACACTGTTTCCTCGATGCTCGTGGTGTCCTGGTCCAAAAGCAGATCAAGGAAATGGGATCCAATGAACCCGGCGCCTCCTGTTACCAATACGCGCATCCCTCTCAATTCAGGCTATCCAGTTTCTGCAGGCTGCTTCGATGGCTCGGTGAACCTCCGTCATCCTGATGCCGGCATTGGATAATTTCTCCGTGCACAGGATACAATTGGAGCGAGGAGCCCCCCCGATAATTTTTTTAAAGGCCTCTTCGCTTTTAAAAAACTTCAACTCCTTCCGGACCAGGCCGTGTCTTTTCATGATGTCGGTAATGGTCCGCGCGTTAATGGAGCCCGGATTGGTTACGTTGTAGGTTCCAAATGGTATTCCCATTTCCAGGCAGTCCAGGCAAGCCCCGACAAATTCGAATCTCTGGGAAATGGAATTTTCCACATTCAAAAGCCTTTCATATGCCAGGAGTTTTGACAGGTAGTTGCGTTGATGGTTGCGGTGGTCGAAAGGAATGCGCAAGCGCCAGACATAGCACTTTTCAGCGCCATTCAGAACCTCTTCTCCCAGGGCTTTGGCGCCGCTGTAAAAACTGCAGAAATTGCTGCGGAAGGAAAAATTGGGTCGATCATCCTCTTGGAAGGGCCGTCCGTCCCCGCTCTTGCCGGTGTAGATACAACCCGAGGATACGTGCCCCCAAGGCAGGAGCAGGTCCTGGCATACCTCTCTTACGATTCCGGGAAGCACGGCATTGCCCAATAGACAATCCGCCTTGGCCTCTTCGCATGCGTCCACGTTGGGCTTGCCCGTGAACCCGGCCGCATTGATCAGGGCATCCGGCCTTATCCCCCTGAGGGCGTCGCGCAGGAGGCCCCGATCGTAGTAGTTGAGGTCCTTGCGGGAGAAATTGTGGTAGCTGATCCCCCGTTTGGTCAGGACTTCCTGAAAGGCTTGGCCGACGTAGCCGCTTCCTCCGAGTAGAACGATGCGTTTCATTTTCAAAGCTCGATATGAAGGCTGCAATTATTGCTTGTGACAAGAATGAACCTTGACCTGGAATTTCGCCCGATTTGTGTTATCGAGGCTGAATGCTGTTCCGCCTCGACCATACCGAATCCGTTCAAACCTTTTCGTGACACCCGTTTTCCGCTTCGCCTTTCTGGCTGCAATTCTATTCTCGTTCCTCCTCTTGCGGGGAAATTCATGGGGAGTGGATGAAGTGGAATCTCCCGACTCCGTTCTCCCGGTTCCCTTGGATGAATTGGTCGAAGAGTTGAGGGCGCACCTGGAATTTGCCGCGGCCAACTCCTGGAAAATGGAATTGCAGGACATTCTCATGGCCCAGGGAGAAGCACATTCCACCCGGCTGAGCTCGGGAAAATCGACCAAGGTTAGGCTCAATGCGGGTTTTGGGTTGGATGATGAGTCGAGCGGGTTGAACCAAGCCGATGGACTGGAATACCGTTACGATTTTTTGATCAGCAAACCGCTCTACCATTGGGGAGCCCTGGAGGCCGATCACGAATTTGGCATTCTCCAAGTGCAAAGAACCCATAGTAACCGCCAAGTGGCCTTTCTCGGGCTCTATGAAAGCCTGGTCAATCAATACATCGATTACCTGATCCTCCTGCAGCGAAAAAAACACAGCGCAGCCACTCTGGCCTTCCAAAAGGAGCAGTTGGAACTTTTCCGCGACCAGGAACAACGGGGTGAACTTCCCCGGGAGCAGTTGATCAATGAAGATTTGAACCTCAATCAGGCTGCCTTGGACCATCAGTCCCTGGAAAATTCCATTTCCAGGGCGGAGAGATATTTCAGGTCGGAAGCGGGCCTGGATAGCCATGTCCCTTTGTCCATACGGGGAAAGTTGCCCGCCGTGGCAGGGGACCTGACTTTGCTTGAGGATCGGATGGCCGGCTTTATCGCTCAGGTGGAAAAATTATCCGTTCGCTTTCAGGAAAGACAGTTGCGGCTCGATCAGGAAACCAAAAAATTGCACAAGTTCGAAGTCGACAACCGGCCCAAATTCAACGGGGTCTTCCGGGTGCGCAGGGACGTCGAAACCGTTGGCGGGATTCTGCGCCGCTCGGAAATCGAGGAAGTTTTTGCCGGATTGGAATTCAGTTGGAGTATTTTTGACGGTGGCGCCATGCGGGCCCTGGCGCTCGACTCCATACAAACCAAACGGCAATTGGAACGCGAACTGGCCATCCTGAAAGATGCCATAATCTCCGAAACCAATTTCCTTCTGGAAGACCTTAAAATACACCGGGAGAGCAGCCTCCTGATCGAGCGGCATTTCGCTCGCGCCCTTGAACAATACGAGCAAATGGACCGGGATGTCGAAGCCGGCCGCATGTCGGAACGAGACCTCCGGAGATTGCGGCAGAACCTGGAACACTGGCGCACGAACCTTTACATTTCCCGAGGCATTTATTATAAGACATTGACCAACATTTACGTGTCCTTGGAGTATCCATCGATTCTAGCTTATATCGATCAACCATGAGGTATTTTATCATCGCCGTCGTCATGGCTGTCCTGGGTATGGCCGGATTTATCTTCAACTCCAAACTTCTCAGGCAGGATGTAGTGGTGGAGGCGGTGGAAATCGACACGGCGCGGGCCGTGATTCCGGGAACGATTCGGGTGGAGGCTTCCTACGACACGGCTATTCGTTCGGATGAAGCCGGACGCATCCTGGAGGTGCTGGTCGAAGAAGGCCAGGAGGTCAGCGAAGGGGATACCGTGGCCAGGATGGATACGGGGGATCTCGAACTCGAGCTGGAGACTCTCCAAATCAACCTGAGTCAGGCCAGGAAACAAATGGAAATTGGCAACGCGCACCGGTTTGGTTTCCAGGTGGCCCGGGAGACCCTGGAGGAGGAAAAGCGCTTGTTCGATTTGGGCCAAAGATCGGAAAAGCAGGTAAAATCGGCCGAGCGGGGGTTTCAAATGTCCAAGGAAGACCTCGAGTTGTCCGAACTTCTGGCTTCCTCAAATATCGAGCGTCTGGAAAATGCCATCCGGGTAATGAATCGCCGTCTGGAAAAAATGGTTATTCAAACTCCCATGGTTGGCATCATCGACGAAGTTCACGCCTACAAGGGCGACCTCATTTCCAGAGGTCATTCCATCGCCTCGCTTATCTCCAAGGAGCGGGAGGTCAGGGCCGAGTTGAACGAAGAGAATTTCGCCGGAATTCGGGTGGGGCAGAAAGCCAATGTTCGCTTCCTTTCCCATGGGGCCAACCTTTATGGCGCCGAAGTGGTTAAGATCCTTCCCTCGGCCAATCCCGACACGCAGCGTTACGCCGTCCAATTGGAGGTGGACATAGCACAGCATTTGCTGGTCCCGGGCTTGACCGGTGAGGTGTCCATTAATGTCAGCGAACGACCGGGAGCCAGGATCATCCCGACGCGGGCGCTTGTGGGAGACCGGGTATTTGTAGTCAATTCCGACAACAGGCTGGAGTACCGGCAGGTCGAATTCGGATTTCGCAGCCTTTCCCGAACCGAAATCCTTTCCGGTTTGGAGGAAGGAGAATTGGTAGTGGTGGAGGAATTGGAAAGATTCCGGGAAGGAGATCGGGTTTCCATCAGGAAGCGATAGGCCGTTCGCTCATTATTCAAGCGGGATCAAAACCGGAGAATGACCTCAAATATCCTCGTAGCGCTCCGCTTTCTCACCGCCAACAAGCGGCCCATGGCCATGAGCCTGGCCGGAATTGTATTCGGGGTCGGGTTTTTTATTTTCAGTCAGGCCCAAACCAGTGGATTTGAACAGTTCTTCATAAAAACCGTTCTGGGAACCAACGGCGCTATTCGTGTGCAGGACAGGATCCGTGCAACGTTTTCCACGATGGAAATGGAAGAGGAAAAGGGGAACGGCGGCCAGGGTTGGGTCATTGAAAACAAGGAAAACCTGAAGTATATCGAGGGAATCGAACACCCCCTCGAAGTCATTGCGGCCATCAAGCAGTTCGACAGTGTGACCGGGGTATCGGAGGTCCTCGCCGGGACGGTGATCGTCTCCAATAATTTTCGCAGCCGCTCCGGCACGATTTACGGGGTCGATATCGACCGCCATGCCGCCGTTTCGGATTTGGAGAATCAGATCATTTTCGGCGATATGGAGAGCATCCGGACCAAGTCGAACGGTATTTTGATCGGGTCGGCTTTCGCCCGGTGGATCCAGGCAAAAATCGGGGACTTCCTCCTGGTGACGGCCAAGGATGTGAATCGCCGGTTCACCGTGGCTGGAATATTTGAAACCGGTGTTTCCGATATCGACCGGGAGCGAATTTACGCGCACCTGTCCGAGGCCCGCAGCGTGCTGCAAAGGCCTCATGGGGCCAGTTTCCTGCAGGTTAATCTGAAGAATCCTCTCCGGGCCCGGGAGGAAGCCGAGCACATGATGAACACGATTTACTATCACGTGGCCAGTTGGCAGGAAAGGGAAAGGTCCTGGCTCGATGCCTTCATGGTCTTGCGTGTTTCCACTGCCCTTACCGTTTCCACCATTATTTTGCTGAGCGGGCTGGGCATGTTCAACACTTTGGCCATGTTGGTAATGGAGAAGACCAGGGAAATCGCAATTCTGAGGTCGATGGGTTATACCCGGAAGGACATTTCCAGCATCTTTCTCTGGCAAGGGGGCCTCGTTCTCCTGGCTGGAACCGTTTCCGGATGGGCCTTGGCCGTTTTTATCACCTTCGGGGTATCCCAATTGCCTTTTCGGGTAACCGGAATATTCACCACCGATTCCTTTGTGGTCCACTGGTCCATTTGGCACTACGTCCTTGCCACGCTCACCGCAGCCGTCGTCGTCATGGCGGCTTCCTTCCTTCCAGCCCGGCGGGCGGCCAGGCTCGAACCCGGGGAAGTTATCCGGGGGACCGCGTCATGAACGCGGCCACGGCGCCGGCCATTCCCGACGACCGCACGGTTTTACGTTGCCGGGACCTGCATCGCTATTTGGGTGAAGGGGAAAACAGGGTGCACGTGCTCAAGGGCATTTCCCTGCAGTTGGAGCGGGGAAAGATTTACGCCATCTCGGGACCCTCGGGCTGCGGGAAAAGCACCCTCCTCTATCTTTTGGGCCTACTGGATCGCCCGGACGGCGGAGAGGTTTACCTCAACCATAAACCCATGTCCCAATCCAGCGACCGGGAGCGAACAGCGGCCCGGAATGCCAGCCTCGGGTTCGTGTTCCAGTTCCATTTTTTGCTCAAGGAATTCTCCGCTTTGGAAAACCTCATGATTCCCATGCGCAAAAAGGGAATCTACAGCCCTGCCCAAATGGAGTCGCGGGCTCGCCAATTCCTCGAAGCGGTCGGATTGAGCGATAAGGCCCATCGCCTGACCACTCAACTTTCCGGGGGAGAACAACAACGCGTCGCCCTGGCCCGTTCCCTGGCCAATTCCCCCGCCGTCATTCTGGCGGACGAGCCCACCGGCAACCTCGACGTGGAAAATTCCAACCTCGTATGCGATTTGTTGACCCAACTGGCGCGGGAGAATGACCAAGCTGTATTGATCGTCACCCACAATCCTGAAATTGCCCGAAAATGTGATCGCGTCTTGCGCATGCAGGATGGCGTTTTTTTGGATTGAATGGCCCGCGGTTATTAGAAATTCGCATAGGGGCAGGCTGCCTCTCTAATATTTCCAAAATGTTATTGCCATCAAAAATGGCGATCGTTCTATAAGCACTTTAATTCCCAGCTTCTGTTCACCTCTTCCTTCTTTCTGCAAAATATGTCAGTTGTACCGGCGAACCTTTTTAGACTCCGTTCGGTTAAAGGGTTTTACGGCGCGGGGCCCGCTTCCCTGTTTTCGGCAGGGTCGGTCGTTTTTGGAAAAGGCCGGAAGGCGGACGGACTACAAGGGGTTTCCCGGTTCCGTCTATGGTGATGCCCACCGACCCATTCCCCTACCCAAGGGTTGATTTGAAGTAGAACCGCATATGTCCACCATTTTTCCCAAACAGGCCAATAAAGTTCCCGCTCAAGTCGTCATTGCCCTGTTGCTGATGGGGGGAGCCTTGACCGCCGGTATCACCTACTATTTTACCCCCAAATACTCGCGGGTCGGGTATCAGCCCACTCAACCCGTTCCCTTTGAGCATTCCCTGCATGCCGGTGAACTGGGCATCGATTGCCGTTTCTGTCACAACCACGTGGATAAATCGGGCCATTCCAATGTGCCCTCCACCAATACCTGTATGAATTGTCACAACCAGATCCAACTGGCCAGTGATAAACTGGAACTCGTGCGCGCTAGTTTCGCCACGGGCGAACCCATTCCCTGGGTTCAGGTGCACAAGCTTCCCGACTACGTTTATTTCAACCATTCCGTTCACGTTAACCGGGGCATCAGTTGTTACGAATGCCATGGCCAGGTCAATGAGATGGATGTGGTTCATCACGTAAAACCCTTCAGCATGGCCTTTTGTCTGGATTGCCATCGCAATCCCGAGGAAAAACTCCGCCCCCCCGAGGAGGTCTTCAATCTCGATTGGCGGCCGGAAAGCGAGGAGGCCCAGCTCGAATTCGGGAGGGAAGCAAAGGAGGCCTGGAGGGTAAATCCACCGGTGGGATGCGCCGGATGCCATCGATGAAAAAGATCCTGAAACATCCGGAACCATCCGAATCCGACCTGCAGGGCCCCCATTATTGGAGGAGCCTGGACGAATTGGCCGACACCCCCGGGTTTCAAGCCTATCTCCAGCGCGAATTTCCCCAGGGCGCCTCGGAGCTCAGAGGTGTCGACCGCCGCCAATTTCTCAAGGTCATGTCCGCTTCCTTTGCCTTTGCCGGGGTGGGACTGGCCGGCTGCAGGCGTCCGGAAAAGTATGTCTTGCCTCATTCCAGGCATCCCGAGGGAGTGGTCCACGGCAAACCGCTTTACTACTCCTCCGCCATGCCCCATCGCAACGACCCGGTTCCGCTGGTGGTGGAAGCAAACGAAGGACGGCCCACCAAAATTGAGGGAAACGACCGTTTGCCGGGCCGCAACGGTTCGACCAACCAGTATGCCCAGGCTTCTATTCTCGACCTCTACGATCCCGATCGATCGAAAAAGACGATTTTGAGGAACCGTTCCCTCACGGTGGCGGAGCGAACCGAATTTTTGGCCGGAATTTCCCGCAAGTACTCCGAAAACGA
>JAABVD010000008.1:21504-41428 GCA_014529615.1 Opitutia bacterium
AAAAATTTTTGGCAAACCGGTTAGGGCAATTTACGATTTTTCCAGAGCAAAGCGCGTGCTCTCCCTGGAAGCCGATTTCCTTTACAGTGATCCCAATCACCTCGTTTACACGCGGGATTTTGCCAAAGCCCGGCGGGTGGAGGACGATGGGCCCTCCATGAACCGGCTCTACGCGGCCGAGTCCTATTACTCCATAACCGGCGCCGCGGCGGATCACCGCCTCCGGGTGGCGTCCAGCGATATTCCCATCCTAACCGCAATGTTTGCGGCGGAGGTCCTTGCCGCTGCAGGCATCGCTTCCCGGGATGAGGAAGCTTTACGGGCACTGGGCACGGCTCCGGCCGTGGATGAGCAGTGGGTGCGGGTATGCGCGCGGGATCTTTACGACCATGCCGGAGAAGCTCTGGTCGTTGCGGGACCCCACCAACCTCCATCCGTGCACGCCATGGCGATGGCCATGAACGCGGTGCTAGGAGCGCCCGGGAGTACGGTCACATACATCGATATTCCGGAAAACGACGCCGCGACCCTTTTCGACCTGGCTGCGGATATCGAAGCCGACAGGGTCAAAACCCTGGTTGTCCTCGGCGGCAACCCGGTTTACAACGCGCCGACCGACCTGCACTGGGCCGAAGTGCAGGAAAAGGTCGATGAGGTGGTGCACCTGGGTCAATATTTTGACGAAACCTCCGAAAAGTCCGATTGCCACATCAACGCAGCCCACTATCTGGAGAGTTGGGGCGATGCCGTGGCTTACGACGGAACCGTTCTGCCTATCCAGCCCATGATCCTTCCCCTGTTTCGGGGACTTACCGAGAGCGAGGTTTTGGAATTGATCATCAACGGTCAGCCCAGGGAGGGATATGACATCGTTTTCGATGCCGTCACCCGGACCCTCGGCGGAGGTCGCAAAGAATTTGAAAAGTTCCTGCACGACGGATTCTGGGCCGGGTCGACCGGCAGCAATGTTCCCGTGAGCTTTAACCCCAACGCCGCCCGCGATATGGTCATGTCCGGGGGAATCGTCTCCGGCAACCTATCCTCATCCCGTCTGGAACTGCGCTTTATTCAGGATCCCAGTCTGGACGACGGCCGTTTCAACAATAACGGCTGGTTGCAGGAATGCCCCGACCCCGTGTCCAAGCTGACCTGGGACAACGCCTTTTTGATCAGCCCGAGGCTCTCCCATGAACTGGGAACCACCGCGGCCGACCCATTGGTGACGGTAGTGCGGAAAAACCCCAATGCGCACAAGCGGGGCAGGGAACAAGGTCGGTTGATCGAGATTACGGTGAACGGAAAAACTCTGCGCGGTCCGGCCCACGTATTGCCCGGTCTTCCGGACTATACAGTGGTGGTTTCCCTGGGCTACGGGCGTTCCGTCACCGGACCCATCGGACAAGGAAGCGGCGTGGACGCCTACCGCCTGCGTTTTGCCGATGGCCTTTCCGTTCATTCCGGCGCTACTGTGGCCCGGGTGGATGGGGTCCGGGAGCTCGCCAATACCCAGGAGCATTGGTCCATGGAAGGGCGCGCCATCATCCGCGAAGCCAATATCGATTATTACCGTAAGCGCCCCGACTTCGTCGATCACATGGGGATGGAAGCGCACTCCCCACCGCCCTTGGGGCTGGATGAAGACGGTGGCAACCGTCGCGACACCGTCGGTCTGTTGGAACGCTCCATTGCCGGTGAAGCCAACCGGGGGAATTCCGCCTACGTCACTCCCGCATTTTCGGGTGATCACCAATGGGGCATGTCCATCGATCTGAATACCTGCACCGGTTGTAATGCCTGTGTCATTGCCTGCCAGTCCGAAAACAACATTCCCATCGTCGGTCGCGAGCAAGTGCTTCGGGGCCGGGAAATGCATTGGATCAGGCTCGATCGCTACTATTCGGCCGGGCCCGGCTTGGACAAGACGGACATACCGAAAAACCCCCAGGTCTCTTTTCAGCCCATGCCGTGTCAGCATTGCGAAACCGCCCCATGCGAATCGGTGTGCCCGGTCAACGCCACCGTACACGACGAAGAGGGCCTCAATGTAATGGCCTACAACCGTTGCGTGGGCACTCGTTATTGCGCCCAGAATTGTCCCTACAAGGTGCGCCGTTTCAATTTCTTCGATTGGAACGACCGCGATCGGGACCGGGTTTATGAGGGACCCCTCGGACCACGGGGAATGGATGAAATTAGCAAGATGGTCCAGAATCCGGAGGTGTCCATGAGAATGCGGGGGGTCATGGAAAAGTGCACCTACTGCGTGCAACGCATCCAAGCGGCCAAGATCGAACAAAAGGTAAAAGCGGGCGATTCGGGCGCTATCAAAGTTCCCGATGGAACCATAAAGACCGCTTGCCAACAGGTCTGTCCGGCCGAGGCCATTGTCTTTGGCGATATCTCGGACCCGAATTCCAGGGTCACCCAATTGAAAAACTCCAATCGCGACTACGGGGTTCTGGCTTATTTGAACACGCGTCCGCGCACCACCTATCTGGCCAAGCTGCGCAATCCGAATCCGCTCATGCCGGATTATTACGACAATCCCCTGAGTTACATGGAATACAAATCCGCCAGCGGCGCCTCCGGGTACTCCGGCGGTGAGGAAAAGGGCCATTAACCACCCCGTTTGCAGGATATGGCAATTTCTGAGCAGTTTTCATTAGAAGGAAAATCGGGTGGTTCCCCCGAGGTGTTGGACCGGGTCAAACCGGCCCGCATGCCCCGGCTCCCCTTGGTTCTGAACAACCGCAGCTTCTCCTGGATCACTGATAAGGTCTGCGGCATTGTGGAGGAAAAGACGCCCTTGTGGTGGTGGATCGCCTTTTGCTGTTCCGCTTCACTGGCCGGCTTTACCGCCATAGGCCTGACTTACCTGGTCTCCACCGGGGTGGGGGTATGGGGGCTATCCAATCCAACCAACTGGGGTTGGGCCATCGTCAACTTCGTTTTCTGGATCGGCATCGGCCACGCCGGAACCTTGATTTCCGCCATTTTGTGCCTGCTCAAGCAAAAGTGGCGCACGACCATCAACCGCGCGGCCGAGGCCATGACCATTTTCGCCGTGGCCTGCGCCGGCATCTTCCCCGTCTTCCATATCGGAAGGGTCTGGTTTGCCTGGTGGTTGTTTCCCATCCCCAATGCCAATGCCATCTGGCCCAATTTCCGCAGCCCGTTGCTATGGGACGTTTTCGCGGTATCCACCTACGCCACCGTTTCGGTTCTCTTCTGGTACGTGGGAATGATTCCCGACCTGGCCACCGTGCGGGACCGCGCCAAAACCCTCTTCCGGAAAGCCGCTTACGGCCTTATGGCCATGGGTTGGCGCGGGTCCAACCGCAATTGGAGCAATTACGAAATGGCCTACCTTTTGTTGGCGGGTCTCTCTACCCCGCTGGTGCTTTCCGTCCACACCATCGTTTCCTTTGACTTCGCCGTCTCCCTCATCCCCGGTTGGCACACCACCATCTTTCCGCCCTATTTCGTGGCCGGCGCAATTTTCTCCGGTTTTGGTATGGTGCTGACCCTGATCATCCCATTGCGCGCAATTTACGGTCTGCACGACCTGATCACCCAGTACCACATCGATTGCATGTGCAAGATCACTTTGGCTACCGGAACGATCGTGGGTTACGCCTATTCGATGGAGTTCTTCATTGCCGCCTACGGGGCCAATCCCTTCGAAATATTTGCCTTTATCAACCGGGCCTTCGGCCCCTATGCCTGGGCCTACTTCATAATGTTCTCCTGCAACGTGTTGGTTCCACAGTTGTTCTGGTTCAAATATATTCGGGAACGCCCCCACGTGGTTTGGATTGTTTCCATTCTGGTCAACGTGGGTATGTGGTTTGAGCGTTTTGTCATAGTGGTGACTTCTTTGGCCCGTGATTTTCTTCCCTCCAGTTGGGGTTACTATTCCCCCACGCTGGTGGACATCTTCACCTTTTTCGGCACTTTCGGCTTCTTCGCCACCCTGTTCCTCCTGTTCGTCCGTTTTCTTCCCTTAATCGCCGTGGCCGAAGTGAAGGCCGTAACCCCCCAAGCCGATCCCCATTACTACCAAGGCAAGCAACACGGATAGGATGATTCAAAATGGCTCGCACTGACATATTTGGCTTGGCAGCAGACTTTGCCGACCCGGGGGTATTGATGGCCGCCGCCCAACAGTGCCGTGAGAAGGGATTTGAGAAATGGGATGTCATAACCCCCTATCCCGTGCACGGGTTGGATGAAGCCATGGGGTTGAAACGTTCCCGCGTTCCATTCTTCACCTTCGTGGGCGGAGCAATCGGGTTTGCCACCGGCACCTTTATCGCCTGGTACATGAATGCCTTCGACTACCCCATAATCGTGGGGGGCAAGCCCTTCTTCGACCCCATATTTCCCTTTCCCGTGATGTATGAGTTGACCATTCTCCTGGCCGCCCTTTCCACCATCCTGGGCATGTTCCTGTTGAATGGATTACCCATGCACTATCACCCGGTGATGAAGGCAAAGGGTTTCGCCTCCACCACCGACGACACCCTGCGCATTACCATCGAGGCATCCGATCCCTTATTCGAAAGGGAAGGGACGCGGGCTTTTCTAAAAGAGATTGGCGGAGCCAATGTCCAGGAGTTGGAGGATTGACCATGAAGTATTTCTACGCCTTCTTCGCCCTGGCCATTCTCGCCACCTTATCCATTTTCGGTTTTCGCGGGGACAAGTCCGCCAAACCTCCCTTCATCCTCTTCCCCGACATGGACGACCAGTCCAAATTCAAACCCCAGGGATCGAGCCCATTTTTTGCCGATGGCCGCACCGACCGACTCCCGGTGCCAGGGACGGTAGCCCGCGGTTTTCTGAGGGAGGACGACCATGCCTATTTTGGAAAAGACGGGGAGGAATGGGCTCGGGGATTTCCCATGGCCATCGATCAGTCGGTTCTCGATCGCGGCGAAGAGATGTATGGAATCTATTGCGCGGTTTGCCACGGGGGAACCGGGGACGGCAACGGCGTGACCAGATCGCGCGGCATGTTGGTAACGCCGAGCTTCCACGACGACCGTTTGCGCGATATGGCCGAGGGAGAAATTTTCCATACCCTGACCAACGGCAAGGGTTTGATGGGTTACTACCGGGACAAGTTATCGGCCCCCGACCGATGGGCCGTCATTGCCTATATGCGGGCCCTGCAGCGGTCTCAGAACGGTACCATCGATGACGTGCCACCCTCGGCCCGAAAGGAGTTGGGATTGTGAACGGCCAAGCCACAACTACGGGGGCCATGGTGGCATCTCAGGGCAGGAAGGACTGGTCCGGAATCGCCCTGGCCGCGGGAATACTTTTCCTGGCCCTGTCCTTTTTGGGGATCTGGCTGGGCTTTGCCCGAGGGGATGCCCGCCCGGCCTATGGAGTGCTGATCATGTTCTCCTTCTACCTCAGCATCGGGTTGGGCATGCTTCTGCTTATCATGCTTCACCACTTGTTTGGCGCTGGCTGGTCCGTCATTCCGCGCCGTCAGTTGGAGCACGGAATCACAATATTTCCCTGGTTGGGCCTGGTTTTTGTCCCCTTCCTCCTGATTTCCTACCTGACCGCAGGGGAGGATCAGGGATTTATCTGGAAGTGGTTCAACGAGACGGCCGTGGCCGACGACGTTCTTTACCAGAAGAAGAAGTGGTGGTTGGGAGAAACCTTCTTCCTCATTCGCTATTTCATCTATTTCGGGGGTTGGATCCTGATTGCATCCAAATTGCGCCGGTGTTCCCTGCAACAGGATGTGGACGGTGATCCCAAGTGGTCCCGCGCAGGCGCAAAATGGTCCGCCTTCGGCATCATTTTTACCGCCCTCACTTTGTCGGGCGCATCCATCGACTGGATCAAGGCCCTCGAGTTCCATTGGTTTTCCACCATGTATGGGGTATGGTTCTTCTCCGCCGCCATGCGGGCCGCTCTGGCCGTCACCGTTTTGTCCTGTCTCTGCCAAGTTTACAAAAATGGCCCTTTGTCCGGTCTGTTCAAGACGGGCCATCTCTACGACCTGGGCTGTATCCAATTGGCCTTTACCGTGTTTTGGGCCTACATCTCCTTTTCCCAGTATTTCCTCATCTACAACGCCAATATTCCGGAAGAAACCTTCTGGTACGTCATGCGCGAGCAGGGGGCTTGGTGGGGGGTGAGCATGGGGCTCATTTTCGGGCACTTCCTTTTCTCCTTTTTGTTCCTGTTGTTTTACAGCAACAAGGTCAAAGCGGGGCCGATGATTTTCATATCCGTTTGGGTGCTTTTTTGGCACTTGGCCGACCTCTACTTCAACATCCTCCCATCCAAGCGATTGGACTACGATTTGTACATTGCCTATCCCTTTTCCATTACCCTTTGGGACGTTACCGCATTTCTCGGGATCGGAGCCATCTGCGCCTGGTCCTATCTGCGTAGTTGGAAGGGATCGCAACTTATTCCCATCCGGGACCCGCGCATCACCGAATCCTTGCAGCACCATGGCCGTTGAGAAACCCCTGAACAATCCGGGTAGATCCACCCTTCTCAAGAACACCTTGGCAGTGGTGGCCTGCCTGGCTGTTTTTGCCCTGATCCTTCCCCTGGCCCTTCGCACGGGGAATCCTGCTTCTCCGGCCGCGGATGGGGCCGAGGCTCTTCCCACCGCGGCGGAACTTCAAGCCAGGGATTGGGAAATATTGCACTCCTACGGTTGGGTCGATCAGGAAAAGGGCGTGGTGCGCCTGCCCATCAGCCGTGCCCGCCAACTCTTTGCCGATGAAACCAATCCATAATAGTTATTCATGACGGATATCGGTCCATCGCCCCAATCACCACAGCGGGATGCCCATCCCGCATCCCGTCTCGGCGCCGAGACCGCGGAGGTCGACAAATCGATTCGGTTGCCCTTCCTGTTTTTTATACTAAGCGGTTGGATCTGGTTGCTGGCGGCATCCCTGTTCGGGTATTTGACTTTTTGGAAGGCCCATAATCCGGAGTTTTTGAATACCCATGCCTGGATCTCCTTTGGCCGCGTGTCGCCGGCTTTCAACGCCATGCTGGTTTATGGATTTGCCTGTAACTTCGCCTTCGGCCTCGGACTGTGGATGATCAGCCGCCTCGGTAGGGTTCCGGTCCGTTACCCCATCTTGCTCGTGGTGGCGGCCATTTTCTGGAACGGTGGGGTCGATATCGGGATTTTCGGAATCCTGCGGGGCGATTTGAACGTCTTCGATTATTTGGAGCTTCCAGGTTATGTGGCCCCGGTAATTCTAGCCGGATTGCTCTTTGTCTCGGTTTGGGTGATTTTGGCCTTTATCAACCGCCGGACCGACTCCGTCTATGCCTCTCAATGGTACCTGGTGGCCGGCTTTTTGGCTTTTCCCTGGATTTTCCTCATTACGGCGGCGATGCTTTTTGTCTATCCCACCGCCGGGGTTTCCCAGGCCTTGGTGGCCAACTGGTATGCCGGCAGCCTGCTCTGGTTGTGGTTCGGTTCCGTCGGGACGGCCCTTCTCTATTATCTGATTCCCAAGTTGTCGGGGAAACCGATTCTGTCCTACGAACTGGCCCGGTTCGGCTTCCTGGTTCTGGTTCTGGTCGGCGCCTGGACCGGGACGGCGCGTCTGGCGGGAGGCCCGTTTCCCGCCTGGATTATTACGGTTGGAATTGCCTCAAGTTTGCTCCTGCTGGTGTTTTTTCTGGTTACCGGAATCAATTTTCTCGGCTCCATGGCCTCGGCCCGGGACGCTCTTTCCAGCAACACCGCCTTGCAGTTTGCCTTTGTCGGAGCGCTTTCCCTTCTCATTTCGGGATTGGCTTCGACCCTGCTCCCCCTTAGGAGCATCAACGAGATCGTTCAGTTTACCATTGCCTGGGAGGCCCGGCATTTCCTCCTCCTCTACGGATTTTTCAGCATGGTGGCTTTTGCCGGGGTCTACTATGCCCTGCCCAAAATACTTCAGCACGACTGGCCCATGGCCTTCATGATACAGACGCATTTGTACACGGCTGTGATCGGGCTCCTTTTGGTGGTCCTTCCTCTGGCCTTGGGAGGCTGGAATCAAGGAATGGCCCTGAACGACCCCTCCATTCCCTTCGTGCAGGTCGTAAGAACCACCACCGTCTGGATGTTGGGCAGATCCCTAGGCTGGCTCTTTTTAATATTCGGGCACCTTGCTTTCAGTCTGAACCTGATCCTCCTTCTGGTGGAAAAATGCAAATCGGTTTGTTGCCCGGCAAACGAATATTCCACAACGGTGGGGGAGAGGGTTGGATCATGAAAAAGTTTTTCTGCCTCTTCCTACTCGTGTTTGCCGGTGTGGCTTGTTCCTGGGTTGGCCTGCTCCTGATCGGTTCGGGCGCGCTTTCCGCCAGGAAGCTGGAAACCAGCCTGACCGTGGCGGGAGATGATGTCGTATTGGAAATGGACCTCGGATTGGCCGCGCGGGGGAAAGAGGTCTACCGCGAATTGGGATGCGTGCAATGCCATACCCAGCAGGTTCGCCGACCGGGCTACGGAGGGGATCTGGACCGTGGCTGGGGTTCCCGTCAGACCGTGGCGCGCGACTATGTCCTGCAGGACCTCGTAGCGCTGGGAAACCGCCGCATCGGGCCGGATCTGACAGATGTCGGTTCGCGCCGTGATACCGAATGGTTCTACCAGCATTTGTACGACCCCACCTCCCTGGTCGATTGGTCGACAAGTCCTTCCTATGCCTATCTTTTCTACGACAAGGAAGTGACCGATGAAACCTCCGCCACAGCCTTGAAATTGGAGGGAAATGATGCTCCTGATCCAGGTTTTGAGCGGGTGCCCAATTTCGATGCCAGAGCCTTGGTGGCCTATCTGGAAAGCCTCAGGCTGGATTACGATCTCCCTGAATCCAAACGGATAAATTGATGAGCGACGACATCCGGAACCGGGCCCGAAAGGACTTGATAACAGACGCGGATCTGGCCTCTTTCAGCCGTGGGAAGAGCCCGAGTCCGGCCCGATTTACCGTCTACTTGGCCATGATCATCATCCCCATTATTTCCGGTCTTTACCTTGGGAGGTATTCGGGTGGTTTTGATTCGCAACAATACTGGGAAAAGAACGAAATCGCGGAGCAAATCGCCGCCCTTGGCGGTGGTTTGGCGGACGGTTCGGAGGAGTCCGCCGAAGTCCTATTCGACCCTGTCAAAGAGGGCATGAAAATTTATCAAACCATCTGCATGGCTTGCCACCAGGTCAACGGCCAAGGTTTACCCGGCGCTTTCCCTCCCCTGGCCCAGTCTTCCTGGGTGGAAAAAAATCCCGCCATGTTGGCCCGCATAGTTCTGCATGGCCTTTATGGCCCAATCACCGTCAACGATTCGGAATACAATAGCGTGATGGCCCCTCTGGGGGCCGTGTTGAGCGATGAGCAAATTGCCCTGGTCCTCACCTATGTTCGTCAGGAGTGGGGCAATGCGGCCGCCGCCGTGGAGGCCGACGAGGTAGCCCAGGCCCGCAGCGAATCGAGCGGGCGCGCCGCCATGTGGACAGTGGAGGAATTGGCTCCCTGGGATACGGATTGACCCGAATGGCGCCAGGTTAACCACAGAGGCACATCCGATTTCGCCAAGGGGTTACGGCTGGATCCGTGGGTAATTTTCCTTCATCTTTGAAGCAAAGCCCAATCCCATTCCCCATTCTCTCTCCTCATCTCCGTGCCTCCGGACCTTTGTGCTTTTCCCTCGTTCCCAATTCCACCACTCCATCACTCCCTCTCTCCAACACTCCACCACTCCATCACTCCATTACTCCAACACTCCATCTTCCCCTGTCTCCATCATTCCATCTCCCCCTCCGCCCCCAACTCGATAGAGCGGGCCTTGGCCGCTTCTACGGCGCCGTGAATGAGAGGGCGGAACCCCCCGGCTGCGAGGTGTTCCAAACCGGCCTGAGTGGTGCCTCCCTTCGAAGTCACCTGGTCGCGCAACGCGTCCGGTTTTTCAGCCGATTCGGCGGCCAGGGAAGCTGCGCCATAGACGGTTTGTTTGGCCAATTGCAAAGACATTTCCGCAGATAAGCCTTCCTTTTCACCAGCTTCCTTGAGCGCCGCCATAAACTCAAAAGCGAAACCAATCCCGCTGGACGCGACGGCGGTGAATACGTCCATCAACTTTTCATCGATTTCGACGGTTTTTCCCAGGGGTTCTAGAATGGAAAGAAGGGTTCCACGGGTCTCCGCCGGGATTTCCCCCTCCCCGCAAAAGGCGGTTGTGCCCTTTCCGATTCGTCCCGCCGTGTTGGGCATGGTCCGGATCAACGCTCTTGCCTTGGGGCAGCAGGATCGCAGGATTTGCAAGGACTTGCCGGCGAGAAGCGATAACACCAGCGCGTCTTCAATTTTCCCCAGTTCAGGCCGCAAGTCATCCAATTGAAAGGGCTTGAAAGCCAAAACGAGGACCCCCGACTTCTCGATCAATTCGGAACTGTTCCCGAGGGCCAGGACTCCGCTTTGTCGGGCAAAGGCCCGGGCAGAGGCGCCCGATTTGCTGATACAGTAAATTTGTTGAGGTGAATGACCGCCTCGGTCGATCAAACCCCCCATGATGGCTTTGGCCATGTTGCCGCAACCCCAAAACCCAATCGTATCCTGCATCGGTGCGACCTGGATCTCGAGGTTCAGGAAGTTGAGCCGTGGGTGCGGTTCTTGAAGGCTTTCAAAGTATTTTGCATAAGCATGGCTACCGTCATGGGACCGACTCCACCGGGTACCGGGGTTATGGCCGACACCACTTGGACTGCTTCCTCGAAGTCCACGTCACCCACCAATCGGTAGCCGCTTTTCCGCGAGAGGTCCCTTATCCGGTTAATGCCGACATCAATAACGACCCCTCCAGGCTTCAGCATGTCCCGGGTTACGAAATGCCCCCGGCCGATGGCCACGATCAGAATATCGGCCCGGCGCGTTACCTCCCCGATATCCTTGGTTCTGGAGTGACATACAGTGAGGGTGGCGTTGCCAAATGAACCTTTGTTGAGAAGGAGAAGGGAAACCGGCTTCCCCACAATCAGGCTTCGTCCCAAAACTACCACGTTTCTTCCCTCGGTCGTGATGCCGGACCGCTTCAGCAATTCGATGATCCCGGCCGGAGTACAGGCCGCGAAACCAGTCGAATCCTCCTGGCAGAGTTTTCCGATGTTCACCGTGTGAAATCCGTCCACATCCTTTTCGGGCAACACCGAATTGAAGACAGCTCGCTCGTCCATGTGATCGGGCAGGGGCGCCTGCACCAGGATTCCATGAACCGAGGGATTGGCGTTGAGGGATTCTATCTCGCCCAACAGCTCGGCTTCGCTGATGAATTCGGGAAAAACCTTTTGTTCGCTGATGATACCGGTTTTGGCCGCGGCTCTCCCCTTGTTCCGGAGATAGGAAATAGATGCGGGATCATCCCCAACCCTGACAAAGGTGACACAGGGCTTTTCCTCCCCCAGTCGAGCTACTTCCGCGGTAATTTCTTCTAGAATGTCCAAAGCGATTTTTTTGCCGTCAATGCGTTTCATACAATGCTCACTGAGAGACGATCTGTCGCGCTACGATTAAAATATCTTTGCCATCTTCCGATTCGGAAAGGGTGCCCGACAGGATGACTCTCCGGCCCTCAAGGGCTTCCAAAGGACGGATCGGAATGAGGTTTTTCGGGTCGACAAAGGCGATTCGTCTGTTGTTCCGATCGACCAATTCCCAGGTGTAATTCACTCTGGAAAATAAACCGGATTTGGTGATTTTGCGCAGGCGGCCCTCCAATTTTCGATCGAGGAGGAGCCCCGATATGGGTCTCGATTGGGTGAGGTTCGAGGACCTTTGGGAGTAGGGGCCGTGGTCGCCGGCTATGGAAGTGGAGTCCGAATAGAGTCCTGGGCCGGGGTCGGTAGGGACTCTTGCGCTTCTTCCGGCGCTTCCGCCTGGAAATATACCGGTAAGGATGCCGTGAGGGAAATTTTGGCCCAATCGTTTTCCGTCCCCAACACCTGGACTTCATTGTCCGTTTGCAGGACGGTGAGGAAGGCGCTTTCTTTTTCCGGCATAAAATAAACCAGGGCCCCGGGGATGACGGTCAATCCCTTGGTGACCTCGCCTTTTTCCACGTAACCTTCAAAGGTGTCGTTCAGTTCGAACGTTTTCCAGATGAGGGGCTCGTCGCTATTTGACCCCATTTCCGCCGCATACTCCAACCGGGGATCGTCTGCCGGCAGGGTGTCTACCACGTGCCCGGAAGTATTGGGTTCGAGGTAGAGGGTCACGGCTTCCTGGGCCCTGAGCCCGGGGATCATCATCGATAGGGAGATGAAAAGGAGGGTAATTCTGAGACTACACAATACGTTCATGGCAATAACACTTGTTACCGATTGGGAATTGCATTGGCGGAGGGCAAAAGACTCCGGGTTGGGATTAAACCAGTATAGAGCCCTTCAAGGCACTAACAACCTTTTTTCTCGTTTGTGGAGCCTTTTTACCGATCCAAGTTCAAGTCCACCCAACCTGAATTTTCCAATCTGAAACCGTTCCAGGTCCAATACACGGAACCCCAGGACCCGAAAAAGCCGTCGTATTTCCCGTTTCTTGCCGTGTTGGAGGCAGATTTCCAGCTCGTTCGGTTTCCGGGGATTTGGACGGACCGATTCAACCTTGATCCATTCCCCCCGGTCCCTGACTCCCCGGACCAGAATGGGGGCCTTCATTACGGGAAAGGCCCGGTCCAGCGCCACTCGATAATACTTGGGGACTTTCCGCGAAGGATGGGTCAGGGCATAGGTCAGGTCCCCGTCGTTGGTAATGATGAGAAGTCCCCGGCTCGCCTTGTCCAGACGTCCCGCGCAATGTAAACCGGGTTCACCGCGATCCCTGCTCGGCAACAAGGCGAACACGGTCTTTTTCGCGTGGGGGTCGGCGTTTGTGCACGTATACCCCGGTGGTTTGTTGATGGCAAAAGTGACCGTTGCTTTCGACGGCGGCCTGATTATTTTCCCATCCACCGCAACCGAGTCGGTCTCGGGGTCCACTTTTCGACCCAGGGTGGCCCCTCGTCCATTAACCGTGACCCGGCCCATGGAGATGAGGATTTCTGCCTTTCTCCGGGATGCCACGCCCGCTTTGGCCAGAAATTTCTGCAGGCGTTCGCCTTTTGGGTCGGGGGAAGTCAAAGTAACGAATAGTCCAAATTGAAGGTTGTCATTGTAGGGGGGAATCCTGTGATATTTCTGATTCGTAGTATTATGGCAGCCGACGTCGAATCGAAATACGATAAAGATAATCCTTTTTTGGCACGACTGACGGAAAACTACCTCCTAAATAAAGAGGGGACCAGTAAGGATACGCGGCATTTGGTTATCGACCTGTCCGGCAGCGGTTTAACCTACACCTGTGGTGATTCCCTGGGTGTGTATCCCACCCATCGCATGGGGTATGTTCGGGAAGTTCTGGAGGCCTTGGGAGCCACGGGGGAAGAGTTGATTGTCTTGCCCAGGACCGGTCAGGAAATGACTTTGCGCGAAGCCGTGGCCAAAAAAGTATCTCTGGCCGGACCTAACAGGAAGTTTCTCCTCTCCTTGTCCGAGAAGGTGGAATCGGAGGAGGAAAAAGCCCGGTTGACCGACCTTCTGGCTCCGGAAAACAAGAATACCATGCGAGCGTATCTGGCCGACCGGGAGATCATCGACTTGTTGGAAGAATTTCCCACGGCAAAATTTTCTCCTCAGGAATTTGTCGGAAGACTGCGCCGGCTGGTCCCCCGGCTTTATTCCATAGCATCCGCTCCGATTCAGCATCCGCAGGAAGCCCACATGACCGTGGCAGTCGTTCGTTACCAGACCAACAATCGGGAACGGGAGGGTGTTTGCAGCACCTATCTGGCCGACCGGATCGACTTGCACGACCCATCCGTGCCCGTGTTTGTGGCCAAATCGCCTTTCGGATTACCCAAAGATGAGTCGGCCGATATTATTATGGTGGGTCCGGGAACCGGTATCGCCCCCTTCCGGGCCTTTTTGCAGGAGCGGTTGGCCCGCAAATCAACCGGCCGCAACTGGCTCTTTTTTGGCGATCAGCATGCCGCCACGGATTACCTTTACGGGGAGGAATTTGAAGCAATGAAAGCGGCTGGCCACCTCGACCGGATCGACTTGGCCTGGTCCCGGGACCAGGATTACAAAATTTACGTCCAGGATAAAATGCTCCAGGCCGGGCCAACCGTTTGGGAGTGGATCCGTAACGGCGCCCATTTTTACGTCTGCGGCGACGCCCAACGAATGGCCAAAGCAGTCCATGCCGCCCTCCACACCATCGCCAGGGAGCACGGCGGGTTGTCTGGGGACGAGGCAATCCGATACTTCCGGAAGATGAGAAGGGAGCGGCGTTATCAGCGCGATATCTACTGAGGCTTTTCCGTAATCGCCGGCCTTTGAATTCTCTTGAACGTGTAAAAAAAATATGGCGAACTTCCCAACTCATGGAATTGACCTTTAAGGAACGAGTGGCCGTGGTAACTGGGGCTGGGCGGGGCATCGGAAGAGCCATTGCGGAGACCCTCGCAGGGGAGGGCGCGCACGTGGTTTGCGTAAGCAAGCATTCCCGGAGTTGTGGCTCCGCCGCCGAGGCCATTCTGGCCAAAGGGGGAAAGGCGCAGGCCTTGGCCGTGGATGTGGCGGATAGCGCGGCGGTGGCGGAGGCTTGCAAAAGCCTGATCTCCCAACACCGGCGGATTGACATACTGGTCAACAACGCCGGCATTACCCGTGATAACCTGCTCATCCGCATGTCCGAGGATGACTGGAAAACCGTCATCGACACCAATCTCAATAGCGTGTTTTATTGGACCAAGGGTCTGGTCCGTTCCATGATGAAGGGACGATGGGGCAGGATTATAAACATCTCCTCCGTCAGCGGTCTTACGGGAAATTCAGGTCAGGCAAATTACGCCAGCGCCAAGGCTGGCATGGTCGCCTTCGTCAAGTCCCTGGCCAAAGAGCTTTCCCCTCGCTCCATCACCTGCAATGCCGTGGCCCCCGGCTTTATTGAAACGGATATGACCCGGGCATTCCAGCAGGGAGATGCGGCTAAACGCATTCTGGCCGCCATCCCTTTGAAACGATTTGGGCATACCCGGGATATCGCAAACATGGTGGCATTCCTGGCCTCCGAGGAAGGCGGCTACATTACGGGCCAAGTTTTTACTGTTGACGGCGGTTTGACGATTTAAACTCTCATTTTATTTATATTTCACTTACATCCCATCATGGCAGACAAAACAATTGAAGATCGCGTTACTGAAATCATAATAAACCAACTCAACGTCAATGAGGAGCAGGTTACACCCGAAGCCTCCTTTCTGGATGACCTGGGAGCGGATTCACTCGATACGGTCGAGTTGATCATGGCTTTTGAGGAAGAATTTGTCGATGAGATTGACGGGGAGATTCCGGAATCTGATGCGGAGAAGCTTCAGACGGTGGGGAATGTGATCGCTTTCCTCAAAGAGAAGGCACAATCCTGAACTTGCATCGCGGGCGCCTTCATACCAGCGCCCCTGTTTTTCCATGGCCAGTTCCGCTCAGAACAAGCGCGTTGCCATCACTGGAATGGGGGTTATCACCGCATTGGGCGACAATCCGGAGGACTTTTGGAGCAATCTTCTGGCCGGCAATAGTGGTGTCCGAAGGGTTACCCATTTCGATTCCACCGAGTTCACTTGTAAGATCGGTGGGGAAGTCGATTGGGATCCGGCCCGTGTAATGGATGCCAAGACGGCCCGTCGCAACGATCGCTACACCCAATTTGCCGTTTATGCGGCTCGCCAGGCCGTGCAAAACGCGCAGTTGGATATGAGCAAGGAAGATCCCTTCCGGGTGGGTGTATTTGTCGGATCGGGCATAGGAGGCATGTACACCATCGAAAGCCAATCCCGGATCTTGCATACCCGTGGACCCCGTCGGGTTTCCCCCTTCATGATTCCCATGCTCATCGCCAACATGGGCTGTGGGGTGGTCGCCATTGAACATGGAGCAAAGGGACCCAACTTCGGTATCGTAAGCGCTTGCACGACCGGCACCAACGCCATTGGCGAAGCCCTGCGCCACATCCGTTACGGCGATGCCGATGTAATGATCGCCGGTGGGAGCGAGGCGACCATTACAAGACTTTCCTCCGCCGGTTTCTGTCAAATGAAAGCCTTGAGCACGGCCAATCACGACCCGGAAAAAGCCAGCCGACCCTTCGATCTGGAGCGGGACGGATTCGTCATGGGCGAAGGGGCCGGGGTTCTCATTTTAGAATCATTGGAGCATGCTTTGCGGCGAGGGGCGCCCATCCTGTGTGAATTGGCCGGGTATGGAGCGACTTGCGACGCCTTCCACATCACCGCGCCCGATACCTCGGGGGAAGGGTTGCAACATGCCATGGATAACGCCCTGAAAGATGCCGGTGTGGCGCCGGAAGAGGTTGATTACATCAATGCTCACGGCACCTCCACCCCCTACAACGACAAGATTGAAACCCTTTCCATAAAAAAATCCCTGGGGTCCCATGCCGCCAAGGTAAAGATCAGTTCAACCAAGTCCATGACGGGCCATTTGTTGGGTGCGGCGGGAGGCATTGAGGCCATTGCCTGTGTGCAAACCATAAGGAGCGGAGCCATCCCCCCCACTATCAACCTGGAAAATCCGGACCCCGAATGTGACCTGGATTACGTGCCCCACGTCAAGCAATCCGCCCCGGTCGAGGTGGCTCTGAGCAACAACCTCGGTTTTGGCGGCCACAATGGTGTGCTCGTCTTGAAGAAATACTCCTCCTGAACCGGCTCAACCCAGATGGAGTCCGTTCCCGACCTCGGTCCGCTTGAATTTCCCCTTTTGAGAAAAATCGTCCGAAAATTTCAAATATACCCCCAGGGACATTAATAAGTAGACAACTGGACAATATTCTCTTTTATAGGCTTTTCACCCCGAAACTCTCACCTAAAAACCCCCCTTACCGCATTGTTATGAAAAACGATCCAAAAGCTTTAAGGATGTTCTGGGGCTGCTTTATTGCCCTGATAACCACCGCCATGGCCTTCAGTACCCGAATTGGTCTGGTCTTCACTTCATGGGCTGAAGAATTCTCCTTGAATAGCGTTCAACAAGGCGAGTTGTTTGGGGCCGGCGTCTGGCCATTCGCCATCAGTATTATTCTGTTCAGCCTGGTCATCGACAAGATCGGCTACCGAACGGCCATGATTTTCAGTTTCATCTGTTATGCCTTATACGGTATTTTCGCTTTTCTGGCGCATGGAGCCTCGGATAACGCGGTCGCCTACAATTACCTTTACATGGGGTCCATCATTCTCGGTCTGGGCAACGGAACGGTGGAAGCCTACATCAACCCGATCGTCGCCACCATGTTCAATAAGGAGAAAACCAAGTGGCTCAATATTCTGCATGCCGGATGGCCGGGCGGCCTGGTGGTCGGCGGGCTCTTGACCGCCGCCCTGGGGAAAACGGGCCAGGAACAATGGTTGATCCTCATCGCCCTGGTCATCGTTCCGGCCATCATCTTCTTCGTCATGCTGATCGGGGCCCACTATCCGGTTAACGAACGAGTGGCCTCTGGAACCACCTACAGGGAAATGCTGGCCGAATTCGGCACTGTTTGCGCCTTGATTGCGGCTTGGTTGATAGCCGCCCAATTGGGACAGGTCTTTGGCTTTAGCAACACCGTGGTGTGGGTTTTGACCATCGTTTCCACCGGAGTTTATTTCGCCTATTGCCGCTCTCTGGGCCGACCCATCATGATTGTCCTCGTTCTCATCATGATTCCACTGGCTATCACCGAGTTGGGAACCGATGGGTGGATAACCAGTTTGATGCAGGCGCCCATGCAAGAAATCGGAGCGCCCGCAATCCTGGTTTTGGTCTATACCTCAGCCATTATGATGATCCTCCGCTTCAATGTGGGACCCATCGTGGGAAGGCTTGGACCATTGGGACTATTGATAGCTTCCGCTTCCTTTGCCGCGGTGGGGCTTTTCCTGTTGGCCGGCGCCAAGGGATTGGCCATTGTATTCATCGCCGCCACTATTTACGGGATCGGTAAAACCTTTTTCTGGCCCACCATGTTGGGTGTCGTATCCGAACAGTTCCCCAAGGGAGGAGCCCTTTCGCTCAATGCGATCGCCGGCATCGGAATGCTCTCCGTCGGTATCGTGGGGGGTCCCCTTATCGGAGCCTTTCAGGAAAAGAACGTAACCGACGCCATCGCCGAATCCCATCCGGACATGATTGAATCCATCGGACAGGACAAGAGCTATGTCCTCGGTGATTACAAGGCGGTAGATCCTGCCAAGTTGGCCGAGCTGTCCCAGGAGGACCAGGAAATGCTGCAGCCCATCATTGAAGAGGGGACCCAAAGCGCATTGAGAAAAGTCACCCTGTTCCCCATCCTGATGTTGATCGGCTATATTGGCCTCAACCTCTACTTCAAGAGCAGGGGCGGCTACAAGCCGGTCGATCTCTCGGCCAGTGCTCACTGAGCCAATTTCCAAACTCTCCAGGGTCGGATAATCCACGGCTTTAAGAACCCTTGCCTTCCCCTCCGGATGGCTTGGGCCGCATTTTGTGAGAAATGCGGGCTAAAGGCTGACCTTGATCGGGATGACTTTGACGTGGACGCGGGCCAATCCCTTTTCGTGGAATCCCAGTCTTCTGGCAGCTCCATAGGCCAAGTCGATGATGCGTTTCCCGGAGTTCGGATTGTTGGCGCTGGGAAATGGCCCACGGTCATTGACCCGGACGATGATCGACCGACCGTTTTCCAGGTTCGTCACCCTGACGTTGATCGGCAAAGGCAGGTATTTATGGGCGGCGGTCATGGCCATGGGATTGAAGGCTTCCCCGTTCGCTGTCCTGTGTCCCCCTCGTTTCCGCCGGGTTTCCTCTCCATACCATGACGCGATTCCCGTCTCTTCATAGTGTTGTGCCTGCCTGCTGCTCATGGGCACGTAGCGTCTGCCGTGCACCACATAGGGGGCCCATTGGACCCGGCCTTGGCGAATGGCTTCAATTACCGACATCCCGTCCATTGGTTGCTCGACCGCCCACCCGGAGATGGGCAGGGAAAAAATGAGAAACACGCTCAGGGAGATCAGCCGTGTCAGGAACAGGCTCAACGATTTTGTTTTAGTCACGGGCATGAGGATGGACTGTTGATCGGTACCCAAACTTTCTATCAGGTCAAATTGGACGCTTGCCTGGTTGTGTTCATGGCGGATGCAAGGTTGGCCCCGACAAAAGTCCTTGGCCTAGCCCGCATGTCTCACAAAATTCGTAGCGAACGAACGGAGACCGAGTGCTGGCGCGGGTTTTGTGCAGATTTGCGGGTGATGCTGGGTCCGGTATTCCGGAGCGCAGTAGAAAATTTGTGAGATATGCGGGCTAGGGAAGTCGTAACCTGATTGAAATCAAAGGCTGTTTATTTAGCTTTTTAACAGAATTTGGCAATTATATTTGGGGAAAAAATGGCCGAGACCGACCCGATACCCTATTGCTGGTGTGACGTCCTTTAAATAAACCACCACAGAGAACACGGAGGGGGAGGCGCCAAGTGGCGCCATTTAGGAATTAGGAATGAAAAAGAACAAAGACGCAGAGGTTCATCGTGTTCCTGATCGATTCAAGGGGAGGAAAGAAACCACAAAATTCACAAGATGAGTCCGGATGAGGAATTGATTCTCGTCAAGGACGCAAAGAGCTGACGTCTTATTTGATAATTTTTAATCAAATGGCGGAGAGAGGGGGATTCGAACCCCCGGAGGACTTTCACCCTCGACGATTTAGCAAACCGTTGCTTTCGACCACTCAGCCATCTCTCCGTTAGAGGGATGTAGCTTGGGAAAAAATAAGATGCAGGCAACCCGAAAAGTGCTGCAGAAAGTG
>JAABVD010000008.1:41578-50175 GCA_014529615.1 Opitutia bacterium
CTTGCGGCAACCCATTGCTTGGACACTGCGTTTGTGTCGCCGCTGAAGCGGCTCGGAACGACCCCTCAGCCATCTCTCCATCTTCCAATTCTGATCCGGACTCTCTATCGAACCCATGGCGAGCGCATTCGGATGAGCATAACAAAAAATATCCCTCCCAGGATACTGGTTATGATGCCGATGGGAATTTCCTGTCCGGAGCGGGCGGTGCGGGCGGTTATGTCGGCCAGAATCAAGAGAATGCCCCCGGCGCAAATGCTGGCTGGAATCAGTTGTTTATGGTTTGCCCCGACAAGCATGCGCACGATATGGGGCACCATTAATCCGACAAAGGCTATGATGCCGCATAGGGCTACGGTGGCGGAGGCCAACAAGGTCGCGATAACCAGGAGCAGGAGGCGGGTTCGCTCCAGAGAGAGGCCCAGGTGTTGGGCCGTGTGGTCTCCCAAGGCCAACAGATTCAGTTCCCTGTGATAAAACCAGGCCGCGCTCACACCTGCCAGGGTATAGGGCGCCAACAAGGCAACTTGTTCCCACCCGAAAAAGGCCAGACTGCCCATCATCCAGCCCATGAGAGAGCGAATTTGTTGCAACTCGTAATTCAGCAGCAGGAAGGTGGTGATAGATTGCAGGACGCCGCCGATGGCTATACCTGTGAGTAAAAGGGTGGTCATTGCTATGCGCCGGCCCCGCCGGGAGAGGTTGTAGACGATTATGGAGACGCCCACCCCCCCACAAAATGCGCTCAAGGTAGTGGCATTGCCGGACCACCCGGTAAGCGAATACCCCAGGGCAACACTGATGACGGCCCCGAAGGCGGAGCCGGAAGAAATGCCGATGAGGAAGGGCTCTGCCAGTGGATTGCGAAAGAGGGTCTGAATCAGGGCGCCCGATACGGCCAAACTGCCGCCAACCAAAACGGCTCCCAAAACCCTCGGAAGCCGTAGATTCCAGACGATAATCGATTCCGCGCTCATCGGTCCCTCCATTAACCCTGCCTTGAGAGCCAGGGATTTTACGATCACCCAGGGATGGATAGTTCCTTGAGGCCCCAAGGCCGTGGCCACCAGCGCTATAGCGACCAGGGCCAGAGCCAGCAACCCAATAGTGAGGGGAGGGGAGGGGGAGATGGTAGTTTTGGTCCTCATCGATCTTTGGCCGGGTAGACGATATAGGGCCGGCCACTTTGGGGATGCTTTCGCAGGATGAAATCCTCTTCGAAGGCAGCATCCAGGTGCCTCTTCAGACCGGGTTGACCGGGGCTGCCATCGGCCAGGATTCTCCCCTCCTTCAGGAGGATGAGCCGCGGGCAGAACTGAAGGGTCAGGTTGATGTCGTGAGATATGCAGACGATAGTCTTGCCGTCTTCCTCATTGAGACGTTTCAGGAGGTGGAAGCTTTCGATCTGGTATTTCACGTCCAAATGGGATGTGGGCTCGTCCAGGAACAAGGCGCGGGTTTCCTGGGCCAAAGCGCGGGCCAGAAACACGCGTTGCCTTTCCCCGCTGCTGAGTTGTTGGAGAGTCCTATCCTCATACCCGGTCAGTCGGGTAGCCCGCAAGGCCCACCGCACTGCCTGCCGGTCCGCTTTGGCGAATCCCTGAAACCGTTTCAGGTAGGGAAATCGACCCATTTCCACCAATTCAGCTACCGAGAACGGGAAGGCGGGCTTTTCCTCCGACTCTACAACGGCAAATTCCCGGGCCAGCGCCTTACGGGAATAGGCGGAAAGGGGTCGGTGGCCCCATCTTACCGTTCCCTTGGTCGGGACCATTATCCCGGTCAGGCAATGCATCAAGGTGCTTTTCCCCGAGCCGTTCGGCCCAATGAGCCCGACAAAATCCCCTTTGTTGATTCTCAGGTTCAGGCCCGGCAGCACCATTTTTTTGCCATATCCCGCCCAGAGGTTTTCCGTTTCAATGGCAGCCCCTCCTTCCCTTGAAGGCTTTGCAGGTCGGGGAGTCGACTCTCCGGGATCACTTTTCATCCTTCAGGTCCAAATGGATTAATTCGGCAGGGGCATCAAATATTTCGGGTTGCAGGGCTGCGGCAATCTGGTCCAAGGCAGAAACGAGGCGGGGCCCGGCCACGGCGAGGGTGTCGCCGTCCAACAGGTATATGCGGTTGTTTCTAACCGCATCCATCTGTCCCCAGATCGGGTCCCGTGGCAGTCGCTGAAACCTTTTGAAAAATTCTTCCTGGCGTGCCCCATTGCTCGAAACCAACAGGACCTCGGGTTGATTGGCCAGAACGGTTTCCAGTGATAGCATGGGCCAAGGGGATTCGCTATCGGCCGCTATGTTTTGTCCCCCGGCCAATTCAATCAATTCATGGATAAAGGTGTCGGCCCCGCAACTGTAGAGGGGTTCCAATGAATAGAGAAGCAGGGTCCGGATGGGCTTGCCCCGGCCTCGGGTCTCAATCGACCGACGCCTTTGGTCCATGCCGTGAATCAGCTTTATCACCTCGTCTTCGCGGTCGATTATTTTGCCTAGCCAGGACAGGTCCCGGACTATGGTGGCCCAATTGTGATGGTCGAAGGTAGCAACCTTGAGGTTTAAGGATTCGAGGTGATTGACCTGTTCCTCCCTGAGAAAGGGCCCGGCCAGGATGATGTCCGGGGTCAGGGCCAGAATGGATTCGGCGACCGGATTTTCCAGGCCGCCGACTACGGCAATAGATTGGGTCTCCGGGGGATGCCGGCACCAATTGGTGCGACCTACCAAACGGTGGCCTTGGTCGAGTTCGAAGAGAAATTCCGTCAGACTGGGAAGCAGGGACACGATACGGTTGGCCGGTTTGTCCAGCGCCACGATTCGGCCGCGGGCGTCAACCAGGGTAGTTTTTTCCGTTGCCCCACCTTTCGGAGAATGGCCAGGCAAAGCGCGGTCGACCATCCGGCCGCTTTCTTCTGCTCCCGGTTGGGGAGATTCCGCCCAACCGATCCCCAGAAACAACACGGGGAGGAAAAAGCTGGGCCAAGGGATTTTACCCAGACGGTCCTTAAAACGATATAAACCTTTGTTTATCAACAGTATATTTTTGAATTATCCACTGAAATTCGATGAGGATTCGGATGGGATTTCCATCCGAATCCTCGTCAAACGAGATGATAGAGTCTTTTAGTTAACCACAAAGGACACTGAGAGCACAGAGATACCGTTTAAATCTGTTTATGACCTTTTCCCGGATCGACCTAACTTTATAACAAAGCGCCTTGCCTTCCCATCTTTCCTTATTCCTCAAACCTGCCTCGATTAAAATCGGTCAGCAGAGTGGTGAGGGAGTGGGTTACCAGAAACAACCCGAGGGGAATCAGGCAACTGACAACTGCTTCATCAAAAGCGCTACCTTGGAAGAGTTGCCTGCCAAACCAGAAAGCTATCAGAGCCATGCTTATGAAAAACAGGGTTTTGGTTTTTTGGAAAAGGTCCAACAGGTTGCGAATGGGATAGACCACCTTGGTTACCTTTCCTCTCTTCGCCGGCATAAAGATGGTGAGGCGTTGCAAATGGCGGGCCGAATGTAGGATGAGGAAGTAAAAGGTGAGGCCTAAAACCGGTGATACCCAGGCAAAGAATAGCAAAAGGGCCCCGGACTCCAAGAGGTGACCCAATAGAGCGGCCGGAGCGCGGTGACCCTCAATAAACCTGGAAACGAACAGGGCCAGCAATTCCAAGACGATGGCAACCACCAACAGGTGGGGGGCAAATGCATGCAGGGCCCCTAATATATTGCTGTGGCTGAGTCCAAAAGAATTCAAGACAAAGTCTTGTACCTCCAGAGGTTGAAAAAACACGGGGGCCAGAACCACGAGCATCCCTCTTCCAATGGAGCCGATCAACCAGGATGGCCGGGTTAGCCGAAATAGGAAAAAGGTATCCATGCTCCCCCAGTGCCAAATGATCAGGGCAGTGAAGAAGGCCAGGAAAAACTCGGGCAGCAGCTTCCAAATACCAAGCATAACCATTGCTCCCAACAGGTGGACCACCAGTATACAGGCCCAGTAGGTGGGACGTTTTTCCCAGTGCGGGATTAAAATCCAGGCGGGGAGGTGAAGATCGGGAACACCATGAGGAAGAACCAACAGGCATATTCCGATGAGCATGAAGACAGCTTCCGCCTGGGCCAGGTGTGGATTCAACCAAGTGTCAAATACCCAGATCAGGATTAACACCGACCACAAGCCTCGCCGATCCCAAATGGCCTTGCCGATAGTGTTGAACGGTTGGAGGTTAAGCATCCCGGAAATTTAAGAATTAAAATCGGTTGGCGGGTTGTAGCCTATTTGGTTTTTGGTACCAATCAAATAAATGAGGGAGACGAAAGGGTGGTGGAAAAAGGGAACGATGAGCAACTTTTTCTCCAATCCGTAAAATATAATGGAACCTATGCCGCCTGAAGGTGTATCCAAAGTTTAAATGGTTAGAGAGTTACCGAGTGGATAATCTCCGCTACGGAAAGATGGTGTCTCGCCGACACATTGAAGGGCTCCAGGATTGTAGGTTCCTGGAGCCTGTCTTTTTGGTCCTTCAAAAACATCGCCGCTTTGCGGCTGGATGCCTTTTGCCTACGCTCAAGGTGCCGAGTACCTGAGAAATAGCCAGGAAGGGTTGCTTGAAAAAAAGCCAAAACATACAATGCTGATCTTGTCACTTCTCTGCATTTATTGGCCAATCATGGCCCATTCTCCCTGCCTTCCCCCTTTGTGCCTTCCTGCCCCTGTGCCTTCGCGCCTTTTTCCCGCCTGATTAACATCTCCCCCCTCTCTCGCTCTCCATCATTCCATTATTCCATCTCTCCATCTCTCCCCCATTCCATCCCTCCTCCCCCCTGATTCCAAATTAATTATCTCCGAGCACATCTTCTTTTGGGGCGGGTATCCAACATGCCCACCCTTTGGTCGAACTGTCTTTGCGCCTGGTTGTTGGGAGGTGGCGGGGAAATCCCCCTCTTCCTGGCTTTGCTTCTGGGTCTCAGCCTGATTTACCTAGGGGGGATGTATCTGAACGATTACTGCGACGCGGCTTGGGACCGGGAATTCAGGTCGGAGCGTCCCATCCCCTCGGGCCAGGTGACTCGGGCCACGGTTCTGGTGGCAGTAGTTCTATTCTTTATTGCCGGTGTGGGTTGTTTGCTTTGGGCGGGTTGGCAAACCCTTCCTGCAGGTGCGATTTTGTTGCTGCTGATCGTTCTCTATAACCACCTGCATAAAAGGACGGCTCTAACGGTTCCCCTCATGGCCGCATGCAGAACAGCGGTATACTGGGTGGTGGGAGCGGTTTCCCTGGAAGGGGTAATCCCGGAAATCGGGTTGGCTGGCATCCTGATGTTTTTCTACGTGATGGGGATTACCTGGCTGGCCCGCGGCGAATCCAGGCCGGGACCGACTTCTCCTCTAGCTTTCATCTCCTTGGCCGCGCCCATGCTGGCCGTCGCCCTTTTGGGAATGCAAAATCCGGGCTTTCAACTCCTCACTGTCGGCATGGCGGCCGGTTGGATGCTCTATGTTTTTCGTAGCGCCCTGGTAAATGGCCTCCTCAAGGTCGGGAAAACCATTGGGCCGCTCCTGGCCGGAATTTGTTGGGTTGATTTGGCTATTCTGGGCAGTTTGGGACACGCTTCAACTGGGGTCGGGGTCGGTTTCGCCGCCCTTTTTCTTTTGGCATTGGTGGCCCAACGATTTATCCCAGCTTCCTGAAACTTTCCCAACCCATGAAAAGGACGGCCGTAATAAACGTGGTCGGATTGACCAGTTCCCTTATCGGGGAATACACCCCTCGGATTCGATCCTTTGCCGACCGGACCTGGATGGTGAAGATCGTGCCCCCCTTTCCGGCCGTTACCTGTTCCGCACAGTCGAATTACCTCACCGGGAAGTCGCCCGACGGGCACGGCATCGTGGGAAATGGCTGGTACGACCGTGCCTACGCCGAGGTCCACTTCTGGAAGCAATCCGATCACTTGGTGAGGGGACCGAAAGTTTGGGACCGGTTGAAGGCCAGGGATGCTTCTTTTACCTGCGCCAAAATGTTCTGGTGGTTCAACATGTATTCCTCAGTCGATTTTGCCGCGACTCCACGCCCTCTCTACCCGGCGGACGGTAGAAAGATCTTCGATATTTATACCAAACCCATGGAGATGCGGGAGGAATTGAAAAGTGATCTGGGCGCTTTTCCCTTTGTGACGTTTTGGGGCCCGCGGGCCGGTATCGAATCCTCCCGATGGATAGCTCAATCGGCCAAGTGGATCGAGAAAAAGCAGAGTCCTACCTTGAACCTGGTTTACCTGCCCCATCTCGACTACAATCTGCAGCGGCTCGGTCCGAGTGATCCGGGGGTGGGGAGCGACCTGCGTGAGATCGATGAGGTCGTCGGAGGATTAATCGATTTCTTTGAAAGGCGTTCGGTGCAGGTGTTGCTGCTCTCCGAATACGGAATATGCGACGTAGACCAACCGGTTTTTATCAATCGTATCCTGAGGGATAATGGATGGATAGCGATCAAGGATGAACTCGGATTGGAGCAGCTCGATTGTGGAGCCAGTCGAGCCTTCGCCGTCGCCGATCACCAGGTTGCCCATGTCTATGTAAATGACCCGGCTATCCGGAACAGGGTTCGGAGCGTGCTCGAATCGATAGAAGGGGTCGGAGTGGTTTTGGATGAGAAGGGCAAGCGGGCCGCCGGTATGGCGCACCATCGCGCGGGTGATTTTGTTCTCATTGCGGACCCGAGGAGTTGGTTTGCCTACTACTTCTGGATGGATGACAATGTGGCGCCGGACTATGCCCGCTGCGTGGACATCCACCGCAAGCCGGGTTATGATCCGGTAGAGTTGTTTGTCGATCCCAAGCTACCTTTACCCTCCTTGGATGCAGCCAAATTCCTGTTGAAAAAGAAACTAGGTTTTCGGGCTCTGTTGGAGGTCATTCCATTGGATGCGGGTTTGGTTAAGGGATCGCACGGCCGAGCGCCGGAAGCTGAGGAGGAGTGGCCCGTTTTGATTGGCAGCGCCGACCGCAGCCCTCTTCCCTCCACTCGGGTAGGGGCCGTAATCGAACGCCTGATCATGGGGGAGTGAACTAACCCGCATATCTCACCAAATCTTCTACTGCGCTCCGGAATCCCGGCACTGGTGCGGACTTCGTTGGATTCCCCTGCCCGTGCTTCGCACAGTTGGGCGCGAAACCCACACCAGCACTCGATCTCCGGTCGCTCGCGACGAATTTTGTGAGGTATGCGGGCTACCTCGGGCCGATGCAATACAGATGCGAGACGGTTCTCAGGTAAAGATTTCCCTGATGGACGATGGGAGTGGCGTGACAGTCTTGATTGATCAAGGTGCGGCCGAGGATTTCGAAAGCGTCGGAGGCGCGGAAAACGACCACATCGGCTCGCCGGGAAACAGCGTAAATCCGGTCGTCTACCCGTATGGGTGAACTGAAGAAGGAGTCTCCCAGCTTGGCCTTCCAGATTTCTTCCCCGCTGGGGGCGTCGATGCAGGTGGCGATGCCACCGTCGTTCACCATGAAGAGCCTGTCCCCCAGGCCCACCGGGGTGGGAACGTAGGGCGCCGATTTGCGGATCTCGTAGGCGATTTCCGGTTCTGCCCCGGCTCGGGTGGGCGGTAGGACGGCGGTAAGCGTGGCGCCGCCGGTTCCGCTGCCGCAACTTGCAAATATGTATTCACCAATCCTTACCGGTGACAGAATGGTGCGATCGGGAAAGAGATGGGGCATGGCCCAGAGGACTTCGCCATTTTCTGGATTTAAAGCGGTCATGCCGCTGGAGGTGGAATTGAAGATCAATTGCTCGTCACCCCGGGCGGTACGATAAACCAGCGGGGTGCAGTATGAGGCTTTCCCTTTCGGTTCATTGGGCCGCTCCCGTTTCCAAAGGGTCTCGCCCGTCATGCGATCGAGGGCATGAATGGAACTGGGACCGCGGCTGTCGTTGGTCACGATCACCATATCGTCCAGTACGATGGGCGAGGTTTCACCACCGTGCGAGGTGACTCTGGTCCCTAAATCGCGCCGCCAGACTTCCTTCCCGGCGTGGTCCAGGGCGGCTATATTGAAATGTCCATGATTGCTCCAAACCATGTAGACGTGGTATCGATCCACCGCGGGAGTAGAGGTGGCATAAGAACTGAGCCGGTGCAACCGGTGGGCTGCCGATGTGAAGGAACTGCGCCAGATTTCCTGCCCCGATCGGGAATCCAGGCAAAGCAGAATGAGCCGGGGATTTCCCCGATCGGTGCTGGTGACATAGATTTGGTCTCGCCAGGCTATGGGAGAGGAGTGTCCGTCCCCGGGCAGTTGGAGAGTCCAAAGGTAATCGTTGTCGTTCCAGCTCAGAAGTAAATTTTTTGCCGTATAGATTCCGGAACCGTCGGCACCGCGGAAACGGTTGCTTTCCAGGATTGGCGGTTCCTTTTCCCCGGGACCGAGGTCTGAGCAAATTACAGGTACCGGGATGAACAAAATGCAAATTGAGTAGAGAAAGCGCTTCATTTTTGAGAATGTGGCAATTGGGTTTCCCTTATCTTCAATGGGATTGAGGACTTGGGAAAGGGAAAAAAGCGCAAGGCACAGAGGG
>JAABVD010000219.1:0-6344 GCA_014529615.1 Opitutia bacterium
TAAACCTGATGAAGAACGCCATGGTATATTTGCTGACCATGCGGGGAATTCCACAAATCTACTACGGCACGGAAATCCTCATGACCCACGAAGAAGGCAATGACCACGGACATATCCGAAAGGATTTTCCCGGAGGCTGGAAGAACGACACGGTCAACGCGTTTACCGGGGAAAAACTGCCTGATCACCGACGCTCATTCCAGGAATTTGTCAGAGGTATCCTCCATTGGAGAAAAGAACAACCGGCCATCCATAGAGGCCAATTGACCCATTTCGTGCCCAAGGACGGTATCTACGTGTACTTCCGCTACGACGACCGAGACACCATTATGGTCGTTATCAACAAGAATGAAGAAAACACCTCACTCGACTTGACCCGATTCGAAACCTTCTTGGGCAACCATTCCGAAGCATACGACGTGGTCGGCGGCAACGTCATCCCCCTGGAAGCAAAGCTACCCCTCCAAGCGCTTACCCCCTACATCCTCAAACTACAGTAATTCACAAAGCCCCATCTCCAATGACGAGGTCACCAACGACCTCTTGGCGCCTACCACCGCCACCAATCCGTGGATAGCCCATCGCCTGAACATGGGGCATCCGGGGAACGTGAGTCGTCATATTAATGCAATACCAAACATCAATGGCTGACCCTTTTTGCCCGCTCAATTCACCTTGCGGACATCGGTCAAGGGCAAGGCCTGAATCTTGTCATCCAAGGCAAAGCTTCTGTTTCCCGGATAGATGACGTACAACATATCCAGTTTCAGGTCTTCCATGGCGATACGCATGGATCGTGATGTTTTAGGGGCATCTACCCGTTTGAACTCAATGCCTATGCGTTTGCCATTGAAAAAAAAGAACAGGTCGAGTTCGGAGCCGCTGTGTATGGAATAGAAATACGCTGCGCGCGGTTGAAATATTCGTAGCGCTTCCTCGGGTGAGTTAACAGGGATTTCTTGTTATGAATATGCTGCAGGCTGTGAAATATTCCGCTGTCGCGCATATAGATTTTGGGTGTTTTGACCAATCGTTTTCCAACATTCTCGAACCAGGGCTGCAAGCGACGAATCATAAAGGTTTCCTCCAGCGCATCCAGGTAAGCCTTGGCGGTATTTGGAGCCACTCCCAATGATGCGGCAATCTCGTTGCCGTTCCAAATTTGACCGTGATAGTGCGAAACCATCGTCCAGAATCGTCTTAAAGCCACCGGGGAAATTCCAATGTTCAAAAGACCCAAATCTCTTTCCAGGAAAGTTCTGATAAAGTTTTCGCGCCAGGATACACTATCGGCTTCAGATCCAGCCAAAAAGGATTTGGGAAATCCGCCCCGCATCCATAGTCGATCCATCTTATTTGGGGTTACTTCCTCTAAATCAAATCCACGAATTTCAATTATTTCAACCCGGCCCGCCAGGGATTCGGAGGCTTGGCGGGCCAATTCCGGAGAGGCGCTGCCGAGAACAAGGAACTTTGCCCGGGCTTCATTGCGGTCAGCCAGCACTCTTAACACGGGAAATAAGCCTGGCTGCCTTTGCGCTTCATCCAATACGACCAGACCTTTCAGGTTTTCCAGGGCAGTCATCGGCTGCTCCAATAGCGCAGCCTCCACAGGATTCTCAAGGTCGAAGTAATTGGCTGAGGCCTCATCCAATAGTTGTCTTGCCAACGTTGTCTTACCGCTTTGCCTAGGCCCAAACAACGCGACAATCGGATTGCGTTTCAAGGCCTGTTCAACACTGCTCAAATACCTTTTCCTGGGAACCATAAGCACGATATCGTGCAAGTAGATTGCAATATTTCAAGTAAATTGTTTGGGCACCCAGTGCCTATACTACCGTTTGCTCCTAGCCCGCATTTCTCACAAAATTCGTCGCGGGCGAACGAAGATCGAGTGCTGGTGTGGGCTTCGGGCAGAGGCGCGGATGAAACCAGTGCCGATATTCCGGAGCGCAGTAGAAAATTTGTGAGAAATGCGGGCTAGGAACAAGTCATCCCAATGGGTGGTCCTTCAACGGGGTTGACCTGTGCAGATAATGGAGTTTAATCCGAAATATGCACAAAATCGTTCCAAGGGCGGCCGACAAGATGTGTGTCAAGCTTGCGGAAACATTTCCGGTTGTGGCGATCACCGGACCTCGCCAATCCGGTAAGACTACGCTTGCTCAAACTACGTTTCCAAACAAGCAGTATGTTTCTTTGGAGGATCCCGACGTCCGGGAGGTTGCCCTCTCGGACCCGAGAGGATTCCTGTCTGCCTTAATCGATGGGGCCATAATTGACGAGGTTCAAAGGGCGCCGAAACTTTTTTCCTATTTGCAGGGAATCATCGACAAGGATAGAAGCAATGGGCGGTTCATTCTGACAGGTTCCCATCAGTTTCTTCTCGATCAACAAATCTCCCAATCTTTAGCGGGAAGGGCAGGTTACCTGAAGCTCCTGCCTCTGAGTTATAGGGAAACGCGCCATGGAACTGGGATAAAGCTCAATTCCAACGAGATGTTATGGAACGGATTTTTCCCTTCCACAGCAATCCATGGGGCCGACCCGCGTCTCTGGTTTGGGGCTTACGTCCAAACCTATCTGGAGCGAGACGTAAGGCAATTGATCAACGTTCGTGATCTATCGAGCTTTCAAACCTTCCTGCGGCTTTGCGCCGGGCGAACAGGCAGTCTTTTGGATATCGGGGCATTGTGCAATGAGGCCTCGGTCGATTACAAAACGGCAAAGAGATGGCTGTCAGTACTTGAGGCCAGCTATGTTATCCATCTCTTGAAACCCTATCATAGCAATTACAGGAAGCGTTTGATCAAGACGCCCAAGCTGTACTTTTTGGATACCGGCCTGGTTTCCTGGTTACTTGGAATCAAGGAGCATTCTCAGTTGGAACAACACCCACTTCGGGGCCACGTATTTGAAACGCTGGTTTTTTCGGAAGTTCTCAAGTATCAATACAACCAGGCTGAACCTTCGAACCTTTTCTTTTGGCGGGATAGTCACAAAAATGAGATCGATTTTCTGTTGGATCGAGGGTTATCGCGTTTAGCGATCGAGGTTAAGTCGGGACAGACATTAAACGCGTCTTTCTTTGCAGGTCTTGACTACTGGAAGCGTCTCGACCCTGGAAGGAACGATGAGACACTTCTCATCTACTCAGGAGACGAAGTGATTAACCGATATGGAGGGCACACAATCGCAAATTGGAGAAATCTGGAAATAGCATTGGAATCCTAGCCCGTAGTCACGCCGGTGGGTGGTGGGCGTCAGCCCCCATCCGTGCTCATCCGTGAAATCCGTGGTTTGTTTTCTCCCAGTCTTTCCCCATCCTGTATATCCTGTCTATCCATGTTCAATTCCCTCTCCCCCATTCCTAATTCCTAATTCCTAATTCGCGCGCCCCAGCGCGCTTCCCCCCCTCTGTGGTTTGCCCATGGGAATTTCAAGATTGACTATTGTAAAACAATCCTTTTTCTTTCCCTATGATGAAAACTCATTTCGATCGCCGTCATTTTCTCAAAGGGGTGGGAGTCAGCTTGGCTTTGCCCATGATGGAATCCTGGATTCCCCGTTCCCTGGCCGCCGCTACTCCACCCGGCCAATTGAAGCGCCTGGTATGCGTGGGCACTTATTTGGGGTTTTACCAGGACACCTTTTTTCCACAGCAGGCGGGGGCCAATTACGAGATGCCCCCAACCTTGGCTCCCATTGCCAAATACCGGAAGAGGATGTCGATCTTTTCCGGGCTCGACCACCGTGGACGCAATGGACACGAAGGCTGGAGGGCCTGGATGACGGGCTCCGCCACGGGTAGTGTTTCCATGGACCAACTGGTTGCCGATCATGTAGGCGTCCATACCCGCTACGCTTCAATCCAGGTTACCTGCGGCAATCCCCCCGGCGATGCCCGGCTCAGTTATACCAAGGAGGGTGTAGCCTTGCCCATGGTCGGCCGGCCCAGCGTGTTTTATCAAACCCTCTTCCGTTCCGATTCGGACAAGTCGCGCATCGATTATCTGTTAAAGGGGAATTCCAGTGTGCTGGATGGCGTATTGGAAGAAGCTCAATCCATCCAGCGTCAGGTATCGCGGCGGGATCAAAAAAAACTCGACGAATACCTGTCCTCCGTTCGCGATGTTGAAAAGAAATTGCAGAAGCAACGAACCTGGCTGGAGAAACCGTTTCCCAAGTCGGATTATGTTCTGCCTCAATTCGATCCGATATCACCCGAACTCGCTCTGGAATGCGAGACCGTCATGTATGACCTGATGGCCCTCGCCCTCACGACCGATTCGACCCGTGTAATGACCTTTCTGGTCCCGGGATGGAGTCAGGTATTCAATATTGAAGGGCGTCGCCTCAGCGCGGGCTACCACGGACTTTCTCATCACGGCAATGAGGCCAAGAAAATCGCCGAGTACAACCTGATCGGCAAAGAGCATGTAAAACGGTTCGGTCTTTTCCTGGACAAACTTCGGGCTCACCGGGACGCTGACGGCCGGTCCCTCCTGGATTCCACCGCGGTCATATTGGGTAGCGGCATGGGAGATTCCAATACGCACGACAACACCAATCTGCCGACCCTGGTGGTTGGGGGCGACTTGCCCCACGGGAAGCATTGGGCCATCGACCGCCAAGCCGCCAACCCGCGCAAGCTGGGAGATTTTTATCTCAGCCTGATGCAGCGTTATGGCCTGGAAATCGATCGATTCGCCGGGGCCAGCCATAACCTCAACGAGTGTTTCTCCTGATATCCCGTGATTCGTTTGTCCTCTATTATCTTTCTATTTCCCCTCCTGGCGCAGGCCATGGAGCCGCTCCCGCCCGAGGTTCGCGGGTTTTTTAAATCCCATTGTTTCGAATGTCATGCCGGGGATGATGATTTCATCGAAGGAGAGGTGAATTTGGAGATGACCTCCATCGACTGGGCGGTCACCCATGCTCCCGGTTTCTGGACCAAGGTCTATGACGTCCTCCACACCAGCGAGATGCCTCCCAGGGACGCGGAATCCTTCCCCACCGCAGCGGAACGGGACGACATGACCTCCTGGCTTGAAGGAAAGCTGACCCAATACGCCCCGGTTGGCGGAACGGTTCCCCGTCGTCTCAACCGGGTTGAATATGAAAATACGATTCGCGAGGTATTTGGCATAGCGGAATTCCAGGTCCCCTATTCCTTTCCAACTGATGATTCGGAGAGCGGTTTCGACAACGTGGCCTCAGGCCTAATTCTATCACCGCCGTTGCTGGCAGAGTTTCTGAAATTGGCCTCCCAGGTCGCAGATGAGATTCTTCCCCCGGAAAAAGGATCTCAACAGGTTCCCCCACAACTCTACGAAATAGCGCCGGACGGTTTCTTTACCAGCGAAGGAGGGGGAGCCGCACTGGCTGAGGATCGATACCGCCTGGCCTCCTCACGCAATATGGCCAGCGCTGCCGGTTGGACCAGTCCATTTGAAGTGCCGCACAGTGGAATTTACCAACTGCAGATTGACGCAGAGGTGTTTCAGACCGGTCAGATGAAGTACCCACACCGGGAAACTCCCTTCCAACTGGCGGTGTATGCCCGTCAAAACGCGGAGCAGAAATACGATTTTTTTGAAAACCTCCGCAATCTTGGAAACTTTCTCGTAGCCCCTGGCGCGGACCAGCCTTCCATCTTCCAGACCGAGGTCGAACTATTCAAGGGCGAGGTGTTGGGTTTTCGCTGGGCCGATGGCCCGGCCTACTCGGACCCCGGCGTACTGGAATTTTCCAGGGATTTCATCGTTGGGCGATTGGCCCGGGACCGGCCCTTATACGCGGCCCTTCTCACCCTCAAACGAGAACAGCGGAACGCCGGACAGGTAGAATTTTATGAGTTCATTCAGGACCGTCTGCAAAGTGGGGATTTGGATTTGGAAGATCCACGACTGGATGTGTTGCCGGTAAATATCGGAGCTGGGATCGGGGATAATTACCACAATTGGGTGAAGGCCATCGTCTTGGAAGAGAATCACCGTTTTGGGCCGGCCTTGGATGTATTGAAAGTAGATGTGGAGGGCCCTTTTCGCATGATTGAAGATGAGGAAACCCGGCTCCGCCGCGAACGATCCCAACGGTTTATCGGTGAACGGGCCTCCGGCATTTCCGATGAAACCTTTGCCGGTATCTTTCTCCGTCAATTCCTCAGTCAAGCCTTCAGACGTCCCGTCACTGAAGGCCAATTGGAAACGTATCTGGACGTGGTTCGTCAGCACCTCCGGCAATTCCCCGAAGCGAGGGTCGAAGACGCCCTGCACCTCGCGGTGCGCCGGGCATTGGTTTCACCGCATTTTCTCTATCGCTCCACTACTCCCGGGATCCTC
>JAABVD010000219.1:6463-8935 GCA_014529615.1 Opitutia bacterium
TTCATTCACAATTTTACCGGTCAGTGGCTTGGCACACGCAAGCTCAGTGGCATCATGCCGGACCCGCGTCTTTTCCGTTTTCAGGCTACGACCCGGATGTTTTTCGGCGAAGGTCACCGCCGTGCCATGATCGATGAATCCGAAATGCTGTTTGACGAGATTCTAGTCGAGAACCATCCCTTGGAGACTTTCATTGATCCCGGGTTCAGCTATCGGAACCGCCCCCTGACCGATATCTACGGAGGTGAACTCGAAGGAGGGGAAATGCAGCGCATCACATTTCCCGCAGGAACCCGGCAAGGGGGTATTGTGGGAATGGCATCCGTCATGATGGCAACCGCCAACGGCGTCGATACTCACCCGATTCACCGGGGTGTATGGCTCCTCGAAAATGTCCTCGGGCAACCCACTCCCCCGCCGCCGCCCAATGTTCCCGCCGTCGCGCCCGATACCAGCGGCACCGTCACCATGCGCGAACAGATGCAAGCCCACACGGCCGATCCAACTTGCGCCCGCTGCCACGAACGGATCGATCCCCTGGGTTTCATCATGGAAAACTTTGATCCGATTGGCCGGTGGCGAGCGAACTATCCGATTTATACGGATCCCCCCGACGGTAGCGTAGCGCTGGAAGAAGAATTCTATTCCACCAAGGGCAAAGGCGGCCGTTGGGGTCCGGAAATCGATCCCAGCACGGTCCTTCCCGATGGAACCCGGTTGGGAGACGTCACCGATCTGAAACGATACCTGCTGGAAAATATCGACCTTTTTGCCCATTGCCTGACGGAAAAGCTCCTCACCTACGCAGCCGGTCGTCCCCTGGGATTTGGAGACCGGCGCGTCGTCCAGCACATCGTTGAAAATAGCGCCAAGGAAGGTTTTGGATTTCAGGACCTCATCGTGGCCATCGTCCTGAGCGAATCCTTTCGGACCCGCTGAAAATTAAAGGGCGGTTAACTCATCTCAGAACTAGCCCGCTTGTCTCACAAAATTCGTAGCGAGCGAACGGAGACCGAGTGCTGGCGCGGGTTTTGTGCAGATTTGCGGGGCGTCAGCGCCGGTATTCCGGAGCGCAGTAGAAAATTTGTGAGACATGCGGGCTAGCCGCCGTTTCTGCTCGATCCTGCCAACGCTTTCAATCGTTCGATTGATTTCAAAACGAGTTCCTCGTTCATTTCGTGCACCTCGAAACGGGATCCCGTTTTCTTGAGCAGAGTGATGGTAAGCGTTCCTCCCAGGTGCTCCCTGAATTCCTCCAATCCCTCAAGGATACGAGGATTACCGCTGTCATCGCGCATTTCCAGGACACTGGAGTAAATCCGGAAATTCAAGTGGGTGAGGAGGGAGAGAACTCGCTTGGCCGAGGAACTATCGAGGTAACCCATCTGCGTGGAATAAATCGTGTCGATGGCTATGCCGATTGCCACAGCCGCGCCATGACTGATTTCAAAATTGGACAACTGCTCCAGCTTGTGCGCGGCCCAATGTCCAAAATCAAGCGGCCTGACCGATCCCATTTCGAAGGGGTCTCCTGAATTGGCGATGTGTGCTACATGGAGTTCGGCGCACCGCTGAATCAAGGCTTCCATCACGGCCTCCTCAAACCGATTTAAGGAATCGGCATGGGTTTCGATCCAATCGAAAAATGCGGCATCCCGGATCAAGGCGACCTTTACGGCCTCGATGTAACCGTTTCGAAGGTGTTCCCCAGGTAATGTTTTCAGAAAAGTAGAATCGTTCACTACGGCGAATGGCGGCGCAAAAGAACCGACGAAATTCTTTTTTCGGTTAAAATTTACCCCGTTCTTCACCCCTACGCCCGCATCGGCCTGACTCAGGGTGGTTGTCGGTAGACGGAAGTGACGGATTCCACGATGGGCTGTCGCCGCAGCAAAGCCGACTACATCCAGCAAAGCCCCGCCGCCAATTCCCACGACGTAACTGTGCCGGCAAATGCAATGCCGCTGGATGTCGGCGTAGATTTTATCCAGGCACCGAGGGTCGTTTTTCAGGGATTCCCCTCCTTCCAGAAGGTAGATGCCTCTCAGGTGCAAGTCTTCATGGTAATGATCAAAATAAGACTCGATGTCACCCGCCAGATCCGGGTGGCTGGCAGCCACCGCTTTATCGATATAAAACAAGGTTTTCTTTCGCGCCCCGCTTTCCTGGGAATAGGCCAAATCCCGAAAGAGCAGATTTCCCACCCTGAAGGCGTTTTTCGTAAAAAAAACCCTCAGGGAAAAGGGCACTCGGATAACATACTCGATATGTGGAGATTCGGTCATAAACACGATGAGTCAGGAAGGTGGGATAAATCGCCGGGTCGCCAAAGCTGCAAGAAAAAAGGCCACGAAACCGAATGGAGATAGGGGGGAAGAGTTCAGAGTTCAGAGGAAAGAGTTCAGAGAGAGGGGAAAGGCGCGCGAGGCGCGCCAATTAGGAATTAGGAATTAGGAATTAGGAATGTTTACG
>JAABVD010000220.1 GCA_014529615.1 Opitutia bacterium
TGGTCTCTCTCGGGCGGAATCGCCAGAAGTTCAACAGTCGGAAAAATGAAGTTTCCCCGTCTGTTGGGGAGGGATTTTTTTCTCGCCTTGCGCGTCTTCTCCCCGGCTACGATTTTGAGTTTTAATCCCTTCTTACCAGTGATGCCTTTGGGTGAGGGCTTGCGCGTCTTCTTCCCGGCCGCGACCTTGAAGGGGCTGGTTCGGCCTCCTTTTCCTCTTTTGGATTTCCTGCGGGGCTCGTCTTTTCCACCATTGGCTCGCTTTAGGGATTTCATCCGCATGGCTCGGGTCTCTTTGGCGGAGTCCTTTTTAATTTGCCGGTCTTTCTTCCTCGCAGTCTCACGTTGATTGCCCACACGCAGGGCCAGGCGCTCAAACAAGGCGCCCAAGTCGGAGGTGAACAGGGCCAGGAGGCTGATAATCAAGACTGCGCCGTTGACGATAATAGTGCCACCTTCCCCCAACCAGATCTTCAGCCCTTTACCATAGAGCAGGTTTCCCGCCATTCCACCCAATCCGTTGGCAAAGTTCCAGTTATTGTAGATGATATGGCGATAGTCCTGAAATAACATCTCCTGGGTCAGGGTCCCAAAGATGGAAACGGAGAAAGTGAAAACAATAAGGGATAAGATTTGGGGCCACTTCAATAGGTGAGATCGCCGAAAGAGATACAGATAACCCACCAGGAGGTAAGCAATTGCAATCACCCAAGCGGATAGGCCGAATCCCCACAGGATGTAATAGGGGACCTGTTCGCCGAATTTTCCAAGAAAGGATTCTCCCGCGGATCCTTCGGATGTTTTGAAAGGGCTCTGGTCGAGATCGAAGAAGATGAGGGAGAGCAGGAGAAGGGTTCCCAGAACCAGGAAGAATAATGCGGAAAAGGGACGAGATGTTCCCTGATAGGAGCCGAAGGTTGCCTTTGGCGCCGGCTCGGGGTTTTTTTGGGTTTTTTCCATGGGGGTTAATCGGATAGTGGGTTGCAATATCGCAGCATAATTAGATTTTTTCCAATGAAAAGAACCTTATCCAACTGCCGCTGATGTCCTATCCGATTTTATTCAGGTCCATCTATTTGGAACGAGTATGGGGCGGGAGAAGCCTGGAGTCGAAGCTGGACCGCAGACTTCCCCCGGGCCAAATGATCGGAGAGAGTTGGGAAGTTGCCGATCGTCCTGGCGCCCGGTCCGTGATCGCAACCGGTCCCTATGCGGGTTGGACGCTTGGACAGGCCATTTCCTGCCACGCTGAATCGATCATGGGTCCGGAATATCCGCCCGATCATCCGTTCCCCATTCTAGTCAAATGGCTGGATTGCCGGGAGAATCTCAGTTTACAGGTTCATCCCCCCGCCGAAGTGGCCCGGCAGCTTGGAGGGGAACCAAAAACCGAGATGTGGTATATGATCGACGTCGACCCTGGAGCAGAATTGATGGCGGGATTGAAGGCCGGTGTTACCCGGGAGCAGTTTGATACGGCCCTGCACATGGACGATTTGCAACCGCTCGTCCACAAAATCCCCGGGGCCGTAGGAGATTCCCTATTTGTGCAAAGCGGACGCCTCCACGCCATAGGAAGGGGAAATGTTATCCTGGAAATCCAGCAAAACTCGGATACCACCTACCGGGTCTACGACTGGGGGCGGGCCGGACTCAATGGAATGCCGCGCCCGGTCCATGTGGACGAAGCCCTGCAGTCCATCGATTTTTGCGATTGGGAGCCCGAGCCTAAAAGGATTACGCGTTGCGGAGATCTCCTGGCTGACTGCGAGGCGTTTCGCATTTGCAAAGAGGGGTTCGCCGGTGGAGCAATCCTGCGTTACCCAGCTTATTCCCCTCCCGTTCTGATCAGCGTTGTTTCCGGGGCAATCCGGGTGCGAGGATCCGAGACGCGGGAGTACCCCCGGGGGACCAACCTGCTGCTGCCCTACGATGGCGATTTTCAGGTCTCCGGGGACTGGGAGGCGGAAATACTGGTAACGGACCAATTTTCCCGAGGCTCTTCCGCGCCACCGGACGAAAAGAACCGGCCAACCTTTTCTTGAACTTATGGAGAATACCCCTTTCCTTAGACCGTTTAAAAAATGATAGCCGAGGACACCGAAGACAACAATATGGAAAAAGCTCTCGAGGAGGAGGTTGCCCAAAACGCGGCCGGGGCAGGAGGAGGCGACGGGAAGACTTCCGCCGCAACCGTGGAACCCGTCACGGAAGAGCTGTTGCAGCAATACCTCAAAGATAGAGAAGAGTTGTACGAAAAAGTTTTGCGGGCCACGGCCGAGTTTGAAAACTTTCGCAAACGCAGTCTTCGGGAAAAAGAGGAACTTCGCAAATACGCCATTTCCGGCTTGATCGAAGATCTTCTGCCCGCGCTGGATAACCTGGATTTGGGGCTGAAAGCAGCGGAAACGCATCCCGAAGCAAAACCGATAGCCGATGGGTTCCGCATGGTTGCGGGCCAATTGGTTTCCATTCTGAAAAACAACGGATTGGAAACGGTGGAACCCCAGGGAGAAGAATTCGATCCCAATTTCCATGAAAGTGTCGGATCTCAACCGAGTGATGAGGTTGAAGATCACAAAATCCTGCGGGTTGTGCGCAAAGGTTACATCTTGAACGGCAGGGTTCTCAGGGCTGCCAACGTCATTGTCTCCACTGGCCCGGCGGCGGAAGGAAAGGGCGGGGACGGTAGCGGAACCGGGAAGGAAGAGCAATAAACATGGCGGAAGATTACTATGAGTTGTTGGGCGTTGGTCGCGATGTTTCGGAAAATGAGCTGAAAAAGGCTTACCGCAAAAAAGCCCTTCAATACCATCCCGACCGAAACCCCGGGGACAAGCATGCCGAGGAGCAATTCAAGAAGGTATCCAATGCCTATGAAGTCCTGAAGGATCCGGAAAAACGAGCCCTCTATGATCGGCACGGTCCCGAGGCAGTCCGCCGGGGCATGGGAGGTGGCGGAGCCGGTGGATTTCACGATCCGGCCGATATTTTCCGGGAGGTCTTCGGAGGCAGCACGGGATTTGGCGGGATATTCGATGATCTCTTCGGAGGCGGCCTCAACCCAGGCCGTCCCGGGGCCCGTCCCGGGGCAAACCTGCAATACGATTTGGAACTCACCTTGGAAGAAGCGGCCCGGGGAGTGGAAAAGGAGATTTCCTTTCGCAGGGCTACCACTTGCGACCGCTGCCGTGGAGATGGGGTGGAACCGGGAACTTCCAAGAGGGGCTGCCCCAACTGCGGGGGCGTCGGGCAAGTGACCAGTTCACGCGGTTTTTTCCGCCTTAAACAAACATGCTCCAAGTGCCGCGGAACCGGATCCATCGTGGAATTTCCTTGTAAGAAGTGCTCCGGGGAGGGGCGGGTGATGACCTCCTGCAATCCAAACGTCAGGGTACCCTCGGGGGTTGATACGGGATCGCGGCTGCGCCTGGAGGGATTGGGTGAAGCCGGTATTGGCGGCGGTCCAACCGGAGACCTCATTATTCTCATCCACGTGCGGGAGCACGACATTTTTGACCGGGATGGAGATGACCTCTTTATCCAGGTCCCGATCAAGTTTACCCTGGCCGCTTTGGGAGGGGCCATCGAAGTGCCCACCCTGACCGGTAAGGCTACCCTCAAGATCCCTGCCGGGACACAGTCGGGAACCCGATTCCGCATGCGGAAAAAAGGCCTGCACTCTCTCCAGGGGGTCGATTTGGGCGACCAGTATGTAACCGTGCACGTGGAAGTGCCCCGAAAACTCAAGCCCAAACAGAGGGAGTTGCTGGAAGCCTATGCCCGGGAATCGGGCGATGATCGGGATCCCGAGGGCAATTCCTTCTTCGAGAAGGCCAAGCGTTTTTTCGACGAGTAGTCGGTTTTGTCCGCTTAATTCTTTTCCTGCTCCACCGGGTTCATAAATCCTTCCACCACCACCGTCACATCAGCCAGGTTTTTTATGCCCAAGTCATCCCGAACGGCCCGGGTGATCTGCTTTTGCAAGTGGCTGGAAATATCCGGCACCCTCGTCTTTACCCCCAGCATCAGCTGAACCTTGATATGAATATAACCTTTGGACTGGCTTAGATAGCTGCGGGCACGGCCCACCTCGATAAATCGGTCGCAGGTGCGCTGCACCACTTTTTGAATGGCCAATCTGGAAATTTCCACCCGCCCGTTCTCGTTATTGAAAATCAGAAGGGTGGGCTTTTTCCATCTGGAGAAGAGCATGACCAATCCGGCCGAAATAATCGCCAGGGCGATTACGATCAGGAAAAGAATCGGAACCGGTGCGTCGGCCAGTTTATCGAAGCTGAATTCCACTGCAGCTGGCTTTCCAGGGGGGGGTAATTATGCGCCTCCAAAGGGGTTAGTGAATAGTGTGGGAGGGGATTGGTCTGCGCGCGCCACCTCCCGGCAGGGTCTCATCATTACTCCTCATCCGAAAGCGAACCATCGACTGTCACCCGTTCTTCACCCGTTTTGACCCCGTCAATTAC
>JAABVD010000221.1 GCA_014529615.1 Opitutia bacterium
CACGCGGGAAGAAACCCTGTTGGTGGGGCTTTTTCTTCTCGGTTACCTGTTCCTGTTCTGGATATTGCCGCGGGAACGGCGGCTTTGGAAAATCAGGGGAAAGCCGCTGGTCGTCCTCCTCGTGGGATTGATCGCGCCCATTGCGCTGACCAACCTGACCATCCGTAGCATGAACTTCTTCCAGCACGGGATATTTGTCAGCCACGAGCTTCAGGACTCCGGCATGAGAGATATGTTTAAACGCCTGCAGCAGATAAAACCGGAAAACCCCAAACCCTGGGTCAATGTCGAACGGGAATGTCTGGAAAAAGCTTACGCCGTGAGCCCCACCCTGTCCTCGATTGGGGAGGCCTTTTCGGAACGGGTGGGCCCTCGCTGGGGGGCGGTTACCCAACACTTGGCCCGGGATGAAGAGGAGATCGGAGGCGGGGCATTTCTGATCGGTTTGCGCGAGGCGGCATCCGAGGAGGGGGTCCATGCCAGCGCCATGGAGGCCCGGGAATTTTATGGCGGGATTGCGGAGGAAATCGGGGAGGCTTTCGCCTCGGGGAGGTTGGAAAAACGATTTGTCTTTCACCCTTATGTCGACCCGGAAATTGCGGATTATCTGCCGCGCTTTCCCGGGGGATTACTCCATGTGGGCAAATTCGCCTATGGGCCGCTCAAGGATACGGACATGCGCATCTATTATCCGCGTTATGAAGTTTTCACTACCTTGGAGGCTTACGATGAGGTGGCCAATCGCCGCCATCATCTCGCTTACCGCAAAGTGCCCGTGGCAAGGGGATGGGCCTTTCCGGAAGGAGACCGGGTAAGCGGTGTCGAACTGGTTGACCACAGCGGCATAATCCTGGAATCGACTACCGACTTAGCGGATCGGCCGGATGTGATGGAAGCTTTTCAAGAACAGGATGCCCCCCGGCAATCCGGCTTTATTTTGCCCCTTCCCAAAGCGGACTATCCGAGCCAAAGCGTGGCCGTAGTTTTCAAGACGGATGCCGGAAACACCTTTTCCCTCCCCGCGTCCCGCCTCCTCGCCCTGGGGCAGGTTCAGGTTACGGACGAAAATGGGAACTTATTGCGCGTGACCGTAGACGAAATAAAATCGGGCAAGGATGCCTTCCGGGTCCAGGAACAGTTTCAGGCGTGGTTATGGATTCACCACGGAAAGCTTCACGTGCTGTTTTTCGCCGCCGCGTTGCTTTTGTGGTCGATCCGGCTGATCCTTTCCGGCCCAGGAGGATTGAGGGGCGGGCACATGGGATGGATAGGGGCGCTGGGCATCATAATCGGGACCCGTTGGTTATTGGTCACGCTGATTCAGGTTTCCTCGTTTCACATCGATTTGCGTTATATTTTTCCGGCCCTCGTATTCGTTCCGGTCCTACTCGCCTTATTCATGCAGCAGGCTGTCTATGGCATTCCGCGGAACAAGGTTTGGCCGCCCCGTTAAATGCCCCAAAAAATCTTACAGCCCTGTCGCATTTGCGGCTCGCCCACCTTCCGGAAATGGAGGAGTTCTCTCCTTCAACCCCCGAATAGCCGTTCCTTTGCCATCACTGATTTCAATTTCGGCCGGATCAGCGCCCTCTACCAATGCGGCACATGCGGATTCCGGCAATGCCACGACTTGACCGACGTGTTGTCCTTTTACAAGTCGCAGGAGGATCCCGCATACGAGGACGGAAGAAAACAGCGCAAACTTCAGGCCCAGGCCCTGTTGAAGCGCCTGGGACAATATATGCGGAAAGGCCGGTTGCTGGATGTGGGCGCGGGTTCGGGGATTCTGGTCGAGGCCGCCCGAGAAGAGGGATTCCAGGCGCGTGGCGTCGAACCGTCCCGATGGTTGCAGGGACAGGCCGAGAAACGCGGCCTCCCCGTCCGGGCGGGTTTGTTGGAGCATACGAAAAGCGAGCCGGGGTGGGATGTGATCACGCTGGTAGACGTCATTGAACACGTGGAAAATCCGGTCGGAATGCTCCAGGAAATGGAAAAGAGACTGACCGGCGACGGTGTGGGCATGATTGTGACCCCGGACGTCAAATCGTTCATGGCGCGGCTGCTGGGTCGCAAATGGTGGCACTACCGGGTAGCCCACATTGGATACTTCGACGCTTCCACCCTGGAACTGGCATGCGGAAAGGCCGGGTTGCGGGTCGTTCACAAGAGCAGGCCCACTTGGTATTTTACGGTCGATTATTTATGGGTAAGGATCATGCAATATCTTCCCGGGTGGCTGAGAACTCAACCCTGCCGGTTGATGCGTCGATGGACGGTCAGGATCAACCTGAGGGACTCCTTGCTGGCCGTGGTTCAAAAAAAGGAGGGCACCTGTGCATCCCGCTAATTTGAAGGATTACCTCTCCGCCGCCAGGGTGGACCATTGGACCAAACAGATTTTCGTTTTGCCCGGAGTGATGACCGCCTGGTTGCTGGGCGGGGTTGAAGGAACGGGATTGCAGGACCTCATCGGACCTGCCGTCCTGGGAATCCTGGCCACAAGCCTGGTGGCTTCTTCCAACTACCTGTTGAACGAGTGGCGGGATTCGGCCTTTGACCGGCATCACCCGCTGAAGTCAAACCGCCCCTTTGTGGTAAGGATGCCCAATCGAGTCTGGTTATGGACCGGATACACTTCTCTTCTGGCGGGGGGGCTATTGGTATCAACGGTTCTCAACCCGGGGGTTTTCTGGACCCTGATCGTCTTCATGGTCAGCGGATGGGGGTATAATCTGAAACCGGTGCGCAGCAAAGACATTCCCTTTCTCGATGTCATCACCGAATCGGTCAACAACCCGTTGCGCTTCCTCGTCGGTTGGTTTCTGGTAACCGATTCAGCCATCCCGCCGACGAGCATACTCATTGCGTTTTGGACGGCTGGGGCGTTTCTCATGGGCATCAAGCGCTTCGCCGAATACCGGACCCTGGAGGCCAGAGGAGGGTTGGAAATGCTGAAAGCCTATCGCGGGGTCTTTCGCATTTATACGGAGCACAGCCTCCTCATTTCGTCGTTCTTTTACGCCCTCATGTCCACCTTCATGATGGGGATCTTCCTGATAAAGTACCGCATCGAATACCTGCTGTTGTTTCCCCTCATTTCCGGATTGTTCGCCAGCTATTTGCGGGTGGCATTGAAACCTTCCTCGAGAGCTCAAAAGCCGGAAAAGTTGATTCGCGAAAAAACGCTGTGGATCATGGTGGTTCTCTTGATGGCGCTATTTCTGATCTGTTCCCTTATTGACATTCCACAGTTGCACATCCTCATAGATCCCTACCTGGGATAGCCCCGTATTTCATAGTCATGACACCTAAAGGATTTACCTGCCTGGGGAAAAAAATCGGTATCAAGGAAGACGCCCCCGACTTCGCCTTGATTTGCTCCGCAGTTCCCGCCGCAGCCGCAGCCGTGTTCACTCGCAGCACTTTCTGTGGAGCTCCGGTCACTCTGGGCCGGGAATTGATCAAAAAAGGTAAAGCCCAGGCCTTTTTAATCACCAGTGGGGTGTCCAATGTGGCCACCGGAAAAGAAGGATTGGCCAATGCGCGTCTTGAAATGGAAACCTTGGCCAAGGAATTGGCTATCGAACAGGATCTCGTCCTTCCCTTTGCCACCGGCGTGATCGGCGTCCAATTGCCCATGGAGAAAATTCTACCGGCCATTGCGAGGGTCAAAGACGAACTTGGCCCGGATCAATGGGAACAGACTGCCGAAGCCATTCTGACCACGGACACCAGGATCAAGCTGGTGCGCCGGTCCGTCGGAAAAGCCGTATTGGTCGGTATGGCCAAAGGTGCGGGTATGGTGCAACCCGACATGGCGACCATGCTCTCTTTCTGGATGACCGATGCCGACCTTTCCCACGAGGAATTGCAATCCATGCTGAAAAGGGTGGTGGACCAATCCTTCCATCGTCTCAGCATCGACACGGATACCAGCACGAGCGATGCAGTGGCCGTCATGGCCAACGGCTTGGCCGGAAAGGTAGACCCGGCCGCATTTGAAGAGACCTTCACCGAGGCGGCGGTGGAGGTGACCAAGCAGATTGCCGCCGACGCCGAGGGGGCCACCAAACTGATCGAGGTCGCGGTCACGGGCGCTTTGGACGCGATGCAGGCCCAAACCATGGCCAAGAGCATCGCGGGTTCCCCCCTGGTAAAAACGGCTCTCTATGGCGCCGACGCCAACTGGGGCAGGGTCGCCATGGCATTGGGTAAAACCTTCGATGAAAGGCTCGACCCCGACTCCCTGTGGATTTCCTTTGGGGAACACACGGTTTACCGGGACGGCGAGCCGACCGATTTCTCGGATGAAACGGTCGAAAAATACTTGAAAAACAACGATGAAGTGTCCCTTACAGTGGATTTGGGATTGGGGAATTCGTCCGCGACCGTCTGGGGATGCGATCTGACCGAGGGGTATATCCGCATCAACGCGCTTTATAGAACGTGATCACCCGCC
>JAABVD010000222.1:0-5606 GCA_014529615.1 Opitutia bacterium
ACCTTCTTTTGAATTAGCTCTCGCCAAGTCGCAAAGACCGCTAAGAAATAAATGAGAAATCTATTAACATCGCCGCTTTGCGAAGAGGAATTGGGGGAGCGAACATGGATGCACAGGATGGACAGGATGGGAAAGCGCCCTTGGGCGCCTCTCCTCTCTGTGGTTAACTAAGTGACCCCGACGCCAGCTCTCTGTCTTCAGCCGCTCCTCACGAATTATGCGAGACATGCGGCCTAAACTTTTGACCCTCCGGCTGTTCTGTCGTTATTGTGATCAGTCAATGCATAAGCTAAAATTGAAGGCCCCCGGGATTCATCGTTTCAATCTCTTTTTTCTTCTCGTCCCTTTGCTTTTTGCGGGGCTGCTGATCCGGTCGGCTGCCGGGGAGGTATCCTTCCAAAAAGAAGACAGCCGTCTGAAAATCACCGTAGACGGCCGGCTTTTCGCCTATTACGTCTGGGACGATCCCGCCACCACGCGGCCGTATTTCAAGGAGGTCCACGCGGCCGGTGGCGAGGTTCAGATCACGCGCAATCATCCGCCGGGGCCGGGGGACTTCGATGATCATCAGACCTATCACCCGGGCTTGTGGTGGGGATTCGGCGACGTGGGCGGGAACGATTACTGGCGCATGAAGGCGAGGATCATCGGCGGCGATTTTATGGGGGAACCCATCGGTGGCGAAGACGGCGGCTTCTTCGCGGTGCGCAACCGGCTATTGGTGAATGACAGCGATGAGATCTTTTGCGAGCAGATCTGCCGTTACACGATTCTACGGAGACCGGAGGGCATTCTGGTGATAGCTGAGAGTTCGCTCCGTCGGGACTCGGGCGACTTCTGGCTCGGCGATCAGGAGGAAATGGGTCTGGCCTTGCGGGTAGCCACTCCCATGGCAACGGCTTCCCCAAGAGGGGGTCGCATTTTAAACAGCAACGGCAGCGTCAACCTGGAGGAAATTCGCACCAGGCAGTCCGACTGGTGTGATTACAGCGGTCCGATAGCGGGCAAGCATGGGGGTATGTTGGTGATGAACGATCCGGACAATTTTCGCAGGCCCTGGTGGCATGCGGTGGATACCGGTCTTCTAATAGCAAACCCGCTGGGCGAAAGCGAGCTGAACGGGCGCGGGAAACAAGGTGAAAACGTGCTGGTCAGGGCCGGAGAACCATTCCGGCTGCGGTATGGAGTCCTCGTTCATCTGGAGGAGGACGCGGCTTCATTCGACCCGGTAAATGCCTATGGGGATTTTCTCGACCTACTCCCCGCCTTGGAACCGGATCATGCTCGCTTGGACGTGCCGCAATCCGAGCTACCCCGGGTGCCGGACGGCTTCCAAATTTCCATCTTCGCGGGAGAACCCCTGGTTTACAAGCCAACCTCGATGAGTTTCGACGCCCGCGGCAGGCTGTTCCTCGGGCAGGGGCCCCAATACCCGGAACACCAGGAGGATTCGCCCACCGACAGCGTCCATTTGCTCATCGATTCCGACCGGGACGGGGTTGCGGATGAAACCAAGGTTTTTGCCAAAGGGTTTAACAGTATTCAAGGATTGGCCTGGAAAGGAGACGATCTATACGTGGCAAATGCCCCCGAGCTGACCCTCGTGCGGGATTTGGATGGAGACGATGAGGCCGACGAATACGTGATCATTTACACCGACCTGGGAAACCGGGAGCATGCGCTTCACGGATTGAACTTCGCGCCGGATGGAAAACTCTACATGTCCAAGGGGAACTCCAAGGGGCACAATCAGCCGGAGAAATACGGTTACGCCGCCCCCCGGGCCTTTCGGGAACTCTGGGACGTGCGGCATCCACCCGGGGTTCCGGACATTTATCCGCCGAGGGTCTTCACCAAAGACACCTATCGAAAAAGTTATCATAACTGGAGAGACGATTGGGGCAGGGAAGGCGGAGTCCTCCGGTGCGATCCCCTGGGCGAAAACCTGGAAATCGTTTCGAGGGGACTGAGAAATCCCTGGGACATTACCTTGGACGATGGCTTCAATTGGTTGGGCACCGACAATGACCAAACCCAGGGCGACCGTCTCGTAATGCCGTTTTTCGGAGCACATTTCGGCTGGGGACATCGCTACAGCAGCCACTGGTCGGGAGAGGGAAACCTTCCCACCGTTCCGGTCAGCGGTCCCATGTTCCCCGGATCCGGCACAGGCATTATCTATTACGCTCATCCCCATTTCCCGCAGGATTACCGGAACGTTTTTTTCATCAATGACTGGTTGAATGGCACCCATATCTACCGGCCGGGCTGGAATGGCGCCCTGATGCAACCCCAGGGTGGGATTCTGGAACCCTTTGCCAGGCGTGGCGGAGACAAACTGTTATACCGCCCCACCGATCTCGAGTTCGCTCCGGACGGATCCCTCTATATCTGTGGCTGGGGCGGTGACTATCATTACGAGACCGGAGCAGAAGGAAGCTGGATATTTCGCGTTACTTACGGTTCGTCGCGCGTGAATTGGACGTCCGGGGAGAAACGCGTTCGACCCCATTCAAAATGGACCTTGAGCGAGCTGTTGGCTGATCTGGGCCCTGAAAACATTCCCGTTTCGCGGGTGAACGCTCAGGATGAACTGGTGCGGCGCGGCGCCGGGGTGAAGGAGCCTTTGGTTGGCGCCCTCCAATCCGGACAATTGAGCAAGGGCCAGGAGACCTGGACGGCGTGGGCGCTAGGGCGAATGCCGGAAAAAGACCCCGCAATTGACGCGTTTTTTGCAGGCCTTGCCAGCGGGCAGACGCAATATTCCTTAAACCTCCGTCTGCAGGCGCTACGCATCCTCGGTCATCGGGCTCGATACCTTCCCGGGGGCGGGTCCTTGCCTCGGGAGGCAGGGGAGGGGATCCACCATTCCCACCCGCGCATTCGATTTGAAACCATCCAGGCAATTCAGCAGGCCCGGGACGGGTCATTTGCCCCGGAGCTGATTTACCGGCTGGGGAATGAGGCCGACCGCGTCGTCTTTTATGCGGGGTGGCAGACTTTGCGCGATCTTCTACCGGTTTCCCAACGCAAAGACCTGCTCAACGATCCGCGATCGCGTGTCCGGCTGGCAGCGTTGCTCAGCTTGCAGGAAGACTTCGCCATCAGTTTGGATGAGGTCCTGGACTTGGCGGAAAGCGATCCCGACGAGGAAGTGCAAAGTTGGGCCCTCACCTTTGCCATGAATCCGCTTCCCCCGGAGAAAATGCCCGATACCACGGCGAGGGTGGAGTTGGAGCAATCGATTCCTCCGGAGGTGTTGATTGAACGGGCCCGGGCAGCGGCTGATCGCCCCGCTCTACGCCGGCTCTACCTCAAGATGATCTCCCGCACCTCCTTCTCCCGCCGCGATGACGGATTGGAGAAGGTTCAATCCTTTTATGAATCCTTGGATGACGACGGGGACCGGGCCATCGTTCTACCAGCCTTGGCCTTGTCCATAGACGTCCGCGATTTATTTTGGGATGCTTTCGGCGGTTCGGAACCGCTTCGTCGAGCCGCAGTGGAGGGCTGGCATCAAATGCAGGACCGGGCTGTACCGGGGCTCGATTCAGATGAAGATGAACTGCGCGCTGAACAGGCTGAGGTAGAGGAAAAGGCCCAGTCCAGTGGTGATCCCGGAGATTCCGCCACCTGGCTTCTGTCCAAACTCCTCCAGGTGGGTCCTTCGGACAAACGGGTTGCCACTGTCGCGGAAGTCCTCGCAGAAATTGCCCTTCCTCCCGGATGGAGCCCCCCTCCAGGCAGTGAGGCTCTGTTGGCCCGTATTCTCAACCAATCCCCGGAGAGGCTGATGCGAACCAACGTCTTGATTTTTCTTTCCCGGATTGAACCGGAGCAGTTTGCCGATCCCGGGCCCATCGAAGAGGCCATTCGGCGACTATGTTCGCAACCCAACCCGCGACTTTATACCCTGCTGGTAAACCTGATACAAAAGTTGAAATTTACTATTGAGGCGCCTCTTCCTCAACCAGCCACCTCGGAGGGAATCCTGGCGGCTCTCTCCAGCGCGAATCCGGATCGGGGGCGCGATTTATTCTTCAACCCCGATAGAGGATTTGGTTGCGCAATCTGCCATCGTGTGGCCGGGCAAGGTGAGGAATTTGCCCCCGACCTGTCCGGGGTGGGTCTTCGTTTAAGTGCGGAAGATACCATACAGGCCATCCTCGAACCAAGCGCTTCCATCACGGAGGGTTACACATTGCATATTCTGGAGACAGCGGATGGCAGGAATTTATCCGGAGCAGTGGTCCAGGAAAGCGACGCTTTGGTAAGGCTGGTCGATGTGGAAGGCCGGGTTTTTTCGGTGGAGAAGGGGCAAATCAGGAACCGGCAGAAGCTCGATCAATCGGTTATGCCGGCGGTCTACGCCGTCTTCGGCAATGCACAACTCGCCGACCTGCCAAAGGCGCGCACTAGGCGCGCAAATTAGGAATTAGGAGGGAGAAAGGCACAAAGGGGGAAGCGCCCAAGGGCGCAGGGGGAGAAGGGTAGGCGCCCAGGGGCGCCAATTAGGAATTAGGAATTAGGAATGAGGAATTGGGGAGAGAGATCACGAACAGGATCAAGATTGGAGGGATGAGGATTTGGCGTAAAAGCTAGTTGGTTGACTCCGCGAGCTTCCTCAAGAGGACACGCCGTTGCATTGCAATAATGGGAAGAGGATAGGGTCCAGTCGTGCGCAAATAGGCCAACTCCCTCACCACTCGCACCTCACGCCCGGATAAGATCTTATCAGTGGATCGGGTGTGGCAATGCTACACCCCATCACCTGTGCGGTGGCGATTATGATGCGGTCACACGGGTCGCGGTGAATCGGCGGCAGGAGGCAGGCCTTCAAGGCCAGTTCCATCGTAACTGGTATCTCGGTGATTCCATGATGTGTCATGGCCTGTTGCAGCCAATCGAACGGAGCCAGGGGTAAGAGCAGCTTTCCCGCGGCATACTTTACCCCAATCTCGAAACCAGACATTGCCGAATAGTAGAGCCGGTCCGCATTTTCGCCAATAAGACCGGCGGCTCTGGTGGAAATGCGATCCTCATTCCCAACTAGCCAAAGCAGAGTGCAGGTGTCCAGAAGGATCATAAGCAACCAATTTACCTGACTGATTCCGGCCACTCATCATCCTGGAGCGGTTCAACCGGATCAAAATAGAGGACAATCCCACTCAACTCCGGGTTTTTCTGCAGGGGATCACTTGGGTGCTGCCGGGCCGGGACCAGATCCGCCACCGAGCGCCCATTGCGGCAAATCCTTACCCGTTCCCCCTTCTCGACCGCGGCGAGCAAATAGGAAAGCTTCGACTTGGCTTCGTGGGTGTTGACGATAAACATGCCCCCAAAATTTAGCTAAGTTTAGCTAAGTCAAGAAAAAAACCGGGCCAAAGGAAGGGAGAGGATTAACCACAAAAAGCGCAAAAGACGCAAAGGCAGGGAAATTAACCACAGAGGACACCGAGAGCACAGAGGGGGAAGGCGCAAAGGCGCGCCGAGGGGGCGCCAATTAGGAATGAGGAATGGGGGAAGCTCCGGATTATTGGTTATAAGCTGTAGGAGGGGGTTTATCCCCCGATTGCGGTGAGGTCACTTGGAAGATCGGGGCGTAA
>JAABVD010000222.1:5873-8104 GCA_014529615.1 Opitutia bacterium
TGGCCTTGGCCCTGATAATTGGCCTTTCCCCCGCTTCCATGATCCTGACAGCACAGGAAAACCAGCCTTCGCAGGAGGAGGAGGAAAGGCAGCAACCGAGGGCCCGGCAAGGCGGCAATGAGCGGACCAGGCAGGGCGGCAATGAGCGGGCCAGGCAAGGTGGCGGTCCCGGCAACAGGCAGCAGCTAACTGAGGAACAGAGGCGCCAACGCATCAATGAATTAATCCAGAAAAATGTGGCCGAAATCGCCGAAAAAGTGGCGCTTCGGGCCGACCAGCAGGAAGCATTCCTCAAGTTGATGATCAATTATGAGGTGCAAAACCAGATTGGCCGGGGGAAGATTCAACAGGCGATGGCGGCACGGAAAATGGAAGAGCGGAGGAAGTTGGGACAGACTTTGTGGAATATGTATCGTGCCACCGACAGGAAGGTGGAGGAAATCCTCGATGAGGAGCAATTCAACAACTACAAGGCCGCCATGAGGCAAAAACGGCCGCAGGGCAACCAGAACCGCGGAGGTGGCCAGGGCAGGGGAAGCTGACGGTTTTATTCCCGCATATCCGTAACTACTCAGATCCACATAGCCTGGATTAAAGGAGGCCACACTAGAATGAACTGCAACGCAGTTCCACTCCAAAGCCCAGTGTCGCGTTCCACAATGAATCAATCCCAAGGCATTTTGACTATAATTTGTGGAACCCCATTGGGGTTCACCTAAAACTTGAAATCACTGCGTTATTGTTAGAAGGAATTTCCGGGACACCACGTTAAAGCATGTCCCTCACTGCTTCGCGTTCTTCCCGTAGTTCATCGGTAGTGGTCTTCAATTTCCCCTTGCCGAAGGGGTTGAGGGGCACTCCCTGAACGATTTCCCAAATTGATCCGTCGCTACGAATGGGGAAGGATGCAATCAGACCGGCGTCGACCCCATAGCTGCCGTCGGAACATACGCTGACGCTGTTCCAGTCCCCTTGGGGGGTCGGATGGTTGAGCGAGCGGACCGTGTCGACCACGGCATTGGCGGCGGAAGCGGCGGAGGACGCTCCCCGAGCTTTGATGATGGCGGTTCCCCGTTGTTGGACGGTGGGGATAAAAGTATTTTTCAACCAAGTCTCGTCCCCGATGACGGCATCGGCATTTTGGCCCTTGATTTTTGCGTTATGGAAATCGGGGTACTGGGTGGAGGAGTGGTTGCCCCAGATGGTCATATTGGTTACGGCGGCAACTTCCACTCCCGCTTTTTGGGCCAGTTGTGTTTTGGCCCGGTTCTCATCCAGGCGGGTCATGGCAAACCAGCGATTTGCGGGCACGTCCCGGGCGTTGTTCATAGCGATGAGGCAATTGGTGTTGCAGGGATTTCCGACCACCAGAACGCGCACGTCGGGGGCGGCGTGGTTCTGGATGGCTTGGCCCTGTCCGGTAAATATCTTGCCATTGATGCCGAGGAGATCGCTCCTTTCCATGTCCGCCGTGCGCGGCACACTGCCCACCAACAGGCACCAATTGGCCCCCTTGAAACCCTCCGAGGGATCCAGGGAGGGTTGAATATCGGTCAATAGGGGGAAAGCGCAATCGTTCAGTTCCATGATGACCCCTTTGAGGGCGCTTTCGGCGGGAGGGATTTCAATCAGGTTGAGGGCGACGGGTTGGTCGGGGCCGAACATGGAACCCGAGGCGATTCGGAATAGAAGGGAGTAGCCGATTTGTCCGGCTGCTCCCGTGACGGCGACGCGGATGGTCTCTTTCATGATTTGGAAGGATTACTCTTGCTTGAGGTTAACCCGCATGTCTCACAAATTTTCTACTGCGCTCCGAAATATCCGCCTTCATGTATTACGGCGTGACAAGGTCGGCACTGGTACGGACTTCGCTGGATTCGCCTGCCCGTGCTACGCACAGAAGCAGGCGACTTTGCAGGGTGTCGACCCGGCTTCGCCCAAGGGCTACGACCGGACAGGCACAGCTTCAACCGCTCGTCGGCGCAAAGCCCATACCAGCGCTCGAACTTCGTTCGTTCGCTACGAATTTTGTGAGACATGCGGGTTAGGGGTGGGAAGATCTATTTTCAAGGGGGCTTGGCCCTAGTCAAACCGGGATTGAATTCCTGAGTGGAGGCTATGGAGGGCCTTTTCCGTAGTATCCCAGTCGATGCAGGAATCGGTGACGGACACTCCGAATTGCAGATCGGATTTTCCCTGGGAAATTTCCTGGCGGCCAGGGCCCAGATTAC
>JAABVD010000223.1:0-1293 GCA_014529615.1 Opitutia bacterium
GATCCTGACGGCTGAAATTGGATTCACCTATGGCTTCAAAATCGAAGGGAAAGGCCGATTCGGGGTTGATGTGAAGTTTACCTATGATTCCCGTGCGGTAACCAGCCTCTTTCAGGCTGCGCACGATATTCGGAGTGTTTTTATCATACATCCGAAATTTCCAGGTCGCTAAACCGATCTGGCCGTTTTGGTGCGGATACAGGCCGGTCAGGAACGAAGCCCTCGACTGACTGCATCCCGCTTGGGCTACATAGGCATTCTTGAAGAGAACCCCTTCGGAGGCCAATTTATCGAGGTTTGGCGTTTTTACGTAGGGTTCTCCATAACAACCAAGTTCCTGCCCGTTATCCTCCGAAACAATGAGGAGAACGTTGGTTGCCGATACGGCCACGAACCCAAAAAGCGAAAGGGATAGGATTATAACGAGTCTTCGCGTCATTTTTGGGCGGCCTCAATTGGTTTGGCGTTTGTTTGGGGAATCCATTTTGACATTTCGCCCATGATTTTGCGGCTGCTCGCATGACTTGCCAGATTGTGCCACTCATGCGGGTCATTTTCCGTATCATAGAATTCCTCCTCTCCACTGGCGTACCGGATATAGCGGTACCGATCACTACGTACCGCATGATTGTCCTGGCCGTAGGTGATGATGGCGGGGTTCCTTTTCGCTTGTGGATTCCGTAACAGGGGAACCAGGCTTTCGCCTTCAAGGTGGTCCAGTGTTGGGAGTCCGCAAAGTTCAACCAGGGTAGGGTAGAGGTCGATGAGTGAGACCGGTCGGTAGCTGACCTGGCCTTTTTTAAAACCGGGCGCTACAATGATGTAAGGAATATGCGTCGCTTTTTCGTAGAGAACGAATTTCTCCCAGTTTTCTTTTTCACCGACGTGGAAACCGTGGTCGGACCAGAGAACGATTATGGTATGGTTCGCTTTTCCACTGGTATCCAAAGCATCTAATAATCGACCTACCATGTAATCTGCAAAACTCGATGCTGCCTGATATCCGCGCACTGCTTTATCGAATATTTCCGGATCCCGTGTTTTTTCTGCGGCAAAGGTGCTCATGAAGGCGCGGGCTCTCAGCATTTTGATTCCCGATTCAGGCACGTCCTCCAAATCATCTTCTTTAAGGACCGGTTTCTCCAATTCATCCAATGGGTATTGGTCATACCATTTCTGAGGCGTGAAAAATGGCATGTGAGGCCGGAAGATACCTGTGGCTATGAAGAAGGGTTCTTTCGCGTTTTCAATTCTATCGATGGCCCAATCGACCGTACGATTGTCGATATGGAA
>JAABVD010000223.1:1516-9496 GCA_014529615.1 Opitutia bacterium
TTCCAATTACTGCTGTTGTCATAAACGCCGCTGGTGGAAGGCCGCACACCACTCAAGAGGGATGCACGTGATGGATTACAGGCCGGGGAGTTGCAGTAGCCGCGTGCGAAGAAGGTTCCGCGGTCGGCTAGTCTTTCCAGATTGGGCGTTTTGATCGGATTGGATTTGTCGAAAAGGGTCGTCCAATCGTTCATATCATCGATGGCGATGAACAGAACGTTCGGTCTATCGCTTTCAGCAGGTAAATTGCCGACAGGCAACGCCACTGCCATCAAACACCAAATTCGAAAATAATTACCGATGTTCACCTGTCTGTTACAACCCTTCCAACTTGGAAATAACCACATCCAACCATGAGCGGATTCCGAAATCGACATCTGGCCAACTTTTATCAAAAAAAGGCCAACGACCACAATATTCGGGTTAAGTTTTCTGTTAGATTTGGTATAAGAGCAAAAAAATCATAAAGCTGAACCTCACCATTACTCTTATGCGCCAAAAGATCATTCGCCTCCTGGTTCTAGCCGTATTTATCCCCGTCGCCTACGCCGAACGGCCGAACATTCTCTTCATCTCGGTCGACGATATGAACTGCGATTCAGTCGGTGTCTACGGCAACCCCTTGGAGGACATAACCCCGAACATGGACCGGCTGGCGGCTGAAGGGCTCCGTTTCGAATATGCCCATGTAATGGTGGGCAACTGTTACCCCGGGCGGAATGTCATGTTTACGGGGCTTTCCTCTCACAGCAATCTCGTCGAAGGTTTTTATCCGATTACCAAACCGCACTATCCTCATCTCGTCGATCTGATGAAGGCGGGCGGTTACTTCACCGGGATCTTTGGGAAGGTGGCCCATACTACGCCTTATAGTCCTTATGACTGGGACCTCGTGATGGGCAGTGGCAAAGAAAAGGAGAATCACGTCAAGGATGCCGGTTCCTACTATCGGACCACTGCCGAGGGCATCGCGGCGGCAAAAGAAGCGGATAAACCCTTCTGTCTGCTGATCAATATTTCCGACCCTCATTTGCCGTTCTACGGTTGGCATCGCCGTCAGGAAATAGAAGATCCCTACGTGCCCAGCCGCCTTTTTACGCCTGAGGAAGTGCCGGTTCCGGGTTACCTTCCCGACACCCCCAAGGTGCGGAAAGAACTGGCCCATTATTACATGTCCGTTAGCCGGGCTGACGATTGTGTTGGAGAAACCCTCCGCGCCTTGGCTGAATCCGGCCAGGCGGACAAGACGGTCGTCATGTTTCTTTCCGACCACGGCATGCCTTTGCCATTCGCCAAGACCTGCCTCTTTCACCATAGCACGCGGACGCCCTGGATGGTTCGTTGGCCGGGGCAGATCAAACCGGGAACTCATGACACCGAACACATGATCTCGGCGCTCGACCTGTTGCCGACCCTGCTCGATATAGCGGGCATCGAACATCCCAAAGGATTTGAGGGGCGTTCCTTTTACCCGGTCCTGAAGGGACAGAAACAGCCCGAATTGGATCACGTAATCAAGGAATACAACGAGAGTTCGGGCCGCCGCCGCCACCCCATGCGAGGGGTCCAGACCAAGCGCTTCAACTATATTTTCAACCCCTGGGCCGTCAAAGGACGGAAATTCCAGGGCGCCGCCCAAGGTACTTTATCATACCGGGTAATGGTTGAACTGGCTGAGACGGATCCCAACTGGTCCAAGCGCCTGCACCAGTTCGATATTCGTAGCGTGGAAGAGTTTTTCGATGTTGAGAATGACCCGGACAACCTGAACAATTTGATCGATGACCCCAAGTGGCAGGAGGAGATTGCCGCCCACCGTGCCATCCTTGGCCAATGGATGGAAAAGACCAAGGACCCGGTCCATGCCGCCTTTCAGAATCGGGAAGACGCAAGTTTTCTCAACGGCTTTGTCGAGGCCCTCCAGGCGGAGGCCTTCCGGCGGAGGGACGTGACAAGACAACGACGTGAGCAGGATGGATGATCTTCTACCGCTTTCCCGAGGTTCTTGCCTCGAGCCCGCATTTCTCTGTGGTTAACTTGGTGGCCTTCAACCCTTACCAAATGGCACTTGGTTAAGCGGCTTCAGGACAGATCTACAGGCCGTTTACATTCGAATGACTACCTATCCTCAAAAAAGGGTTGAAGGCATGCAAGGATCGAAATAGGCTAAACTTCTACCTCAAGCAATTGCCCGATTGAAGAAGAATCCCCAAAAGAGCCTTTCCATCTTTCCATGGCGCATCACCCCTGTGATCGGCGTGGTGGCTGTATGCTTTTTTTCATTACATGCCAACGCTTTCGATGAGCGCGCTTTCAAGGAGCTCATTCAACCGGTTTTTAAAGAAAGCTGCGTAAAGTGTCACGGCGCGAGGAAAAAGATCAAAGGCGACGTGAATTTGGCGAAGTTGGATTCAGCTGAAACACTGGCCGGGAATCCGGAACTCCTCCAGAATATGATCGATGTGCTCGACTTTGAGGAAATGCCTCCGGAAGAGGAAGAACCGCTGGCATCAGCGACCCGGACCCGCCTTCTGCAATCCCTCAACCATCTCATGAAAGACGCCGTCGCCGCGCAGAAGGAATTTCCTCCGATCCCCATCCGGCGCATGAATCGCTTTCAATATAGCAATGCGGTACAGGATCTGTTCGATCTCAAGGTCGACGTGTTTGCCTTACCGGAACGCATGCTACGCGAGCATGGCGATTACTTCCGCCCGGAAACCGGATCCATGCCTGACAGTCTGAAGGCGGGAAGTCGACCGCTTGGAAAATCCCAGCTCATTGATAAACGTTTGGGCGGCGTCGCGCCCTTCCCTCAAGACCTGCGGGCGGAGCATGGCTTCGACAACCGTGCCGATCACCTGACCCTTTCTCCGCTCCTACTGGAATCTTTTTTAAAGCTCAGCCGTTCCATTGTAGAAAGCCACGACTTTAACGAGGCAAACGTCGGTATTTGGAACGATTTCTTTGCGGAGCCCCTTTGGGTGGAAACGACAGAACGCGCAATCAAAGAACGGCTTCGCCTGTTTTTAACCCGGGCATTTCGAAAGCATGCGGATGATCTGATCGTAGATCGATACACCCATTTTACCCTAAGACAAATCAAAGCGGGGCATTCATTTACCGAGGCGATGAAACAGGCGGCATCCGCAGTCCTGGCCTCTCCTCGGTTTCTTTATCTCTACGATCGAGCGACTGCTGACTCCTCGTCTGACCAAATCGATGACTTTGAGCTGGCTTCACGATTGTCGTTTTTCCTCTGGGGCAGCATTCCCGACCAGGAGCTGCTCGACCTGGCAGCCGTCGAAAGGCTCACTCATAAAAACGTATTGAGCGAACAAGTCGACCGCATGCTCGCCCATAAAAAAATGAAGCGATTTTGCGATAGTTTCCCGTCCCAATGGCTGCAGCTCGAGCGCATCATTTCATCGGTCCCGGATCCGGATCTTTATCCGAATTTCTATATCGCAAAGTTCCGGGCCAGCATGCATATGATGATGGAGCCCTTGTTGCTCTTCGAAACGATCCTGGTCGAAAACCGGTCCATCCTGGAATTAATCGATTCGAATTTCAGTTACCGGAGCGACTTGCTCGACTCCTGGTATGTCGATGGCGCTCGGCCGGAAAGAGTTCTTCCAACCGCCGTTCCCTTCAAGCGGGTACCCTTGTTGGATCGCCGAGAAGGTGGCGTGATCACTACAGCGGCAGTCATGACGATGACCTCCAATCCCACCCGCACTCAACCCATAACACGCGGAGCCTGGATCGCTTCGGTGCTATTTAACGACGCTCGCGAACCGCCGCCGGCCGAAGTTCCGGCCTTGGAAGAAACAACCCGCAAACCGAACCTTGAGCATCTGACCTTGCGCGAGCAATTTGCGGTTCATCGCGAACGAGAGGATTGTGCCGGTTGTCACAAGCGCATTGATCCCCTGGGCTTCGCCCTGGAAAATTACGGTCCAACGGGGGTATGGCGCGACCATTACGAAAACGGGAGGACCGTAGATGCGGAAGGCGTGCTATTTAATAAACACGCTTTCTCCACCATCACCGAATTCAAGGACGCTATTCTAACCGAAAAAGATCGTTTCGCCGAGGCCTTCGCCGCCCATTTACTGTCATTTTCACTTGGCCGCGAAACCGGGCTGGCAGATGCGCCCTCTCTCACCCATATTGTAAACGCAACCCAAGCGGACAACTATAAGATTCAAACCCTCATAAAACAGGTTGTCCTCAGTGACTCGTTTCATCATAAATAGATCCTTCCGGGTTCAAGCTACTTTTTGCATCGCAGTATTTCCACCAGAATTCATACCCCATGAAACCTATTTCCAGACGCTCATTTTTGCGCGGCGCAGGCGGCGCTCTCCTGACGCTTCCCTGGATGGAAAGTGTCCCGATCGGAGTCGTGCGCCGGGGTTTCTTTCCGGGCGAGGAGACAGCGGTCATACCGAAAGGCAATAATTTTGCGGTAGCGGACATATCCTGGGTAGGTAGCAAAGTTGGCTTTCAACCCATAAAATGGACACCCACCCTGGAGCCATTAAAAACGGTTCAAGACAAAGTAACCTTGATTACCGGCATGGACCGGACGTTCCAAATTGGCACCGATGTCCATGCCCAATGCGCTTCCTGTTTCTTGAGCAGCGCGGAACCCTGGTCGATTTCGGAATCAGCCTGGCCACTCGACCGGACGCTCGATCAGGTGGTCGGTGATCAGGTCGGAAAGAACACTCCCTTTCGAACCCTTGAGCTCAGTTGCAATAGCCATAAAGACAACCTCGAGTCCATTTATTTTGACAATATCTCCTGGTATGGAACCGGGCACGTCGCTCCCTCCATTCGCGATCCCAGAAAGGTTTACCGCAGGCTGTTTGCCACTCAGGAAATCCAGCGCTTTCGCAATATCACCGACCTGGTCCTGGAAGATGCCCGGACTCTGAAGCTGGAACTCGGGTACAACGATCGCCAGAAATTCGGCGAGTATTTTGACTCAATACGAACCATTGAAATCCAGATGGATCGCCTGGAGCAGATGAAGGGTGAGCTGAAAAAAGTAAGCATGGAGGAACCGGCGGCGGCTTACCTGCCTCGTGGAGAATACATTCGCCTGATGGGAGATTTAATGGTGGTGGCTCTACAGACCGGATTGACCCATGTCGCCACGTTGATGGTCGGCCCGGAGCGTTGGAATACCCCTTGGACCTTCGAAGGACTATTCGACAAGCCCATGAGCCATCACCTGATGTCCCACCAACAACGCGTTTACGTGGAGCAACTCATGCAGGTGGACCGCTTTCATATGGAACAGTTTGCTTACCTGGTTGAAAAAATGGATACGATCCGGGAAGCAGACGGAAGCAGCTTGTTGGACAATACGATGTTCACCTACGGCTCGGGATTGGGGGACGGATCCACCCACCAGTACAACGACCTCCCCATTGTCGTAGCCGGAAACGCCCAGGGGAAATTCAGAACCGGTGAACATTTGCATTGCCCGGACGGCACGCCCCTCGCCAACCTGTGGCTGACCCAGGCACAGGCCATGGGCTTAAACCTGGACAAATTCGCCGACAGCACAGGAACACTGAAACCCTTGCTTGGTTGAGAAAGGTAAAGCGGGTCAGCCCTGAATAGCGTTAGTTAAGCAAATTATCCATGAAATTTCGAATCAATCCTAAGGCATATTGGATATGATTTGTGGAACCCCGTTGGGGTTCAATCATAGGGCCGATCGTTAACTCAGCGTGCGCTGCGCGACGCTGGGCTCTGGAGTTTAACGCCGTTGAAGTAAAAGCCAGATGACGGAATGGTGGAGTGGTGGTTTTCAGCTGTAGGAGCGGCTTTACGCCGCGATTGTTTCGAGGTTGTTCTGTGGGGTCGCGGCATAAAGCCACTCTTACTTTTGATAGCGGACGAATATGTCTGCTCATCCCTTTGCGTCTCTTCGCGAGCTTTGCGAGAGTCAATTCCCCTTTCCCTTCTCCATGCGCCCTTGGGCGCTTCCCCCCCTCTGTGCCTTCCCCATCACGCCGTAGATCAGGACTACTACATCAACGAAGGTCGTATCTGGCAGGAAAGCGTAAGGCAGTGTGCGACGGCCTCCGCGTTTTGAGGTCGCAAATTGTGACTTCAAAGCCCCATCGTAATGAAAATCAGGGTCTTCGGAGTTTGAGGTCGCAAATTGCGATTTCAATTCGGCCAATTCGTGACGGGTAATCTGGAACATTTGCGGCAAGTAGGCGAGGGAGAGGGGAGAGGATTGCGACTGTGCGAGACGTTAGAAAGGATTGACAATTGACCGCTGACCCCGTCTATAAACTCAAATTATACTTTACATATAGACGTCTGAATGTAAATTGCTAGTCCCGTGATTGATCGACCTTTTTGGAGAGCGCGGCTAAAAAACGCCTGGAAACGAGCCCCTATCGCTTGGCTGAGCGGAGTAAGGCGGGTCGGAAAAACGACACTGGCGAAAAGCCTGGACGGTGCGCGCTACGTCAACTGCGACCTGCCCAGGCACCGACAAAGCCTTGAAGATCCGGAATATTTTTTTGCCAACGTAACTGAGGAAACCGTAATTCTCGATGAAGTCCACAAGCTGACGGACCCCAGCACAATTCTCAAAATAGCGGCCGATGAGTTTTCTCATTTGAAGGTACTTGCGACAGGATCGTCCACACTTGCGGCAACGCAAAAATTCAAGGATTCCCTGACTGGACGAAAGCGGAGCATACACCTGGTCCCCGTTCTCATAAGTGAGCTCAGCAGCTTTGGGAAAATACCCTTGGAGGACAGGTTGTACAGGGGAGGATTGCCCCAGCGCGTCCTGGATGATTCGGACGACCCGGAATTCTACAGTGAATGGCTCGACTCCTACTTCGCTCGCGATATCCAGGAACTCTTTCGCGTAAACAAACGATCTGAATTTCTCAGAATGGCGGAATTGCTCATGCGCAGGAATGGAAGCTTACTCGAAACCACATCTCTTTCCAAGGAAACCTTGCTTACCAGACCTACGGTTAACAGTTATCTCGAGATTCTGGAAACAACTCATATGATCAGGCGCATTCGGCCTTTCCATGGAGGGGGACGGCGGGAGATACTTTCGCAACCAAAATGCTATGCCTTCGACACAGGTTTCGTCGTTCACAACAGCGGTTGGAGGGAGCTGCGGTCAAGAGACTGCGGCAACTTATTGGAAAACCTGGTCCTGGACGAACTCGAAGCAAAACTTCACAGCCTGTCTGTTCACTACTGGCGAGATAAGCAGAAACGCGAAATAGATTTCGTGATCCCAGGCCGAAACGGAACCTGCCAGGCCATAGAATGCAAATGGAATGCATCAAAATTCGACTCGCGGAATCTGAATGCATTCCGATCCCTCTACCCGAAGGGAGCAAATATCGTCGTGTCCAACATTTCCATACCACCCCACACCAGAAGAATGGATCGATTCGAAATTACTTTCACCGCTCCGAGTAATCTGACCGATATTCTGTCAAAGCTTGCGACACGCTAATCGTGTAAAAACGCCTCTTGGGGACCCTCCATAGGAATGGGGAGGGAGAAACCACGGAAGGGTACTGATGGCTCTCAATCGTGATCATGATCGTGATCTTGATCCTGATCGAATGGCTGGGAGAGAGGGATTAACCACAAAAAGCGGGGAGAAAGGGGCAAAGGCACAAAGGCACAAAGTGGGGAGAGGGGATAACCACGGATTTCACGGATGAGCACGGATAAGGCGCCGGTGGCGCCAATTAGGAATGAGGAATTGGGGAGAAGGGCAATGGAGGACAGCCTACCTGTGCGTCACCGCCCGCAGACAGTGAGTGTCCGCCCTCCTCTCTCTGAACTCTTCTCTCTTCTCCCTCCATGTCACGCCGTAGTCCGCTAGGCTTACCGTTCCACCGGCGCGGCGGGACGCCGTCGCCCTACCATTGTTAGGTAGGGCATGAGCCTCCGGCTCTGCCGTTT
>JAABVD010000223.1:9606-10217 GCA_014529615.1 Opitutia bacterium
ATTGTTAGGTAGGGCATGAGCCTCCGGCTCTGCCGTTTAGAGGCTTCTACAATTAAACATGCGATCGAATCGTAACTCAGCATCACCAGAGTTTTGATTGGCCAGAAGATCCACATGGTCGCCAGAGGCTAAAAGATCCTATGGCTTCTTTTTCCCAATTATAGGCGAAAGGAAAATTACCAGGAATGCTCCACTAAGACCACCCAGTAAAATATAAAAACCTATATCTGGAAAATGAGTGCGCAATACAATTCCAAGAACTCCCATAGCCGCTGATACAATAACCACTCCCAGAATAATTTTTACTAATTGGTTCATTTGGTAATCTTTGAACAACTTCACGCGGCTTGCTGGGAACTGTGTTTTTTTTGCCGTAACAACTCAGGTCTCCATAGCCTGGATCGTCGGAAAGTATGAGAATGTATCGGGCATTGCTTCAAGGATAATAATGAGAAACGGGAAAATTATCCTGGGATGGTGATGGAGATAACTGCGGGCTGGAAGTTGACTCCCGCAAAGCTTGCGAAGTACGGTTTGGGCGAAGCAGGCTCCATCTTTCGAATAGGCACAAAAGGCACAAAGGCGAGCTGGGGGGCGCCTATTAGGTATGG
>JAABVD010000224.1 GCA_014529615.1 Opitutia bacterium
TTTAGACCTTTGCGATGGTGGCGACCAGGAGTTGGGTCACCCGTTGGACGTTGTCCCGAAAGACTTTCAGCACCGCCTCCCATCTCACGGGCTCCGTATCTTCCCTCCAGCAATCGTAGTCGGTGGCCATGGCCACGGCGGCATAGGGGATCTCCGCTTCCTTGGCCAGGGCCGCCTCCGTGGCAATGGTCATGTTGATCACGTCGGCTCCCCAGGATCGAAACAGGTTCGATTCCGCCCTGGTGGAAAAACGAGGCCCTTCAATCGACAACACCGTTCCCCTGGCATGGCAGACGAAGTTCAGGTCTTCGGCCGCTTTAATGAAACATTTTCGCAGATACGAAGAAAAGGGTTCGGAGATGGAAATGTGTATGGGCAACCCCGGTTCAAATCGTTCGTAAAAGGAATTCTTCCTCCCTCGGGTAAAATCGATGAATTGGTCCACCACCACAAAATGGCCCGGCTCGATCCCCTCCCGCAGAGACCCGACCGCAGTGGTCACCAGAATATGGCTGCAACCGACTTCTTTCAGAGCCCAAACATTGGCCCGATAATTTACCTGGGGGGGCGGGATGGTATGCCCAATGCCATGGCGCGCCAATAAAACCACCTCACGGCCATTTATCAAACCCGTCCGCATTGGGGAGGAAGGCAAGCCATAGGGAGTCTCCACCGTAAGTTCTTTCGACTCCTTCAACAAATCGGGATCGTCCAGCCCACTCCCGCCAATTATACCAATTTTCGCCATTAGAGAGTTGTTCAGGCTTTAGTATTTAGGCCGTTGGAATCCAATAGGCAAGCCCCGGCGCGCCCCAGCGCGCGAATTAGGAATTAGGAATTAGAAATTAGGAATGAGGAGAAGCGGCAGGCAACCTGCCATAGAGAGGTAATGGCGGACAGGAATGTCCGCCCTCCGTTAATTCCAGTTCCGGCGTAGCCGGATCAAGTGATCAAAGGAAGCGCTGTTAATAAATCTCCCCCATCATCCGCTTTCCCCTCCAATCTAGATCCTGATCGTGATCATGATCGTGATCTCTCTCCCATCATTTCCCTCTCCTATTTCTCATTCGCGCGCCCCAGCGCGCCTGTGCTTCCCTCTTTGCGTTGCTTTGCGCTCTTCGCGAGAGTCTAATCCATCACCCCCCTCCATCACTCCAACACTCCATCATTCCACCACTCCCTCCCTCTCCCCAATTCCTCATTCCTAATTCTTAATTCCTAATTGGCGCGCCTCGGGGCGCCTTCCCCCTCTCTGCCCTCTGCGTTCTCTGTGGTTAATCTTCCCCAGCGCGCCCCATCCACTGGACCAACTTGGCCATGGCTCTGGCCCGGTGGCTGATGCGCGACTTCACCTCCGCGGCCAATTGACCGAAGGTCTGGTCGTAGCCGTCGGGCACAAAGACAGGATCGTATCCGAACCCGCCTCGCCCCAGGGGTCGGGTGATGATGCGTCCCCGGCAAACCCCGGAAAATTCCATTAAACCACCCTTGGCATCGGCCAGGATGAGACAACAGGTAAATTGAGCGCCGCGATCACACTCACCGACCCCCCGCAAAGCAGCGAGCAGTTTCTTCAGGTTGTCTTCATCCTTCGCCTTGGGACCGGCATAACGAGAGGAATGTATCCCTGGCCCCCCCTTCAGGGCATCTACCTCCAGCCCACTGTCGTCGGCCAGGGCAAAATTTCCCCGGCCTATCCGATCCACCAGGGCCCCGGCCTTCAAAATGGCATTGCCCCTGAAGGTATTGGCATTTTCCTCCACCTCCGGCATTCCTCCCAATTCGTGGGCCAGGGCGATCCTCAGGGCAAGATTCTCCCGCTCCACCATTTCGGACAATTCCCGCGCTTTGTGGGGGTTGCCTGTGGCCAGATAAACCGTCGTCATCGCTGCTGCTCCCTGGTAGACAATGTCTTTCTTTACCCCATGGGGCCGCTTCGGTCGTCCTTTTTCTCCGATGTCTCCGGATATTCCACAAATCCCCGCAACAATTGATCCCGGCCCAAAGCCGCCTGCCGCACCCGGGTCAATTGCAACGCCTCCTCCATTTTCTCGACCACCCATCCGCCCACAAAACCCGGAGCCTCCTCATCAGCCAGAAATTTGGGAGCGCGGTAGGAGAAGAGATAGTCCAATTTCCCGTGGGCGAGCAGGTCGCTCATCAATCCCGGCCCGCCTTCAAAAAACACACCTGTCACTCCCTTTTCCATACAGGTATCTGAAAAGGCCGACCAAAATGTGTCATCCCCGGGCATCTCCCAGACCTGGATCCCGTATTTCCGGTATAGCCCCACTTCCTCCCGGCCGGCCGGGGCCACCAGAATGGTCCGGGCCTTGTAAGTGTCATTGAATACCCGGTAATTCCGCATCCCGGAAAGGGTCTTGAAGTTGCGGTCAAAAATAAACCTGAGGGGACAGGTGGTTTCACCGGGAAGCCGGCTGGTCAGGTTCGGATCGTCCGCCCCCACCGTCCCGCCGCCAACGGCAATCCCGGGAAAAAGGCGGCGCCACCGCATCACGTCCTCACGCGCAATTTTGCCCGTAATCCATTGGGAAGCGCCGCAACGGGTCGCCACTTTCCCGTCCAGCGTCGTAGCCGTCTTGCCCGCCAGCAGGGGCCGCCCGTGTATTTGGTTATGATTGAAGATGATGTTCAGGTCCTCGCATTCCTCGGCCAGGACTCCGCTTTCCACCCGCAACCCGGCCCGGGCCAGAATTTCAATGCCCCGGCCCCGATGTTTGGGGTTGGGGTCTATGGCGCCCACCACCACCCGCCGGATCCCGCTTGAAATTATGGCGTTGCAGCAAGAGCCCGTCCTGCCCCGGGTGCAACAGGGCTCCAGGGTTACGTAGAGAATCGCTTCCCCATGCGGTTTTCGACCCAGGTTGCGCAGGGCCTGCACCTCGGCGTGCGGTTCGCCGGCCGAAACGTGGTAGCCCCGGCTGACCAATTTTCCCGACTCCACCATCACGGCTCCTACCATCGGATTGGGATGGGTCCTGCCCCATCCACGCCGGGCTTCCTCCAGCGCGGCCTTCATGAACCTGGTATGGGATTCCGCCATGGTTCATCAATTTGTGCCGCCTCACCCTCAAATCAATGACATTCCCTCCATTTCGACCGAGTAAGGCCAAATTTGATGGCCCAAGTAAAAGAGTATGTCTTGCCAGGATGGCGGAGCTTCTCCAAACATGTCCCGCCATATGATTAAATTCAAATTCGCCGCATTGCCGGGCGATGGCATTGGACCGGAGGTCATGGATGTCGCCCTGGACGTTCTCCAAGTTGCCGCCGACAAATTTGGCTTCGTCTGCGACTTCAAACGGGCCGATGTCGGGGGAATAGCCATCGACCGACACGGAAAAGCGCTGCCCGATTCGACTTTGCGGCTCTGCCAGGAGGCCGATGCCATCCTTTTCGGCTCCATTGGAGGTCCCAAGTGGGAATCGCTTCCAGCCCGGGAACAACCCGAACGCGCCTCCCTCCTGCCTTTGCGCAAGGCGTTTTCTCTCTTTGCCAACATCAGGCCCGGCCTGCTTTACCCGGAATTGAGAGAGGCATCCCCCCTGAGATCTGATCGCATCCCCCAGGGCATCGACATGGTTTGTATCCGCGAACTAACCGGCGGCCTCTATTTTGGTCAACCCAAACACACTCAAACCTTGCCCGATGGCGACATCCAAGCCATCGATACCATGATTTACAGGAAATCGGAAATTGAGCGCATCACCGAGGTGGCCATCGCCACCGCGCAATCCCGCCGCAACCGCATCTGCTCCGTGGACAAGGCCAATGTCCTGGAAACTTCCGTACTCTGGCGCAAAACCGTCACGGAATACCTCGCCAAAAATGCTCCCTCAATCGACCTCTCCCACATGTACGCGGACAATGCGGCCATGCAATTGGCCCGGGATCCCAATCAGTTCGATGTCATTCTCACCGAAAACATGTTCGGCGACATCTTATCCGATGAAATGGCCGTCATCTGTGGTTCACTTGGAATGCTGGCCTCGGCCAGCCTCGGGGCGGGCAAGAATTCCCACGGTCTGCCCTATGGCCTGTACGAGCCCGCTGGAGGATCGGCCCCCGACATCGCCGGTAAAAAACGGGCCAATCCCTGCGCCCAAATCCTCAGCGCCGCCCTCATGCTGCGGTTTTCTTTCGGACAAGACGAGGCCGCTTCCGCCATGGAAGAGGCGGTGCAGTCGGCGGTAAGATCGGGATATCGCACCGCCGATATCGCCTTTGCCGGGGAGCCAGTTTCCACCCGCAAAATGGGAGAAGCGATCATGGCTCATTTGAACCATTGATGGGATTTGGCACAAAGGCACAAAGGCACAAAGGCACAAAGGCACAAAGGCACAAAGGCACAAAGGCACAAA
>JAABVD010000225.1 GCA_014529615.1 Opitutia bacterium
GCACAAAGGGAGAGAGTTGACCACGGATTACACGGATGGGCACGGATGGGGAGAAGGGATGAGGGGGAGAGATCATGATCATGATCAGGATCACGATTATTTGCCTGTGTGTGGCACGCAGACAGGTATGGACAGGAATTTTGGATTGTGGGGGAGACCCGATGTTGGGCTTGCTTAGGCGGCGGCGGGCCATTGGATAAAGGGGTGGATCCGTCTCCTCGAAGTGTTTTGCAAGCGCGTTTCCGGTTGGAAGCGTTTCGTTATCCTCAAGAGGAGATCATCCAGGCCATAATGGAGGACAAGGATGCGCTTGTGATCATGCCGACGGGTGGGGGCAAGAGCTTATGCTATCAGTTGCCCGCTTTGCTGCGGCCGGGGGTGACGCTGGTGGTATCCCCGTTGATTGCCCTGATGAAGGACCAAGTGGACGGGTTGAAGGCCAAGGGGATTGCCGCCGCCATGATCAACAGTTCCCAGTCCTGGCCACAGCAACGGCAAATCCTGCGGGCGCTGAAGGAAAACAAACTCAAGTTGCTCTATATCGCGCCGGAAAGGTTTCGGGCAGGTTCCTTCACCGATTCGCTGGAGGGGGTGCCCATCTCCCTCTTTGCCGTGGACGAGGCCCATTGCATTTCCCAGTGGGGACACGATTTTCGGCCGGACTACCTTCGGTTGGGAAATGCAATGAAGTCGCTGGGGAATCCGCTCTGCGCCGCCTTTACCGCTACCGCCACCCCGGAAGTCCGGGAGGATATCCGCAAACACCTCCATCTGGAATCTCCCGAAGTGTTCGTATCGGGGTTTGCCCGCCCCAATTTGACCTTTACCCTACGCAAACCCAAAACCAAACGGCTTAAATACGCCCGGATCCTCCGGCTCATTGAGCTGCACGGGACGGGGATCGTTTATTGTGCCACGCGCAAGAGTGTGGAGGAGGTATCGGAGTGGTTGCAGGAGGAGGGGGTGGATCACGTGATGTACCACGGAGGGCTGAGCGATGCCGATCGGGAACGGGCCCAGGAAAGGTTCATCAATGGAGAAATCTCACTGGCCGTGGCCACCAACGCCTTCGGAATGGGCATCGACCGGGCGGACATCCGGTTCGTGTGCCATTACGAAATGCCGGGCAGCATCGAAGCGTATTACCAGGAAGCCGGGCGGGCGGGACGCGACGGCAAACCCGGGATTTGCGAACTGCAGTTCATGTATGCGGACAAACGGATACAGGAATTTTTCATCGATGGGGGAAATCCGGATGTTTCCCTGATCAAGAGCGCCTACGCGCATCTGCACTCCGCCGCCGATGAGAAGCAAGAGGTGGTTTTATCGGTGGAAGACCTGGCCCGCCGCTTGGGCAAGCGAACCAATTTCATGTCGGTGAGCGCCTCCCTGGGGGTCCTGCGACGGCAGAGAATTATTGAACGGTTCGATCTGCCGGGGAGCCGGATACGGGGCACCCGGTTGCTCAGGCCCGAACTGTTGCCGGGCGACCTCGTTCTCGATACCGAGGTCCTGGCGGAGAAAAAGAGCCGCGACGAAGCCAAACTCAAGAAGGTGATCCAGTGGGCCTATGCCAAGACCTGCCGGGAGGAATGGATACTGCGTTATTTCGGAGAGTTGAAAACCGACCCCTGCGGGCGGTGCGATGCCTGCCTCACGGCAAAATTCGCCCCAAAACGAGTCTTGAATGAACATGAAATCGTCATTGTGCAAAAGGCTCTGAGCGGAATTGCCCGGATGTCCCGGCGTGGTGGAAAGCACCTGTGGATTGCCCGCTTTGGCCGGGACCGCATCATAAAGTGTCTATTGGGCAGCCGGGCAAAAACGATAGTGCAAGCCGGATTGGACCAATTGCCCACCTGGGGAATTCTGAAAGCCCATAGGCCGGGGTTTGTTTCAGAGTTATTCGATGCCTTGGACCAACAGGGGCTCATCGAAACCACCACGGGAGACTACCCCATGGTGCAACTGACGGAGTTTGGATCGCGGGTCATGTTCGGCCAGGAAACGGCGGAGTTGGCCTGGCCGGAAGTAGAACCGGACAGCCCGGCAAAGGCGCCTGACGAGGAACCCGTTTACGAGGAAGACCTCTACAAAATGCTGGTAGAAAAACGCAATGAGATGCGGCGCCAGAGGGGCAATGTCCCGTCCTATACCATATTTCCGAACATGGTGTTGAAGAAACTGGCCAGCCTGAAACCGGCCAATGCGGAGGAAGCCATGGCCATCAAGGGCATTGGCCCGGCCAAAGCGGAATCCATCCTGCCAGCGTTTCTGGATATCATTGCGGAGCAGGGGGAATGAGGAGGGAGGAAGGGATTAACCACAAAAAGCACAAAAGGCTCAAAAAGGGGGGTCGTGATGGGGAGAGATCAAGATCAGGATCAAGATCAAGATTGGAGGGGGTAGGCGCCCAGGGGCGCGAATTAGGGGGAGAGAGTTGACCACGGATTACACGGATGGGCACGGATGGGTAGGCGCCCAGGGGCGCCAATTAAGAATTAGGAATTAGGAATTAGGAATTGGGGGAAGGGGAAGGCGGATGAATGGGACCACTGAAGAACCGGTCAATTTTCCGGATGAGCTCTTAGATCGTAGCATATGAAACGGGTTGAGGTGTCATCCAGGCCTTGGTCGTTTTGACCGACGTAGAGAAGGCCCCGGCTCAAGGCGGGCATGGCCCAGGTTTGGCGGGCCAGGAATAGATGGCTCAGGGCGAGTTCCCTGTAACCCTCCGGGTTGAGGTCCAGCCAGGCCAGGTGACCGTATTGGCCCAAAACCAGGCAACGGCCATCTACCCGCAGAAGGGAGGCCAGGGACGGCCCGAGCGGGTAGGATTGCGAACCGCCGGCCGTGGCCACCTCGGCCAACCAGGTCGGTTCGTGGCGCCACATCTGCTTGCCGGTTTTCAATTCGACGCAGACGAGCGGGGCGTTGCGCGGCCCATGGCCGTCTATCCCGTAGAGATACCCGTTTTTGTGGACGGCTGTCATAAAGTGAGTATTGAGGACTTCGTTACGCCAGACCTCCCGGCAGGAACCGTCCTCCTGGATATCCAACAGCGCCGCCCCCGCGCCGTAGCATTCGGAGATGAATACCTGGTCGCCCACGACCACGGGAGAGGATGCATTGACCGATTCATAGCGGCGGCCGCGCCAGGGGAAACGGCAATCAACTTGCCCGTTTTCCGGATCAATGATCAACAAACCCCCGGTGGGAGGCCTGCTTTCCCCGCCGGCGAAAACGAAGATGCGGCGGCCCGCCCCGGTATCGGCCGGGACGGGAGAGGCATAGCTGGGTCCCCATTCCTCCCCGGCGCCCCACACCATTTTCCCGCTGTGCTTGTCGAAGGCGGCCACACAAGGTCCTCCGGGTGATCCGAGGTTGATGATGATGAGGTCATTTTCCAGCAAAGGCGCGCCGCCAACGCCGAAGAAATCGAGGGTGAGGTCGAACTCGGTTCTGAGGTTTCGTTTCCAGAGCACCCGGCCGGTGGTCAGTTCCAGGCAGTGGAACCGTCCCTCGACTCCCAGGGTGTAGACGTAGCGGCCATCCGAAATGGGCTGGCAGCGCGGCCCATTGCCAAATCCGTAACGGTCAGTGTAGTTGGAGGGGTAGGTAAATTTCCAATAGCGCTGCCCGGTTTCCGCCTGCAGGCATTCCACCACTTCTTCCCCGCCGGTTCGGTGAAACAGGATCAGCCTTTCCCCTACGACGGCGGCTGAGGCATAACCGGCGCCGCGCTGCACCTCCCAAACCTTGGCCGGACCCTCGGGGCCAAAGGACTTCAACAGGTGGGTTTCGGGGGATTGAGCGTTATGGGTGGGCCCCAGGAAGTCCCTCCAGTCCGAGGTTTTGGCGCCAGAAGATAGAGGTTTTGGAGGCTGATAGAAGGTCAGTTCGCTCTGGACTCGGGGACCGGGCGGGGGAATTTCCGCCAGAATATTCACTTGGGGCGGGGCCGGATCTTCAAAGCCGGAAAACAGCGGGATGTTGGGGAACCAGCAAACCGAAAGGTTGAGGCAGAGAACAGCTTTACGAATGGGCATGGTATGAAAAAGCCATTCCGGTCCGGCTCCGATCAGAGTTCCCTGATGAAGATATCTTTGAAGTGGATCTTCAATTCATCTTTACTGTGAAGCTGTAAGGCGATGAATCCCGAAACCCCCACACCGTATTTCCTGTGGCTGGCGTCGTCCAGTATGCCCTCTCCGTTGAAATCGGAGATGGGCATGCGATTCACCGTTGTTGTGATGTGAGTGCCCTGGCAACGAATGACCATTTCGTTCCAGGGATTGGGGTCGTCGGCGTAATAGAAGAGCCACTTCTCCGGGCCCTGGGAAGGTTGGATTTTCCAATCTGGTAAACTGGGG
>JAABVD010000226.1 GCA_014529615.1 Opitutia bacterium
CATGTGCAGAAAAATTACATTTTTCGCCCGTGGGGGGTGATGGGTTCTGGATGCTGGATGCTGCGTTCTGGATGGTGGGTTCTGGATGCTGGATGCTGGGAGGTCCCGGCTGAGTTGATGGGACAGGGCGAGGGACCCGATGCCGAGGGTTCCGGTTCGGAGGAATTCGCGCCGGGCGAGGGACTTGATGCTGGGTTCTGGGTTCATGATTTGGTAATGGTTTCATCCAGGTTCAGTAAGGTCTGGGCCAGGGCGAACCAGGACTGATGCTGCTGGAGCAATTGCATGAGAATCTCTACTTCATATTCACTCGGTCGCCGTGCCACCGCTACTCGAAAACCCCAGACAACTTTCTCCCGGTCGCTTCCCTCCCAGCTTTCCATACCCTTGGCGAACTCCGCCGCTATCTCGACATACACGGGATCGTTCAAAAGCGTCAGGGCCTGGAGAGGGGTATTGGAGCGGCTCCTGTTCACTGTGCACACACTGCGGTCCGGAGCGTCGAAATTGACCATGCTGGGATAAGGATTGCCGCGACGCCACACCGTGTAAATCCCCCGGCGGTAAAGGTCCTCGCCACTTGATGTGGGGTAATCGGTAACATCCGCTCCTGAAATTTCCTTCCAGATTCCATCCGGTTGAACAGGGTAAACTACCGGGCCGCCAATCTTGTCCGACAAAAGACCCGAGATCGAGAGCATGTTGTCACGGACCAACTCGGCAGAGAGCCGGAATCGAGGCCCGCGTGCGTAAAACTCATTTTGGGGATCCCTTTGAATCTTATCGGCTGAAGCAGAGGATCTCTGTTGGTAAGTCGAGGACATCACGATCGATTTGATGAGACGTTTCACTGACCAGTCATTCTCCACAAATCGGATAGCCAACCAGTCCAACAATTGTGGGTGTGTAGGCAAAACACCCTGCATTCCAAAGTCTTCCGGGGTAGACACAATGCCCTGTCCGAATATCTCGGCCCAGATGCGGTTTACAACTACCCGCGGAGTGAGGGGATTCTTTTCATCGACCAGCCATTGGGCCAAGCCCAGGCGATTAGGCGGCAGCTCGGGATTCAAGGGATGCAGGCTCTCCAGAACCCCGGTCTCGACAGGGTCGCCGGGAGCAGTGTAGTCACCCCGCATCAAAATGTGCGTCTGGGACGGCGACATCGAATCCTGCATGACCATGGCGGCGGTTTGCAGTTCGGTCAGTTGCACGCGCAGTTGGGCAACGCGCTTCACCCGTGAGGCCTTTTCTGAAGACATTGCGCCAAGCACGTTGTCCAGCATGATATATTTACCATCGTAAGGCCCGTTACCATAGGCCGTGATCTGGATAATTTGAACATTCGTCCAATCAACCGCACCGATGGACCACTGTGGCTTCTTGAAGTCGGCCAAAGGAGCGACGATCTGTGTCCAGGTTCCCGGCTCCGCATCTGTGGTTGAAAACTCGAAGACGCTGGCCCTACGCAGCTCATTATGAATCTGGAGGGAAAATTGGCTCGCTATGTCAGTCTTTATCCAGAACTTGATTTCGGTGGAACCCGCCAGGTCTGTGGCTGGAATAGAGAATGCTGATCCAAAAAAACCTTTGGTTTCAAGGACGGGTTCTGCTTCTGTCCTGGCCGCATATTCGCCTCCACCGGTTGGCACATCCTGGACCACCGAATTGATCACAGGCCGCGTTGCCTTGTGGTCCTTGAAAGGTTCGGGCCCCTCAAAGTCCAACAGCACAACTTCTTGTCCAACTGCTTCAGCCTTAACCTCATCGGCAAGCTCCTCCAGGTTAGCTATTATTTCCTCTTCCAGAGCGATCTCCCGCTCCAGTTTTTGAGCTTGCTGTTGTTCGGCCTCGGAAGGATAGACGATCACATCACGGCCGGTAAAGTGCTTTCGAAACATGCCCTCGCCCTGCTGCACGAATTCGGGAATGGCTTTGTTGAAGAAAGCGTAGAGTTGGTAGTATTCCTTCTGCGAAATGTCGTCGAACTTGTGATCGTGGCATTGGGCACACTCCAGGGTCAGACCCAGCCAGACAGCGCCTGTGGTAGCTACGCGATCATGCAGAACATTGGCGCGGACCTCGGGAACTTTGGTGCCTCCGGAAAAATTGGTGGGAACATTGCGATTGAACCCCGTCGCCACAAGCTGGCTGGTCGTGGGATCGGCAAGCAGGTCACCCGCCAGTTGCTCGATGCTGAACTGGTCGAAGGGCATGTCGTCATTCAATGCATCAATCACCCAGTCGCGATAGGGCCACGTGGTGCGCAGGTCGTCATGCTGGTAACCGTTGGAATCGGCGTAACGGGCCAGGTCCAACCAACCGGTGGCCCACTTTTCTCCGAAGCGCGGTGATTGCAACAAACGGTCCACGTGGGCTTCAATGTTCTCTTTCGAGGGATCGGCCTCGAAGGCGATCACTGCTTCCACCGAGGGTGGCAGGCCAATCAAATCGAGATAGAGGCGCCGTAATAAAATAGCCGGCTCCGCCATCGGTTCGGGTTCGAATCCGGCCTTTTCCATTCGGTTCAGGACAAAGTAGTCCGAATCAATGTTGGGCCAAGAGCGATTGCGCACTTCCGGCCGTTTAGACAGTTGCGGCTTTTGGTAGGCCCAATGCGTTTCGTATTCAGCCCCGTTTTCGATCCAGGCTCTCAACAATTCGATCTCCTCGGAACTCAGGGGATCCCCTTTGGCTGGCATTCGTAGATCAGGATCATCGCTGGATACCACATCCAAAATCCAGCTCTCAGCAGGATTACCGGGTACAATCACATCGGCATCGATGGCGCTCTCACGACGATCGAGCCTGAGATCAGCCTCCCGGGCTTCACGATCCGGTCCGTGACACTTGAAGCATTTGCCCGAAAGAATGGGACGAATATCACGGCTGAAGCTTGGAGGTTCCGATTGCGCCTGGAGCGATGCGCCTAGTAACAAAATCGAAAGGACCGCTATACTCCTTCTCCCTCTGGGGGAAGGTTGGGATGGATGTTACGCCAGCGACACACGGCTCCTGGAGCCCAACGCTCCCTGCTGTCATGACTATCGTGAACCTCGAACCCTATATGGCCCTTCCTGCCAAGCCGCTCGAATACGAACTCGGGGTCGTAATTCTCAACCTGGTCCGCCAGCTTGGCCGTATCCAAGGAAGCAATATGCACTCCATTTATCCAGGTTTCGATAAAGGGGAGTCTGCCAACGCAACGAATTCGAATCGTATTCCAGTCATTGGGTTTCCACGCTTTAAGGAAATCTTCGAAAGGTGCGGCATAATCGGGCTTGAACTGAGGCTTGTCCAGGTGGCCCTCCCGGAGGTTGGATACTTTGAAGTCGGGTTGCTCATCGCCATTGATCACAAATGGATAGGCACGGAAATTCCAGAGGCCATTACCATAAATTCCTCCCATGCCTCCATTGGGCCGGTGATCGAGCAAAATCTGAAATCCTATCGTGCCCACCTCATGAGCTCTCACCATAATCCCTGTGTCGATGGGGAAATCCGGCCAAGCTTCGAAGGTCAGTTCGAAGTCGCCGTATTTTTCATCCGACATGAGGTATCCGCCCAGGACGGTACCCAGAACCTGACCACCGGTAATCGCGCCATCGACGACTTTCCAGACACCGGTGTTTTCTACCTTGGCACGCAGTCCGGCATTTGAGCTTTGTTTATGATACTCGACCACAGCTTCCCGCAACTCTGCCGCTGGGATTTTCTCAAATTCCGGTGTTGTCGGAACATAGAGTCGCGGCACAGCGTGCCAACCCTCAAGCGTCTCTCCATCGAACAATTGGACAGACTCGGATTCCTTTGCCCAGACCGATAGCGATACCCAGGTCATAAGGCACAGGATCATTGGGATGCACGGAAGGGATCGTTTCATGGCAACCGCTTGCATTTTTTTCTCCGGTGGACCTGTCAACATGGGAACACCGGAGTCGTTTAAAGTTCCTTGATATAAATGTTCTTCCAACGCACCTGAGCCCCCGGCCACCAGCGGCTCTTGCCGAGCCAGTCATTACTGCCGTTGTTGTGGACTTCCAACGAGATGTGTCCCTTGCGTCCCAACATTTCCCAGCAGGCCTCCGCATCGTAATTTTCCCATTCAATATTGGCGGTGTCGAGCACGGCGATTTTCAGGCCGTTCACCCAGGTGGTGATTTTGGGAATCCGTCCTTCGACCCTTACTTTAACCGTATTGAATTCTCCGACCTTCCAAACCTTCAGAAAATCTTCCACGTCGGCCGCATAACTGAGAATACCATATGTCTTCTCATTCAGTTCAACCCGACCGGAGTTGGGATCCGCCGAAATCAAGCGTATGGGATTATTGTCCTCATCCAATTCCGCATCGATGGCGAACGGCATGCCGTGGATGCCGGCTACCCCGTTGCCGTAAAATCCGCCAATTCCGCCCTGCGGCCTGTGATCGACCAGGACCTGCAGCCCGGGATTTCCCTCAGCCACCGTCCGCACCAGTAAACCCGTATCCGTATACCAGTCCGGTTTGATGTCCATCATCAGCTCAAAATCACCAAATGCTTCTTCCGACACCAGATAGGCTCCAACTCCGCTACCGGGCGGATCCTGTTCACCCACAATGGCGCCGTCTACTATCGTCCATTTGCCGACGTTTTTCCTGGCTTCCTTCATCCATTCTCCCTCGGGATCGATATCGAATGGCGCTCCAGGGTATCTGGGAACGGGCAATCGCGGCATCTTCTTCCAGCCATCCAGGGTCTTACCGTCAAACAGGCTGCGGAATCCTTCCGGCGGCGTATTATCTGATGATTTGTCATCACTTGCGTAAAGGGAAGATGGGACGCAAAAGGCCATTAAGGTAACCGCCAACAGAAAGGCTCTCGATAATACAAACGGAGCGCGGACATTCCCGTCCGCGAATTCAGCTATAACATAGGTGCAAAGGGAAGTAATAGAAGTCATGCATGAAGTACAGATCAAACTGCGGTATTTGTCCAGAATCTTTCCCACGTCATTTCCGGGGCATGGTGAATGTTGGGTTGTGTCACGAGGAAGCGGTTGTTATGGCTTTTGCCAAAAATTACCGACGTTATGAAACGATTCTTACCCCGACTGGCCGGAAATGCCGGCATTACCAAGCTCCGATTCGACCTCAATCGGGCTGCGGCATTCCTTGGACTCGGACTATTCTGTTCCCTGGTTCCTGCGGGGATGCAGGCCGACCGACCCAACATCCTGTTTATCCTAACCGATGATCTTGGTTGGCGGGATCTCAGTTGTTACGGGAGCGCCTTCTACGAAACACCGAACATTGACCGACTGGCTTCCCAGGGAATGCGTTTCACCGACGCCTATGCCGCGGCGACCGTCTGCTCTCCCACCCGCGCGGCTCTGCTCACGGGCAAGACGCCCGCCCGGCTGCATCTGACCGATTTCCTCAGCGGTCTGGAGTTCCCCCATGCCGCCCTGACCCCGCCGGATTGGACGCGTTATCATCTGCCTCATGAAGAAGTCACGCTTGCCGAGATGTTGAAGCCGGCCGGCTATGAGACGTTCTACTTCGGCAAATGGCACCTGGGCGGGGAGAAACACTTTCCCGTCACCCAGGGATTCGACCACAGTGCGGCGGAGGGCGAGAGTGGCTGGCCTGCGGCGTATTTTTATCCTTGGCCTGCGGTCAGGAACCTGGAGGGAAAGGAAGGGGATTACCTCACCGACCGCTTAACCGATGAAGTGATAGGCAGCCTGGAAAAGCCCCATGATCGTCCATTTTTCATCTTCCTTTCGTATTATACACCTCATCGTCCAACCCAGGCCAAGGAAGAACACATCCGGAAGTACGAAGCAAAGCTTACCCCTGAACATATCCAACGCAACCCGGTGAATGCCGGGATGATGCACAGCCTGGACGAAAATGTCGGCCGGATCAGGCAGTCGCTCGACGACCTGAAACTGGCGGAAAACACGCTCTTGATTTTTACCTCCGACAACGGCGGCAACCACTATGCCGATATACCGCAGAAGACCAACAATGCCCCGTTGCGGGACGGAAAGGGTTCGGCCTATGAAGGCGCCTACCGCGTGCCTCTCATTATCCGGTGGCCCGGGAATGTCCCGGCGGGAATTGAGACCAGCGAGCCGGTCAGCAGCATCGATTTCTTTCCCACCTTTCAGGCATTGACCGGACAGGAGCGGTCCGCGGAGCAGCAACTCGATGGCGTCAATATCCTCCCTCTACTGCTGAAGCAGGAGCCGCTTGAACGGAAAGCCCTTTATTGGCATTATCCCCATTATCATAATGGAGGCGCATCGCCCCACGGAGTCATACGCAAGGGGCAGTATCGCCTGATCGAACATTTCGATGGAACGAAGGCGGAGCTCTATGATATCGAGAACGATATCGGGGAGACCGTGAACCTGGTCAATTCCATGCCGGAAAAGTCGAAGGAATTGTTGACCGAGCTTCGCCAATGGCGACACGAAGTCGGGGCCCGGATGCCTACCCTCAACCCCAATTACGATCCCGACCGAGTGCACGAATGGATGTTCCACCGTCGATAGCCTGGATGCTGGATGCTGGATGCTGGATGCTGGATGCTGGATGCTGGATGCTGGATGCTGGATGCGGAGGGTGCCCTGCCTCAGAAAAGCCGTCCGAGCAAGGTACTTGATGTGATCGTTAGCGGTTATTTTTTTGTCGACCCTGAAAAAGTCATCATCGTTTAAGATGGTTGGATGGCTCCTCTGGATTTGCTCTCGCCAAGCCGCAAAGACCGCCAAGATATTCTTAAGCCCTGTCTCTGCGTTCTTGGCGCCTTTGCGAGAGTCAATTTCTCTGTTCTCAAACCAACTCGTTTGACAAGGTTTTGGGTGGGATAGGCGTTTAGCTGGTCAAATATTTGATGCCAGATCATTATTAAAGTGTTTATAAACAATCATTTATGACTTTTCAGGGCCGACTTTTTAATTGGCATATCGGATATTGTTTGTGGAACCCCGTTGGCGTAAAAGGCACATGTTTGAAACGGTTGATCGGGACTATAGATGGGCGCATTTACATCCCCACAATCGTGATCTTGATCGTGATCCTGATCTTGATCTCTCTCCCTCTTCTCCATCGCGCTTACTCCTCTCCCCATCACACCCACATTCCAACTCTCACTTCCTTCTCCCCCCATTCCTAATTCCTA
>JAABVD010000227.1 GCA_014529615.1 Opitutia bacterium
CCCCTTTGAGCGCCTTCGTTCGGTCCAAGGAAGAGATTGAGCGCGAGAAGGAAAAGAGGCTTAGACCTGTAGTCATACCCCCTCCCCCGCCGCCGGTTACCAGGCTGGGCATGCTCCCATCGCGGCCCGGCCCGAGATCTGCCAGACCGCCTTCCATTCCTCCCGGGGCAAGGATTTCCCCTCCCATGAGGCGATCTCAAATCCCCACGGCAAGAGGGCCCGGGGCTCCTCCCGCCGTTCCCCGCATGGCTCCGCCCCTTCCCGGAGGCCCTCCCCCGGTGCCCAAAGCCAAAGACGACGAGGAGGAGACCAGCCAAAGCAAGGTAGAAAAAGAGGTTCAGGTAATCACCTTGAAACCTCCCATCGTGGTAAAGGAGTTTGCCCTCAGCATAGGACTGAAACCGTTCCGCCTCATTTCCGAGCTCATGGAGTTGGGCATTTTTTCTTCCATGAACCAGGTGATCGAAGAGGAAATAGCGGCTAAACTGGCCGAAAGACATGGCTTCCTGCTCGAGGTAAAACACAGGGGTGAAGACAAGCCTCCCCCACCCAAGAAAAAAGTTGAGAAAATCGACAAGGCCAAGTTGCAGGAACCGCGTCCGCCGGTTGTCTGTATCCTGGGCCACGTCGACCATGGAAAAACGACTTTGCTTGATTATATTCGCAAGAGCAACGTTGTGGGAGGTGAGTTTGGCGGCATTACCCAGCATATCGGCGCCTATCAAATTGCGCATGATGAAAAAAAGATGACTTTTCTGGATACTCCCGGTCATGCCGCCTTTTCCAAGATGCGGGAACGGGGCGCCTTTATTACAGATATCGCCATATTGGTGGTGGCTGCGGATGACGGGTTTATGCCTCAAAGCGATGAAGCTTTAAAATTTGCCGAAGATTCCGGTGACCCCATCATCGTGGCCATCAATAAGATCGATACCCAGGGAGCGAATGTGGATCGGGTAAAGACCCAAATGCAAGAGCGTCAGATTGCCCCGGAAGACTGGGGTGGCAAAACCATTTGCGTAGAGATTTCAGCCCTTACCGGCGAGAACGTGGAGGAGGTCCTGGAAATGATCAACCTGCAGGCCGAGATCATGGAATTAAAGGCCTATCCCAAGGGACCGGCCTCAGGAGCCATTATCGAATCCCAGATGGAGGTCGGCCGGGGCACCACCGCTACGGTGATCGTCCAGCAGGGCCTGCTCAAATTGGGTGATGCCATTCTCTGTGGCCCCCATTTCGCCAAGGTCCGGACCATGTTGGACGAGAATGGCAATAAACTCGATCAGGCCCCGCCATCCACCCCCGTCAGGATCGATGGTTGGTCCGGGACTCCCGATTCAGGGGCCACCTTTGAGGTCGTCAAAAACGAAAAATTGGCCAAGCGAGACGCTGCGGAAGCGGATGTACAAAGAAGACGCGGTCAGGTAGAAGTCAAAGAGGAGGAAACGAAGCCCGCTACCCTCGATACCCTGTTTGCGGCCATTGAGCAGACAAAGAAGAAAGTATTCAAAGTCGTGGTCAAGTGCGATGTGCACGGATCGGTCGAAGCAGTCCTCGGCATGCTCAAGGGAATCGAAAGTTCCAAGGTAGACTTGGAAGTTATTTCCGGGGAGGTAGGAGCCATCAGCAAGAATGACGTGGACTTGGCCAGCACTACGAATGCCACTATAATCGGCTTCAATGTGAAACCGGGTAGTGGAGTGCCCGCCATGGCCAAGCATGCCGGCGTCACTATCATGCGGTTCAAGATCATCTATGAAATGATCGATCAGGTCAGGGAAGCCATGGCGGATCTGCTGGAACCGGAGTTGGTGGAAAACAAGCTGGGGACCGCTGAAGTCCGGCAAATATTTCCCATCAGTCGGGGAATGGCGGCGGGTTGTCTCGTTACCAGCGGCCATATCAAACGGGATGCGTGGGCCCGCCTCCTGCGCAAGGGTGAGGTGTTGGCAGAAAGCAGGGTTTCCATGCTCAAACGTTTCAAGGATGATGTAACTGAAGTGCGCACCGGGTATGAGTGCGGCATCCAGCTCGATAACTTTAACGCCTACACCGAAGGGGATACCATTGAGTGTTACGAGAAAGAAAAGAAGCGCGCATCCTTGTAACCTCCCGGCCATCCATCTCGACCTCATCCCGATCAGATCTTATTGAAGGATTGGCAGAATGGACGTTTGCCGAAAGCTTGGTTATTCTGTCGGGTTGGGCCACCTCGAAGGCATCCCCTGTTGCGAACTCCAATTTGAAATCAGGAAATAAGAATGGGTCAGCGAAATCTCCGCGTAAATGCCCTGGTCAAGCAGGAAATCAGTCTCATCCTCCACACTCGCTACCGGGGTGAAACGGTGAGGATCACCATAACCGACGCATCCATAAGCCCGGATTTGAGAAGCGGACGGATCTATTATTCGGTTTTGGGAGAGGAATGCGAACAAAGGGCTGCCAAAAAATTTTTTTCCCGCAATGCTTCTGAGATTCGCCATCAACTGGGAAAAAGAATCATCCTCAAGTACCTTCCTCACTTGAAATATTTCCAAGACGATTCCATCAAGCGGGGAGTCGACTTGCTCAAATTCATGGATCAATTTGAGCAAGTGGACGGACCTTCCCTCGATCCGGAACAATGAAATTCTACCCCGCTCAGTCGCCTCTGTTCAAAGTCTTGATTGAATCCGCGAAGGGAAAGAAAGTCGCCGTTGTGGGCCACGTCCGGCCGGACGGGGATTGCATCGGATCCCAAGTGGCCCTTTGTCGCATGCTCAATTCGGTGGGCATCGAGTCGGTATGCGTAAATCAGGACGAGGTGCCGACAACACTGGCGTTCTTGCTGGAGGACACACCGTTTATGACAGGTCCGGATTTTGATTTTGCGGGGTGGGACGTGATAACGGTGGATTGCGCGGACGTTGAGCGAACCGGCCTTAAGATATGGCCAAAACTGCCCAAACCGATGGGAAATATCGACCACCACATATCCAATACCCGCTATGGTTGGAAAAACCTGATCGAGGGAAATTCGGCCGCGACGGGAGAAATGCTGGCGGGCTTTTTTCTGGATTGCGATTACCCGATGGATTCCGTCACAGCTACCGCTCTCTACGTGGGCATTGCCACGGATACCGGTCAATTCCGCTTTCCTTCCACAACCCGGCATACCTTTTACCTTGCCGGCATCCTGGTCGATCGCGGGGTGGATTTGAGCGAGGTGAACAGGGAACTTTATGAGGAAGAAAGCATTGCCAAGCTGGAACTGTTGCAAACTTTCCTGAGATCCTTTCAACTGCATTTCAACGGGCGCGTCTGTCTTGGCCAGCTCAAGGAGGGAATCTATGAAGCCCTAGGGGCCAAACCTGACGATTCGGAAGGCCTGGTCAATTATGCGCGAAGCATAGCCGGAGTGGACATAGGTGTATTGGCGGAACAGCGTTTCGGAAAAACCAAGGCAAGTCTTCGGGCCAAGGAGAAACGGTTCCGGGTCGATTTGATCGCCAAAGAATTTAATGGAGGCGGGCACGCCGCCGCCGCCGGATTCCATTACAATTTGCCCATGGATGAGTTGGTGTCCCGCCTGCTCGAGGCCATCGGCCAACACCTGGAAAAGGTCGATAAAGGGATAATTGGTTAAATCGTCATGACCCGGCCCCTAAAGGATTTGGAAGGAATTTTGCTGGTGGATAAACCTGCCGGCATAACCTCACACGACGTGGTGAATCACGTGCGCAGGAAGTTGAAAATGAAACGCATCGGCCATGCCGGAACCCTCGACCCGCTGGCCACGGGATTATTGGTAATTCTGGTGGGAAAGGCCACCAAACTGTCCTCCCGGCTCATGAACCTGGACAAAGAGTACGAAGGGACCTTCGAGCTCGGTAAAATCTCGGATTCACACGATTGTGATGGGCAAATTCTGGAAACCCGGCCGATTGGCCCATCCCTCGACAGGGAGGCAATTGGGACGGCGATGAGTAGTTTTGTCGGTGATCAGTATCAGACCCCGCCCATGTTTTCCGCCGTGAAAATCGCGGGAGTTCCCTTATACAAACACGCTCGCAAAGGCAAAGTTGTGCCGCGCGAACCTCGTTTCATCCGCATTTCCAAATTTGAACTTTTGGACTGGAAGGCCCCATTGGGGAAGTTTTACATCTATTGCAGCAAGGGGAGCTATGTCCGCACCTTGGTGCACGATCTGGGTGAAAACCTGGGTTGCGGGGGATTGCTGACCCAATTGAGGCGCACGGCCAGCCATAAATTGCAGGTGGAGCATGCCATAACCCTCGAGGATTTCAAATCTTTGGCCCATGCGGAGATCAGTAAACGGTTGATTCCCGGTCCCCAGGCCCTTGCTCTTACCAATCGCT
>JAABVD010000009.1 GCA_014529615.1 Opitutia bacterium
AAATAAGTGGCGTTCGGGTCATCCGCCTTCGCCGTGGCAGGGAAGAGGGAAAGTTCGTCAAGATTGCAAGGCATGATCCTGACAGGGCTTCTGTCGCATTCGCTTGGCAGGGAAAATGCGGGTTAGAAGGACACGAATTTGCCCAATTCCTCGGGATCGTGGGTGACCAGCAAGTAGTGTCGGTCCTCCTCCGTCCAATATGCGGTTGTGGCGTAGGCGGTTTGCTCCAGAACGGGTTTTTCCCTGTGGGGAAGTTCGGGAAAATCCCCGGTATCGACCACGAAAATGTGAGACTCGCTGTTTTTCCCAAAACAGATGACTCCCACCGGTTTACCCTGATATTCAAGGGTCATGCAACCCTTGGCCGGCATTTGGTCCATTCGGTCGGGAAGGTTGATTGGCGCGGGTATGTTCCGTTCCCCGAGATAGGATACCAATTCGGTCCAGTCGCTCGATTTAGCGGCGAACCTGGATGGGCCCTTCAGGGCCTGGTTGGCGAATTCCTGCAGGACCGGGATGGTTACCGGACCGGGCTCGACCCAGATTCGGCCGGGAATGAGGACCAAGCCAAGGACCAGAGCCATGGAAGCCACTGCTCCCCATACGGAGAACTGTTTCCACCAGGGAAATTCCACCACCTTGTTTTCTCTGACAATGACCTGGGAGAAGATGGTGTCGGCCAGGCCATGGGGCGGTTCTATTCGGGCCAGCTTGGCGGAAAAGGCTTCATCAAAGGCCTGTTCCATCCGAAACCATTTCTGTAGCCCGGCATCTTTACGCAGCAGGTCGAACGCTTCTTCGAGGTCGGGGTGGGCGGAGGCGCCCTCTCCTTGCCGGAAGGCTTGCAGAATAAATTTTGCCTGATCCTTGGTCATCTTGGGTTGAGGGTTGGTCAGGTCTCAGGAAAGGGGGACGGTGGTTTTAGTGAGAATTTTTTTCAATTGGGCTTTACCCCTGGACAATCGCGACATGACGGTGCCGATGGGAATGTCGAGTGTCTTGGCGATTTCTTTGTAAGACAGGTCTTTCAGGTAAAACAAGGCCAGGGGAGCACGGAAGGTCTCGTCGATTTGGCCGAGAGCTTCCACCGCGCTTTTCGCATCGAGCCGGTTTACAATCCCAGGTTCGATGGGGGGCAGTTCGTGTTGGATAACCTCGGCGCTGATATGGGGGAAACGGGATGATCTCCGGCGCGTTCCCAGAAATTCCCTGTAGAGAATGGTAAACAGCCAGGATTTCACCTTGGTCTTGTCCTTGAGAGTGGACCCCTTTTTTGCCCATATGAGGAAGACCTGCTGGGTGAGGTCGGATGCCTCCTCGACATTGTGGGCCAAGGAATAAGCGAATCGATAAAGGGGCTGGTAGTAGTTGTTCACCAGTTCTTGGAAGTCCAACTCCAGGTTACTCGGGATGTCAGTTGGAGAATTCACCTTAAAACTTATTCCTTATTTATTCTTTGTCCCCGGGCCGGGAGGAGGGGAAATGGCAGGCCCAAATGCCTCCACCAGAGAAATCCGGCCAACCCCAGCAGGGACAAGTCGCGGGCCACGTAATAGACATACCTTCCGGTGCTCTCGGCCGAGGCTTGGGAAAAACAACCGCAAATGATATTCAGGCCTCGCGCCCAAGCCTGAATAAGGGCGATGAGGAAGACGACGAGCAAGGCTGCGACCAGGAACAGGCTTCCCGGGTAGGCCTTCCGCAACAGGATTCCCAGCCCCGCCAGAACTTCCACCCAGGGAAGATATAGCGCCAGCCAATAGCTCCAGTGGTAGGGAATAATCTGGTAGGTTTCGGTAGCGGCAAGTAGAGAACCCGGATCCAGGATCTTCAGAATCCCCGCCACCAGAAAGACCCCTCCCAGCGCCATTCGGGCCAGGAACTCAATCCAATTCAACGTTCCCGGTAATCCAGCCACGTTTGCCAGCCTCCCTTCAGTACGTAAACGGAATCGATCCCGAGCGACTCTCTCAAACGAACGGCCACACTTTTACTGGCCGAGCAATTGCGGTTGTCGCAATAGACCACCAAGGTCGTGTCTCCCGACCATTGCAAAATGAAGGCTTCGAAGAGCCGGTCCCAATCATCTTCGTTCAATAAGATGGCGTCGCCTATGTGGTCCGCAGCATAAGCTTCTTCAGTTCTGGCATCGATCCAGGTGACCTCGGCCAGGGCCAGGGCATTTTCCAACAGGATTTCTCCCTCCTCCAGTTCCATGGGGTCTCTTGGGGGCAACTGTGGATGGAGCAACCATGTGGCTCCCATGCCGACCAGACTCAGGGCCAGAATTCCAATCCCCTGTAAACCGGCTTGCCGAAGAAGTTTCAATGGACCGAAAGCTACCGAACGATAGCGTAGATTTTCTTGGTGGATTTCATCGGATTGGGAATGCTGGTCTTCACCAGGAAGGTGCCTCGCATTATCCCTTCGATCTCCGAAACATCCGGAGGCCGGATGGTAAGGGAAAACTTTTTTCCTTTTTCCAAAACTTCAAGCTCGTGATCGAAGCGTTCATTGCTGGAGACGATTTCGAGTACATCCACCTCATACTCCAGATGGGATTCAATAATGGCGGTCCTGGCCTGAACCGGTTGTTCACTTGCCATGTTCCAAATAATCACCCCCGGGGTTGCCACCAGCGTTTTGGGAATCGTCACTTCCAGAGTCAAAACAATGTCGGGGTTGTCCGCCTGGGTGGTTTTGACCAGGATGGATTTCACCTGTTTCCCCTCCCGTGAACCATAATCGAAAGTGGCGGAGATCTCACCCGACTCCCCGGGCTCGAATACCCGTTGGTTGGGCACGGCGGTGGTGCATCCGCAACCGGAGCTGACTTCGAGGATTTCAACCGCTTCCCCCCCCTTGTTGGTAAAGGGAAACTCCACCTTGTATTCCGTTTCCTCCACCGTGGCCCGATGGCTGATCTTGTTCACCTCAAAGGATAGGGCGGCGCTCACCCCGATGGGAAGCGGGAGGCAGCCGAGGACAAGGGCTAGCCCGCATATCTTAAAAAATTCGTCGCGAGCGAACGGAGATCGAATGCTGGTGTGGGTTTCGCGCAGATGAGCGGGTGAAGCTGGGTCAGTCCGGCCGTAGCCCTTGGGCGAAGCCGGGTCGACACCCTGCAAAGTCGCGAATCCGACGAAGTCCGCACCAGTGCCGGCCTTGTCACGCCGTAATACATGAAGGCGGAGATTCCGGAGCGCAGTAGAAAATTTGTGAGATATGCGGGCTAGGATGGTCTTCATGATGCTTGTCGATTTTCAGTCCGGATCAAAGAATTTGTCGAACCTTTTCCACCACACCGGGATCTGCCAGGGTGGTCACGTTGCCCAGGGCGCGTCCCTCGGCAATGTCGCGCAGGAGGCGCCGCATGATTTTGCCGCTGCGGGTCTTGGGCAAATCGGCTGAAAAGATAATTTTTTCGGGCAGGGCGAATTTTCCTATTTTTTTGGCCACCAGATCGTTCAACTCCATTTTCAAGGCATCGTTCGGCTCAATTCCCTCTTTGAGGGTGACGAAGGAAACCAGGCACTGCCCTTTGATTTCGTGTTTTACCCCGATCACGGCCGATTCCGCGGTGGCCGGATGCTCCACGTAAATGCTTTCCAACTCGGCCGTTCCTATCCTGTGGCCCGATACATTCACTACATCGTCTACGCGTCCCAGTACCCAGAAATAACCGTCCTGGTCCACCTTGGCCCCGTCTCCCGGAAAGTAATAATCACCGCCCCATTTGCACCAGTAGGTATCGAGGTATCTTTGCGCATCCCCATGAATGCCCCGGGTTATGGACGGCCAGGGCTTGCGTATGGTAAGCAGTCCTGCTTCGGCCGGCTCTGCCGCTTCCGTTACCACGGCCGCATCGACCCCGAAAAAGGGCAGGGTGGCGCTTCCCGGCTTGGTGGAGGTGACTCCGGGCAACGGGGTCAGCATGATGCCTCCGGTTTCGGTCTGCCACCAGGTGTCCACGATGGGACATTTCCCGGACCCGATGGTATTGTGGTACCACATCCAGGCTTCCGGGTTAATGGGTTCCCCCACCGTTCCCAGCAGACGCAGGGAACTGAGGTCGTGGGCCGTTGGCCACTGGTCTCCCCATTTCATGAAGGCCCGTATGGCGGTGGGAGCGGTATAGAAGATGGTGGCGCCGTATTTTTCCACAATCTGCCAGAACCTCCCGTTGTCCGGGAAATTGGGGGCGCCTTCGTACATGACACAAGTAGCGGCGTTGGCCAGGGGTCCGTAAACCAAATAGCTGTGCCCGGTAATCCACCCGATGTCCGCCGTGCAGAAGTAGACATCCTCGGGCTTGAGATCAAAGACGTATTTGGCGGTCAAATAGGTGTAGACCATATAGCCGCCCTGAGTATGGATGATGCCTTTCGGCTTGCCCGTTGTGCCACTGGTGTAGAGCAGGAACAACCTGTCCTCGCTGTCGAGTTCCTCGGGCGGGCAGTTCATGGACTGATGCTCTACCACGGCGTGGTACCAATGATCGCGTCCCTCCCGCATGGTCGCGGGCATGGGCTGTTGCGCCGGTCGTTTGACCACCACCACGTTTTCCACGCAATCGACTCCCTCGATGGCTTGGTCGACTATGTCCTTCAATCGAAGGATCTTTCCCCGGCGCCAACTGCCGTCCCCCGTAATAACCATCCGGGCCTGGGAATCCAGGATGCGGTCGCGAATGGAATCGGCCGAAAACCCGGCAAATATTACGGAGTGCACGGCGCCGATTCGGGCGCAGGCCAGGAGGCTGATGGGCAGTTCGGGGATCATGGGCAGGTAAATGGCGATGCAATCCCCTTTCCTGATGCCCAGTTCCTTGAGCGCGTTGGCAAATTTGCTCACCTCACGGTGGAGGTCCCAATAGGTGAGCACGCGGCTGTCCCCTGGTTCACCTTCCCAAATCAAAGCCGCCTTGCTGCGGTTGGGGCCCTTCAAGTGGCGGTCCAGGCAGTTGTAGGAAAGATTGGTTGTGGCGCCGGTGAACCATTTGAAGAAGGGTTTTTCGGAGTCGTCCAACACCTTGTCCCAGGGCTTGTACCAATGCAGTTCCCGTGCCGCCGCCGCCCAGAATCCTTCCGGGTCGTCCATGCTTTTGCGGTACATCTCCCGGTAGGCCCGCATACCGGAAATATGGGCCTTATCCCGAAATTCCCGGCTCGGAGGAAAGGTGCGGTTTTCGTGCAATACTACCTTCATTTTCTGCGTATCCATTTTCCTGCAGCCGATGTTAATCCCTGGAAAGGCTCAGACAGGGCATAAGATGGGTTAATACCCGAATCCTGGTCAATATGAGAATTGAGGGGATCCTCCCCCGCGGAGGGCCCGGGGGAATGGAGCCGGGAATCGGATTCGAACCGACGACCCACGCATTACGAATGCGTTGCTCTACCAACTGAGCTATCCCGGCCCCGTTTTGAAGGATCAAAGTGTGCCATTATTCTGATTTGTAAAGCCAATTGCCCATGGAGAACCATCTCTGGAAGTATATCCGGCGGGTGGCTCGGGCGTCCATCCCGTTTCATTGGTTTTTCCCATTGATTCTCCGGTCGGCTTGCCCAAGGTTTCAGCCCTTATGAGTAAGGCGCTGGAAGAGGGTTGCGAGGTGATGCTCGACTTTGAAAAACTGGCAAAAGTGGCGTCCACCGCTGCCGCCGTGCTGCCAGCCGTAGCTCAGGATGTCGATTCAGGGGAGGTGCTATTTATCGGTTACGTCAACGAATTGGCTCTGCAAACAGCAATGCGAGAGCGGCTGGCCACCTTCTGGAGCACTTCACGCGACGAATTGTGGATCAAGGGTAAGACTTCAGGGGATTATCTGGAGTTGGTGGATGTGCGGGTAAACTGCGAGCAGAATTCTCTCCTCTACCGCGTGCGCTCGAAAGGAGCGGGGGCCTGCCATACCAAAGGGCCGGATGGAAAGGCGCGATCGGGTTGTTATTACCGTAACCTTCGGGCTGACGGAACCCTGGAATTCTCCTGAACCAATCCCATGCCCCTTTTGGCCCAGTGTGTCACAGGTGTGACAGTTTGAGCCATTTATCAGCCTTCCATCGAGGTGGCTGGCCTGTAATATATTTGGCAACCTGTTGTAATGTAAATGGTTATGTGGTTTTTTCCACAGTGGCACCGGCATTGCTTCACTTGCTATCGCAAAAGTTTCAAATTTACTTCAACAAAAATCAATTCAACCAAAATCAGTACGGAAATGAGTCAGATCAAACCTCTTGGAAACCGTGTTCTCCTCAAGAGAATTGAGGAGGATGAACAAGTAAAAGGCGGGATCATTATCCCCGACACCGCCAAGGAAAAACCACAGGAAGCCGAAGTGGTAGCGCTAGGCACCGGGAAAAAGGGTGAAGACGGAAGCGACCACGCATTTTCCGTAGCAGCCGGCGACCGGGTTCTCACCAGCAAATATGGCGGAACTGAAGTCAAGCTCGATGATATCGATTACATCCTCGTGGAGGAGGATGACATCCTCGCCATCGTCTCTTAACCAATCCATAATTTCAACCCTTCAACATTATGCCTAAACAATTAATTTTCAGCGAAAGCGCGCGTAAAAAGATACTTATGGGGGTGGATGTTCTCACCCAGTCGGTAAAAGTGACTCTCGGGCCCAAGGGCCGGAACGTCGTTATAGACAAGAAATTCGGATCTCCCACCGTGACCAAGGACGGCGTCACTGTGGCCAAGGAAATCGAACTGAAAGATCCCTACGAAAACATGGGGGCCCAGATGGTTCGCGAAGTGGCATCCAAAACCTCGGACGCGGCCGGGGACGGAACCACCACCGCCACCCTTCTGGCGGAGGCGATTTACAAGGAAGGCCTCAAGAACGTGGCGGCCGGTTCCAATCCCATCTACCTGAAGCGCGGCATTGACAAAGCTGTAGGCGCCGCCGTGGAGGAGCTGGGAAAAATCAGCAAATTGGTGGAAGACCGGGAGGAAGTTCGCCAAGTGGCCACGGTTTCGGCAAATTGGGACACCCAGATCGGCGATATCATCGCCGACGCCATGGACAAGGTGGGCAAGGATGGGACCATTACCGTTGAGGAAGCCAAATCAATTGAAACGACCTTGGAAGTGGTGGAAGGGATGCAATTCGACAAGGGTTACCTGAGCCCCTACTTCGCCACTGACACCGAGAGTATGGAGGCCGTTCTGGAAGACGCCCAAATCCTGCTGCACGAGAAGAAGATAACCAACCTTCAGGATCTCCTGCCCTTGCTGCAGAAAGTTGCCCAAGCCGGTAAGCCTTTCATGATCATTTCCGAAGACGTGGAAGGTGAAGCCCTGGCCGCTCTGGTGGTCAACAAAATCCGCGGCACCCTGAATGTGTGTGCCGTGAAAGCGCCTGGTTTTGGTGAACGGCGCAAAGCCATTCTCGAGGATATAGCCATTCTGACCGGTGGTAAGCTCATAACCGAAGACTTGGGTATCAAACTGGAGAACGTCCAGTTGAGTGACCTTGGATCGGCCAAGCGCATCACTGTGGACAAGGAAAACACCGTCATGGTGGAAGGGGGCGGATCGCCCGGTGACATCCAGGGCCGGGTCAAGCAAATCCGCCGTCAAATCGATGAAACGACTTCCGATTACGATCGGGAAAAACTGCAGGAACGCCTGGCCAAATTGGCCGGAGGCGTAGCCGTCATCAACGTTGGCGCCGCCACCGAACCAGAAATGAAGGAGAAGAAGGCTCGAGTGGAGGACGCTTTGCACGCCACCCGCGCCGCCGTAGAGGAAGGCATCGTTTCCGGAGGAGGGGTTGCCCTGCTCCGTATCGCCAAGGCTATCGATTCCATCGACCTTGATGGCGACGAAGCTGTTGGCGCCGCCATCGTTCATCGAGCGGTTGGGGCTCCCATCAAACAACTTTGTGCCAACGCCGGCGTGGAAGGAGCTGTTGTGGCTCAAAAAGTCGGCGAGGGAGAAGGAGCCTTTGGTTTCAACGTGGCCACCAACGTATACGAGGATCTGATCAAGGCTGGGGTGGTGGATCCCACCAAGGTGACGCGCACTGCTTTGCAGAATGCCGCTTCCGTGGCCGGCCTCTTGCTGACCACCGAGTGCCTGATTACGGATCTACCCGAAGAAAAGCCCGAACCCGCCGCTCCCGATCATCACGGTGGCATGGGTGGAATGGGCGGCATGATGTAACCCGGTCATTCCCATATTCTTTGAAAAGGCCCTTTCGTTTGGAAGGGCCTTTTTCATATCCCCTGGGCAACGAGTCGATCCTGAAAAAGTCATTCCACACTTCATCCTGATCCTGATCGGAAAAGGCCAAATCCCGATTTATGAATGATCCGATCAGGATCACGATCACGATCATGATCACGATAGATCTCAACATCTCAGCATCGTATCTGCGCTCATCCAGGTATTCTGCGGTTCATATCCCCTGGGCAATCCATTACTATTGCGGGACGGACAAGGATTGGCCGTTGTGCCGGGGGGTGAGCGATAACAGGTAGGGAACGGCCCGTTTAGCCCACGCCTCGGCATCGGGATAGTGGGATGCCTGGGAACCAAAGCAAATGCGCAGCATATCCGTATCGATAATGCCCGGATTCAAGGGAACACAGGCCATTCCGGTGGGCAGTTCCTGAGCCATGGACTTGCTCAGCCCTTCCATGGCCCACTTGGAAGCGCAGTAGGGCGCCACGTGGGGAGAAGTGCCGCGCCCCCAGCCCGAGCTGAGGTTGACAATTATTCCCGACTGACGTTGCACCATGGCCGGAACGAAGGCCCTGATACAGTGAAAGACCCCTTGGATATTGGTGTCGAAAAGCTTTTTTACCGCCTCCACCTTCAATTCCCAAAGCGGGAGAGAGGGATTGATGACGGCCGCGTTGTTAATCAAGAGATCGGGAGGGCCGAACTGGCTTATGACGTCCTCTGCCCAATTTCCCACCTCGCGAAAGTCGCTCACGTCCACCCGGTCGAATATGTGCTCGGGGAATTGTCGAGCCAGGTTTATGAGATCCCGCTTTGAGCGACCGCAGCCGAACACCTGATTGCCGCGTTTTACAAAACCTTCCGCCAGGGCCCGGCCGAGCCCCCGTGTCACCCCTGTCACCACGATTTTCTTACTCATGGAGCTGAGTTTAGAGATAGCTGCGCGGCATGGATAGTTTAAACCGGTTTGAAGTGGAATTTAGTCAGTTGGGCCTTGTGCAGAATGCGGTTTTCCCATGGCATTCAGGGCAATGGAAATCTGTTTTTTGGGTACGGGAACTTCCCAAGGTGTTCCCATGATCGGCTGTGAATGTGAAACTTGCCGAAGTGCAAATCCCAAAAACAAACGGGGCCGCACTTCCATTCACGTCAAGGCGGGTGGTTATGGTCTGCAGGTGGACGCGGCGCCTGAATTTCGCCTGCAATGCATTGAAAATGATATCGATCGCATCGACTGGGTCGTCCTTACCCATGGACATGCCGACCACATTGCCGGGATGGACGACCTGCGGAGATTTGTCGATTTTCGCCAGGGAGAAGGGCTGCCCGTTTACGGTTCCCGGCCCACTTTGGAACGATTGAGGCAAATGTACCCCTACGCGGTGCGGGACCGTCCCGAATTTCCCGGTTATCCAGCCTTTGTGCCCCATGCGGTGCGGGCTCCACAAACCTTGGAGTTTCCCTGGGGGACCCTCCACACCACAAATTTACCCCATGGACGGTTCGAGGTCCTGGGACTTGTTTTTACGGAAAGGGAAAGCGGTAAAAAATTTACCTACTACACGGATTGCAAAACGGTCAAGGCATCGCAACGCGCTTTGGCCGCGGGGTCCGATGTCGTCGTGCTGGATGGGTTGCGCGACCGACCTCACCCCACCCACATGACCATTGGCGAGGCCGTTGATGTGGCTGCCTCGATAGGCGCTGCCCAGACCTATCTCATTCACATGGCCCATCTCGTGGAACACGACCGGGTCGACAGAGGACTCCCCTCCGGGGTCAATCTCGCCTATGACGGGCTGCGCCTGGTCCTTTGAGGGAGTTTAATTAAACGGCCAGATCATCGGTATGAGGAAAATGCTGCCACTGAAATAGGTCAGGTTCAGAGGCAGGCCGAATTTCAGGAAATCGCTGAAGCGGTAACCGCCGACCCCGTAGACAAACGTGTTGGTCTGGTAACCGATGGGAGTAGAGAAACTGGCTGAAGAAGCGATGGCGGTGACGATGAGGAAGGGTCGGGGATCGACCCCTATGGTGGCGGCAATGCTGATGGACACCGGGGCCAGGAGAGCGGCGGTGGCGTTGTTGGACAATACCTCGGTCATGAACGAACACATCAAATACATGACCGCCAACATGACGTAGGGCTGCCACTCCGGGGAAACCAGGTGGCTTACTGCTGCCACGGCATTGTCGGCCAGGAGGGTCGAAGCTCCGGTTTCCTGCATGGCCAATCCCAGAGCCAGCATTCCGTAGATCAGAAAAATTATGTTCCAACCCACGGCAGAAAATGCTTCCTCGGAATTGATGCAACGGGTGACCAGAAGCACCGCCACCCCCATGATAGCCGATGCCACAATGGGGAAGTTGGTGAAGGTGGTTGTCCCCACGATTCCCAGGATAACGGCGACCACAATGGGTATTTTATCGCGGCGACTTTTGGAGGCCACATGGGGTTGGTCCAATAAGATTATATCTTCGGATTTTCGCAAGTCTCCAATGGCCTGATCGGTCCCCATCATCAGCAGGGTATCCCCGAATTCGAGCGGCAGGGTGGCCAATTTATCCCGAACGTTTCTACCCCGGCGGTGCATGGCCAAAATGATCATTCGGTATCTTTGGCGGAAATCGATTTACGCCACGGTTTTTGCGGCGATGGATGAACTGGGGCCGATGAAACCTTCCACGATTGAACCCTCCGAGGCGGCGATTTGTTCGAGACCCTCCCCGATTTCGCCGAGAAAATTCACCCCTTCAATGGAGCGGGCTTCCGCAATACCGTGGGGCTTGCAAGCCAACACGAGCCGGTCACCCGCCTCGAGGACGATCTCGTTCAGCTTATCGACCATAGTCCTGCCCCCGCGAAGGATTTCCAGGATGCGCACCCCGGGAGTTCTCAGGATTCCGGAATCCAACACCCCCTTCCCCACCAGGGGCGAGTGCGGATGGATTAAAGCTTCGGTGAAAAATTCCCTGCGCTCTTCCGGCGAGAGGATTTGGGTGAGGGTCTCCCGAACGGGCAGCCGTCTCCAGGAAAAAACCAGCAGGTAAAGGGATCCCAGGACCAACAAGGGCAGGCCCACCATCCCCAACTCGAACATGCCCAGTGGGGGTTGTTCATAGGTTTCGGCGATTCCGCTGATGATAATGTTGGTGCTGGTGCCGATCAAGGTGCAGGTTCCACCGAAAATAGAGGCGTAGGAAAGCGGAATCAGAAGTTTGGAGGCTGGAATATCCATCTTGCGTGCCAAGCTGAGAAGCACGGGCATGAAGATGACCACTACCGGGGTGTTATTGACGAAGGCGGAAAGAAAGGCCACGAACAGAATGATAATCAGCAGCAATGGGATATATCCCGCTTTGGCCAGACGGTCGAAATAGCCGCTAATCATATCGATCGCTCCGCATTTTTCCAGGCCGGCGCTGACAATAAACATGGCGCCCACCGTAACCGGCGCGGGATTGGATAATACGGAGAGGGCTCCTTCCACTTGTAGCAGGCCCAGAACCGGAAGCAGGGCAAATACGGAAATGGCGGTGACCTCAACCGGTACCTTTTCCCAAATGAAACTGGCCAGAGCCAGTCCCAATATTCCGAACACCATTGCTATCTCCAGGGTCATGGGGGGCTAGATTGCAGAGTGTTGGCTAAAAAATCCAGCGATCAATTGCCAGAATTACAAAGAGCAGGGGCAAATGAACAATGGAGGCGGTAAAGAGATTTCGCGCCGGTTTGTTCTTGTCCCTGGCCCGAAAGAATTGCCAGGCCCTCCATCCCATTAATGCCGACACCAGGGTGGATCCGATGGCGTATATCCAACCGGTTAAGGCGAGAAAAATGGGTAGGACCGTAATGACGATGAGCAACAGGGTGTAGAGGAGGGCGCTCCAACTGATTTTTTTCGCCCCCCCTTTTTCCAGGGCCAAAACGCGGAATCCACCCTTGCGGTAATCCTCCCGGTAGATCCAGGAGATTGCCATGAAGTGAGGCATTTGCCAGGTGAACAACACCCCGAATATAATCCACCCCAGGGCCGAAACCGAGCCCTCTGCCGCCATCCAACCCATTAAGGGTGGAATGGCTCCCGGCAACGCCCCGATTTCCGTGGCCAAAGGGGTAACTTTTTTTAGCGGAGTGTACAGGGTAATGTAGATGAGCATGGTGGCCAGGGCCAATAGGCCGACGACGGGGTGTGTCCCCAAACAAAGCACAGCCACACCCCCGGTGGAAAAAATCAGGCCCATCCACAATGCCGTAGGCATACCGATCGCGCCCCGGGGCAGGGGCCGGTTCCGGGTGCGCATCATCTGGTTGTCTTCGTCCCGTTCCCACCACTGATTCAGGATGGCGGAACCGGCCGCAGTTAAAGTTGTGCCCGCCACCAGACTCAGAAAAACGGCAATGTCCTGGGGGGTGCGGGCCGCAAAATATCCCAGCAGGGCAGTGATGATCGACATCGTGCTCAGCTTGGGCTTGGTCAGTTCGACATATTCCATCCAGCGCGACTTTGCCGCCCCCGATTCGGATACCAGGGGTGACGATGGTTTGATGTGCACGGAATTGGTTTCTGCCTGGCTCATGCGGATGGTTTATCCAAGGAAGCTTCCCCCATGCCCAGCCCGGCGGGAGCACGAGAGGCCGCTTCGGCTCGAACAGGTTGCGAAGGTTGAAACTGAAAGAATGTTATGATCCATGAGGTAGCCAGAAAAAATGCCCCGATCAGGACGTGGGCCGTAGTGATGACGGGATTTCGGATGGTCCATATGATGTAGGCTCCAAGGACAACCTGACAGGCCAGAAGAGCCAGACCAACCCCTCCCAGAAGGCGGATTCGCCCGTCCATTTTCCTGTGCAGGATCAGCGGGATGGCCCAAACCAGATAAACGGCAAATATGATCAGCGCCATCAATCGGTGAGCAAAGTGAAGGACGACCCCGAAATTCCAATTCTGGGGAAAAATACCGCCCTCCGGGGTGAGGGGAAAGGTGGGAATGGCCAAACCGGCCCCGATGTGGCGCATGACGGCTCCGATAATGAGCTGAACGAAAATCAGCCCGCAAACGATGAGACCCCCGGTTTTGAGCCTATGGTTTGCCCGGGCCGGGAACCCGTGCCCATCCCTGAACCACCAGGAGGATTGAGCGGCTGCAATGGAAGCGATCAGGCAAACAAAGGTTTGGGCCAGGCAGCCGTGGATTATGGCGAATTGCAGGCTGTTAAACAAGATGCGCATACCGCCCACCAAACCCTGCAGTATAACCAGGGCCAGAGCCGCGAGGGCCAGATGACGCACCCATGCCCTATCTTCTCTGAGCCAGATCCACACCGTTAGAACCATGATCAGGAGTCCTATGAGGGCGCCGAGCAGTCGGTGACTGTGCTCGGCCAGCATGGCCCGGTCTTGCAGCCAACCTTCGGGGTTGAGGGAACCATCGGACAGCGGCCAATCCGGAAACACCATCCCGGCCCCGATCGAGGTGGTAAACCCACCGGCAAAGAGCAGAAAGGTCATGACAAAAAGCACCACCAGGCTGAACCATGCCAGCTTGGGCTTGTAGTGGGCTGTTCTCCTCCTTTTCAAAGCGGGTCCGGGACAGGAAAATTTTGGCTAAACAGATAGGCGTTGCCCAAATGGGGTCAAATGTTGATTTTTTTGCTTAAGCAGAAAAATCAACATTTGACCCCATCCCGGCAAATTTTCTTATGACTTCCCCGGCACGGCCCAATATTTACCTGGTCGGTTTCATGGGAACCGGAAAATCCATTCTGGGGCGGCTCTTGGCCAGGGAACTGGATTATTCCTTTGTCGACAGCGATGAACAGATCGAGGAGAGCACCGGTTTGACCATCCCGCAGATATTCCAATCCAGGGGGGAAAAAGCCTTTCGGGACCTGGAGCGCCGTTTTGTGGAATCAGGTCATCCCGGAGGGCGGTGTGTGGTCTCATGTGGGGGCGGGATGATTCTGCAGCCGGGAATTCTGGAGTCATTGCAGGAAAAGGGGTTGGTAATTTCCTTATTTGCCTCGCCCGAAACGATTTATGAGCGAACCCGCGGCAACGAGAACCGGCCCTTGCTCGATGTGGAGGATCCCCTGGCCCGTATTCGCGAACTCCTGGAGGAACGGTTGCCGGTTTACCGAAAGGCGGGCATTGGTGTGCTGACCGACGGGCGAAACCCAATGGAAATCGTCCATCACATCAAGCGGATATACCGGGGCGCGAGGCCGGGCCTCAGCCCGCATGATTAGCCCGGGGATCCCCTGGTCCGGATCACCTTGCATGGCTGGGGTCTGGTCCGGGGATGCCATTGCGGAGGGCCGCCTTCATGGTGTTTAGAAACCTTTGGGGAGGTCGGATAGGTTTGGCTGATTTGTCGATAAAAGCGTGTGCGGATGATCCGGTGGCCAAAAGCGTCTCCCCGCGTCGCACCTCGTATTCGATGTAAAACCGAACTCCGGGCTGTTCCTTGACCATGCAGGCGACAGTGAGGCGGTCATCAAAAAAGGCGGGGCGGCGATAGCTCACTTTCACCTCGAGGACCGGTATGAAATAGCCCGATGCCTCAAGATCGCGATAAGCCATTCCGATCTGGTCGAGCATTTCGATACGCGCCTTTTCAAACCAGGTCACGTAATTGGCGTGGTGGGCAAATCCCATGGCATCGGTTTCGCTATAACGTACCCGAATCCTGCTTTCGGTGTGGATCATGTTCCCGTCCGGTAAAATTTTTGGGAGATCATGATTCCATGACCGCGTCTCGCAGGCCGAACAATCGATCGACCGAAGCGCCCCAACTCTTCTGGTTGACCCATTTCCGGCCAGTTTCTCCCAATTGCCGCCGCAACCGCCGATCGGAAATAAGGGCGGAAAAGGCGTCGGCCAGGGCCTTCCGGTTGCCGGGTTCTACCAACAGGCCCGTCCGCTTGTCTAGGACCGCCTCGGCCACGCCTCCGACCCGATGCGCCACTATGGGCAACCCGTGAGCGGACGCCTCCAGATAGACCAATCCAAAACCTTCTACGCTCTTTTTGTAGTTTATGCTGGTCATGGCGAAGATGTCGGCCCGTTCATAAGCCCACCGGAGCCCATCGTCGTCCAGTTGGCCCCACATCTTGACCGGAAAATCGCACTTCTCGGCCAGCCGTCGCACCTCTCGCTCATAGGGATCGTGGCGGCTCTCCCCAACGATCCAGCACTCCACCGTCGCTCTCTCATCCCGGGGAAGGAGGTTCAGCGCCTGCAATATATTATTCTGGCCTTTGCGCGGGTGGAGGCGGCCGACGGTAAGGATGACCACCTTCCGATGGTCGACCCCTTTGGAGTGGTCGATTCCGACAAATCCTGCAGGCAGGGCGTTGGGGGTGAGCACCGTCTTGTGCTCGGCATCCGGAAACCGGGAAACGAGCAAGCGGCGGGTAAAGGTGGATACAACGCCGATGCGTTCCGCCTTCTCAATCAACTTTTTCAGGAGCAGGCGATGGTGCAGTTTTCCGTGGTATTTCAATATCTCCGAACCGTGAAAGGTGAGGTAGAGTTTTCCGGGTAGGAAGGCTTTAAAGAATTGCAGGTAGAGCATGGCGGAAATCGGACCGGGTTCGGGCAGGTAAACGGTGGATTGGCGCAGATGCTTTCGCTTGGACATGATTTCCTTGGAGAGGGTAAAGAGGCAGGAAAGATTCTGACTGCCTTTCATGCCCAGCCTCCGGACCGTAAATGGCCACGGTTTCTCGGAATTATTCCCTCCGCCACCGGGAGCCCAGACTTCAACTTGAAACCCCGACTCGCTACTGGCCAGGGCCATTTCCTCGGCAAAAGTGGCAATCCCTCCCTTCCGGGGATGAAATTCGTGGGTCAATATCAGAAGGGGAAGCTTGCCATTCTCGTCATTTTGAGGGTAACGCGGATGCATACTTTCCCAATTTAGCATTTACATTTTCCATGAAGCGAAAATAGTTGGCTGTTTACAAATGAATTCTGGGACAGAAATAGACACTGTTGCGGTTAACCCGCTTACCCTGGAGGAGCGGGCTGATCTTGAAGAAAGTCTGAAGCGATGTAGTGAAGAAACTCGAAACGCCGTGTTTGAATTTCGGGAAACGGGTCGGGTTGGCCTTCTCCCCGGTATCGTCATCGGGTTGATCGAACGATTTTTGGAACCTGAGGTCCGTCCTCAATTGCGAAGCTCGGACGACTCGATTCGTCTGGTCGACGATTTGAGGATAGATTCTCTCACCATGATGGAGATCGTCGTCCTGGTGGAAGAGGCCCTGGACATATCGATCGATAACCAGGAGTTGCGCGACCTGCGGACTTTGGACGATGTCAGTTGTTTTATCGATGCCAAGACGAAGGGGCTTCCCCTTCCCCAACGGGGGCGGCTATTCGGGATTGAAGCCATCGGCGCTGCCGTGCCGCACCGTCCCCCATTCCTCTTTTTGAATGAAGCGAGGGTGGAGAAGGACACCGCCATCGGCACTTACACCATTACCGGGGAGGAAGATTTCCTAGGCGGCCACTTTCCCGGTAATCCGATTATGCCGGCCAGCATCATGCTGGAGGCCCTGGGTCAGTTGGCCGTATTTCATTTGGTGACAACTCAGAAGAATGGAACGGGCTCGGTAGTCGATTCCAGCAAGGTTTTATTTACCTCGGTCGAGGCGGTCCGTTGCCAACGGATTTGCCTTCCGGGTGAGACCTTGACCCTCCGTATCAAACTCAAGCATATGCGCCATCCATTGGCCATGTTCGAGGGCAAGATAACGGTCAATGGAGAGAGTGCGGCCTGGGCCGAAGAAATCAGTTTGACGTTCGATTGGGTGGGTGTCCCGGGCGCTCACTGATTTTGGAAAGGTCAAACAATATGATTGCTTGTCCCTTTGCCCCAAAAGGACAATAAAGCAAGTTTTGCCCCTACATGGCGCGCGTATTTATAACAGGCTTGGGTTATATTTGCAGCATCGGGAATGATCAGGAAACTGTGGTGCATAACCTCCGTAACCTGAAACATGGCATGGCCTTGTTTCCCCCGGTGAACGTTCCGGATTCTCCGGTCAGGGTGGTCGCCCCGGTCAGGGAATTCGAGGTGGATTCCCTGGACCAGGAGGATTGGACCTATCCCGCCCGCTACAAAATCCGTCGGCAAACCATTCGCAGTTTTTCCCCTCATGTCCTCTACGCCTATTGCTCGTTATTACAGGCCATTGAGAATGCCGAGCTCAAGGAGGTGGATATCTCCAATAAGGAAACGGGCATTTATACGGCTTCAGGCGGGTCCATTCGCTTTATCTACCACCACCTGCGGCGAATGGAAAAGCGGGGTGTCATGCGTTGCAATCCCCTAAACATCATTTCCTCCATCGCCGGGACCCTTTCCTTCAATCTCGTCTCTCATTTCAAGATCCAAGGGGCCTCCACGGGGTTTGCCTCAGCTTGCGCCTCTTCGGGGCATGCCATGGGTTTTGCCTACGACGAGATTCAACGGGGTCGGCAGAAGCGGATGTTCGTGGTGGGGGCTGAGGATTGTAACTTTGAAAGCGTGGTGCCGTTTTGCGGCATGCGGGCTTTGAGCCTTTCCCTGGTCCCGGACCGGGCCTCGCGGCCCTTTGACCAAACCAGGGACGGATTTGTTTCCTCGGGCGGAGCAGTTACCGTGGTGCTGGAATCGGAGGAAGAGGTGGAGCGCCGCGGTGTTCCCGTCTATGGTGAAATGGTGGGTTGGGGACAAGCTTCGGACGGCCACAACGTAGCCATATCGCATCCGGAGGGCCGCGGACTGGAATCGGCCATGTTGCGGGCCTTGGGGGATGCCGGCATCCAACCCGCTCAGGTTGAGTATATCAACGCTCATGCTCCTTCCACTCCCATCGGCGATCGTTCCGAGGTCCAGGCCATTCGCCGTGTCTTCAACCCGGGGGAAACCAGGCCCATGATCAGCAGCACCAAGGCCTTGACGGGTCATGGGCTTTCCCTTTCCAGTGTGTTGGAAGCGGCCCTTTGCCTGAGCGCTCAAAGACAAGGATTCGTGCCTGGGTCCGCCCATATCCAGCAGCTCATGTCGGAAGCAGAGGGTTTGAATATCATTCGCCAAACCGTGAACGCTACACCCACCTATATCTTGAGTAACAGTAGTGGTTTTGGAGGCGCCAATACCTCACTTGTTTTCAGGCATGTCTGAATTGAGCTCTCGCTACGCCCGGGCGTTGGTGACGGGGGCTCGTTCCGGGTTGGGGAAGGCCTTCGCCCTCAGGTTGATGGCGGAGGGGATCGAGGTGTGGGGATCTTCCAGAATGCCGGATGCTTTTGAGAACCTCCCGGGAATTAATCCCGTCCTGGTCGATTTGAACCGGGAGAAGGAGTTATCCAAGTGGTACCAAGACCTGGATAGACGGGCCGGTGGTTTCGACCTCCTGGTCAACAATGCCGGATTTGGGGCCTTTGGGAAGTTTGGTGATTTCCGGGATGAGGATATCCAAAGCCAGTTGCGTGTTCTCCTGACCTCCCCCATGCAGTTGGCCCTGGGAGCGATAAAGTGCATGAGGGCCCGGAAGCGGGGTTGCATCGTCAACATATCTTCGATGGCGGGAAGTTTGTGGATTCCATTTTTCAGCAGTTACAACGCGGGCAAAGCCGGATTATCCGCTTTTAGCCAGAGCCTGATGCTGGAGGCCCCCGCGACCCCCCCCTGGATCATCGATTTTTGCCCGGGAGATTTAGCGACTCCCTTCAATCGATCCACCGTGCGGCGGGGTGAGCCATCGGGAAGGTTGCAAAGGGTCTGGCGTCGGATTGAACAAAATACCGAAGCTGCCCTTCCTCCGCAACGGGCAGCAGAAGATCTGATGGGCGGGTTGAAGCGGTTTCGGCATTGCACCTTGCACAGTGGATCCTTCTTGCAAAGGATAATGGCCCGATTGGGGGCGCGACTTGTCCCGACTGGATGCAAGCGCACGGCTCTCCGTCGCTACTTCGATCTCCATTGAAGGACAATCGTCAATTGAGGATTATGGTATTGACCTCCGCCACGGGTGGGGGGCATGACGCCCGCGCCTCGGCCTTTGCCGCCTGGTGTCGCAAGCTCTACCGGGACGGGGTGGTCCTGAGAATCGTTCGGCCCTTGGAAAGCTCCACCCGGATTACCCGTTTTGGCGTGGGACTCTACAATGTTATTCAGAAGTGGGCTCCCCTGTTACACCATCCCTATTGGTGGTTCGTGGAAGGGCTCGGTTATCTGCAGCGGAACAGGGTGAAATTGGGCAAACAATATTACGAATCACTCCTCAGGGAGTTTGCCCCGCACCTGATTTTGAGCGTGCATGATTTTCTCAATCGGGGTTATTTTCAAACCGCCAAATCCATTCTGGGCCACCGGGTGAGGTGCTCGACTTACTGTGGCGAATTTTCCGGTGGATTCGGCTACAGTAGAAATTGGGTGGAGCCAACCGTCGATTTATTCTTTTCCCGAACTTCCATGGCCCAGGACTATGCCGTGCAGATGGGAATCTCTCCTCAAAAGTGTCGCGTCCGGGGTCATCTCATGCACCCCAAGGTCTACGACCAGATTCTGGACGATGGGGCACGCCGGAATCTTCTGGTCGACCATCTCGGGCTATCCCCGGGCAAATTTACCCTCTTGCTGGCCGCAAGTGGGATGGGCGCCAACAACCACTTGAGGATTTTGCAAATCCTCAAGCGATACGCCAGTCGTGTGCAGGCAATTGCGGTATGTGGAAGAGATGGAAATACCGAGGAAAAAATTCTGCAATGGAAGGAGCGAAACCCCGGTTTTCGGGTCCATGTGGAAGGATATTCCCAGCGCATGCATCACCTGATTCAGGTCAGCGATGCAGTGGTCGGTCGTGGAGCCACCACTTGTGCGGAGGCTTTGTTTTTTAAGGTTCCCGTCATCTTCAACGGCATCGGCGGCCTGATGCCCCAGGAGCGGTTGACCTGCAACTATTTTTGCCGGGCCGGGGCCGCGGTTAGGATGTCCAGCCTCAAGGACCTCGATGGTCATCTGGGATTGTGGCTCACCCATGAATCTGCCTACGCCCGCCTGCGGGAACGTTGCCGGGAAATTGCCGTGGTGGAAGATCCGACCCTCCTGATCCGGGAGTTGCATGGCCTGGCCATAGAAGCGATAGAGGAAGGGCCATGAAGTTGAGGGTTCTCTACATTTGCGCCACCTTTCCCAAACAAAGTGAACAGTTCATCATGCGGGAGGTCGATGCCCTGTCCGAGCAGCCGGTCGACCTGGAGATCGTCACCTTGTGGGGAGGGGACTCCTTTTATAAGGGGTTGCCCGTAAGGCGGTTCTCAAAATTGAAGTTGTTCAGGTTGTGCTGGGTTTTGCCCCTGGCCTTTTTCCTGAAGCCCCGCGTAATGTCGGGGAACCTGAAATGGTTCCTGGCCCGGCGACCGCCTTCCCTTCTCAATTTTTTGGAAAACCTGCTCGGGTACGGGTTCGCTCTCGCCCAATGGTTCGAAGTGGAGAAAAACAAACCGGATCTGATCCACGGGACCTGGGCCACTTCACCCGCCTCGGCCGCCTTACTTTTGAGCATATTGACGGGGATTCCCTTCTCCATGGGAGCGCACGCCTACGATGTTTTTGAAAATGGGGGAGACTGGCACCTGGCTGAAAAACTCCGCCGGACCTCCCTGCTGCATACTACCAGCCAGAACACCTGCCAAGCCTTGTTGGGGAGAGGCTCTGATCCAAAAAAGACCCGTGTGATACTATCGGGGTTGATGGGGTTTCCTTCCCTCAATTCATTGCGGTCCCCCCGAAATCCGATTCGGGTGCTTTATGTGGGTCGTCTGGTGGAGAAAAAGGGTTTGTTTTACCAGATTGACGTGCTCCAATCCCTGAAAGGGTCCGGGGTATCCTTCCGGGCCCGCATAGTGGGCAGCGGGGAGTTGGATGGGAGATTGAAGGGTTACCGCGACCGGTCCGGCCTTCAGGATGAACTGGAGTTTTTGGGAGAACAGACCTTTGCCGCCGTGCAAGAGCAATTTGATTGGGCCGACCTGTTCCTTTACACGGGAACAGTTAGCGCGAGAGGGGACCGTGACGGGTTGCCCAATGTAATAGGGGAGGCCATGGCCCATGGGGCGGTAGTCTTGACCACCGCGGTGGGCGCTACCACCGAAGCCGTTGAACACGGGGTCACGGGCTTGGTATTGCCGCCCGACGACACCCAGGCCTGGGTCGACCAGATGCTCCGATTACAACGGGACGATGCCCTCATGGAAACCCTCCGAGGAAACGCCCGCGCCTGGGTGGAAGAGCATTTTGATGCACGAAGAAACTCCCGGGAACTTTACCTGGCGCTTCTGAAGGTAGCTGAAAAGAATGAGAGCCCCAATCCTGAAGCATGCCACTCTATTTCGATGTAACCCTTGCCGGGCGCCACAGGCATTTATCGGGTCTGCAACGGGTTTCCGACCAGTTGAGAAGGGCCCTTCGGAAAAAGATTGGGGATGAGTTGGTCCCGGTGCGGTGGAGGGCACGGGGGCGAGGGTTTTGCCGCGGGGACACCCGTGCCCCGGTCACACTCACCCGCGAGGATCACTTCATCAGCCCCGAAGTCTTTTCTCCGGGAGAAAGGCCGGGGTTTTTCCATGGGTTGGAGGAAAGCGGCTGTTGCAGCGCGATCATATATCACGATGCCATTCCCCTGAAGTGGCCGGAAATAACGTGGCCCGAAAGTGTGGCCAGGCATCCATCCTATATGAAGGCGCTGGCGCGCTTTCATCACATTTTCGCGGTTTCCCAGAGCAGCGCCGGGGAATTGGAGATTTATTTGGATTGGCTGGATATAGCAGCCTCTCCACCCATTTCAGTTTTGCCCTTGGGGGCTGATTTTGCCGATCTCTCTGCCAGGAACTGGAGGCATTCCCCGGGCAACCCCCCCCTCATCCTTTCCGTCGGCATTCTCGAACCCCGCAAAAACCAGAGCCAGGTACTGGCCCTGGCCAAGCGCCTCTGGGATGGAGGATTGGAATTTGAACTCCATTTCTGTGGCCGGGTAAATCCCCATTTTGGCAAACCGGTGGCTGCGGAAATAAAGCGGGCCCAAAGGCTGGGCTATTCCGTTTTCCACCACTCCCGCCAAAGTGATGAATTGCTTTTGAATTGTTATGCCAAAGCCCATTTCAGCGTTCTCAATTCCAAAGCCGAGGGATTTGGCCTGCCTTTGCTGGAATCCCTCTGGCTGGGAGTTCCCTGCCTTTGTTCCGACCTGCCCTCCCATGCGGCCATGGCGCGGAGGGGTGGATGCCGGATCGTATCAAGCGAGGAAGAGATGGAAGAATCCTGGATGACCTGGCTTTGCCAGGAAACCGAATTGGAAGCCGCAACCCGGGAAGCCAGGGAGAGGACGGTGCCCCTCTGGGCAGACACCGCGGAATCCGTTCTCAGGTGGATGCGAGAAAAATGAGTGCTTTGCCTTGCCTGGTTTTTTCCAATTCCTTTCCCCCGGATCATGCGGGAGGGTACGAGCTTGGCGCCGGAAACCTGGTGGACGCCTTGCGGCGATTCTGCGGGTGGAAAATTCGGGTGTTTTCCTCCGTGCGCAAGCAAACACCGCCGGGTATTTTGAGTCCGCCGCTCACCGGTTTTTTCCCTGGCCGGCTGGGGCCGGCCTATCGGCGGCGCCTCGTCAAAAGGGAACTGGTTGCCCGACACGAAGGGATTTGCGCGGCCATCGACCGGGAAGCGGAACGGGCGGAGGTAATCCTCGTATTCAACCCGAGGCGGTTGATATACCCCCAATGGGTCCGCCTGCTCGATTCCCCCACCCCGGTGGTATTTTTTGTCTCGGATTTCTGGCCTCAGGATCCCCTTGGGGCTGACCTGTTTTATGCGGGTTTGGCCAAGAGAAGGCATTCCCTGCGCCCCCGGGACCCGGCATTGGACGTGATTTATAATCCTTTCCTGCAAGAGGAAGCCATCTTTTCCCGAGCCAAAGGTGTGATTTTCTGCAGCCGGTTTCTTCAACAAACGCACCGCGAGACCTTCGACGGATTGGAACATCAGACGGTGATTCATTGGGGGACAAATCCGGAGCGTTTCCCGAAATCGGCCAAAGATGGTGAACACTTGAAAGTGTTTGGTTTTTGTGGCCGCGCCGTTCCGGAAAAGGGCCTGGATAGGGCTTTGCAGGCATTTTCCGAGCTGTTGCGGCGTGATGCGCGCTTGAAACTGTTGGTTGCATCGGATCTGACCACTTCCCACGGCCGCCTCCTTCGGCGCCAAATTTCCCGAAACCGCAGGCTTGAACACTCGGTTGAACTTTTGGGACAGGTGCCCCATGAGGAGATGCACGAGAAATTCTTTCGTCGCATAGGTTGGCTCATGTTTCCCAGTGTCTGGGAGGAGCCTTTCGCCTCGACCGTGGTGGAAGCCATGGCTTCGGGGGTGGTGGTCATCGGCTCCTTCACCGGCGGAACCCCCGAGATTTTGCATGAGGCTTGCGGTTATCCCTATGATCCAAGCGACTCCGCCGCTCTGTTGGAGGCTTGCCGAAAAGCATTAAACAGAGCCGACCACCATGGGATTTTGGCGGACCGGGCCCATCAACGGATTTTGGGGCAGTTTAATTTGCCGGTCATGGCCGAAAAATTGGACAAATTTGTCCGCGGCCTCCTTTAACCCGCATGTCTCACAAATTTTCTACTGCGCTCCGGAATACCGGCGCTGACGCGGACTTCGTTGGATTTGCGGCTTTGCACCGCGCCAGCACTCGGTCTCCATTCGCTCGCTACGAATTTTGTGAGACATGCGGGTTAAGGGAAAATCGAACCTCCCGATCAGGGCTGTGTTTCGATGGTTTCGATGACCTCAATCTCTCCGATCTTCACTTCCCCGGTGTCGACGCCGGCGCGCTCCTTCTCCAGCCCATCCAAATCTTTCCCAAAGTAACCCCCTGCCGCATTTACGAGATCCTCATGGGCAATTTCGAAATTTGTTCCCGGGGACCGGGTGCTGAATCTCGTGGTCCAAAGCAACCTGACCTCCCCGGTACCTTGCAGTAGCTGGTAGTCAAAGGCATTCACCACGATAAAATACCGGGAATCGCTGAGCGATTCTCTCAGTTCTGCCTCCTCCCAAGGGGCCGGGCGCCGCTTTCCGTAGAGCACTTTGTCAAAACCGGTGAGGGCCGCGTTGAGCCTCCGGGTATTGAAGTTCCAGCTATTCATGGTATTGACCAGGTCGACATCCAAATTCCCCTCCGCGTCCTGCAAACCACCCGGGAAAAAAGACTCCAAGTCATCTTCCCAGTCCGTAGCGCCCCAGTGAATAACCAGCAGGAAGTCGCCCTTCTGCTGTTCGATGTGCGGAAACATGTTCCGTCTTTTCAGTTGGTTGCCGATAGTGAGGATGATGTCTTCAAATTCCACGTTTGTCAGGCTGTCATCGCGGACATTTCCCCCGAAGAAGACCCCCTCGGCCACTTGGAAGAACCAGATCTTATCGGGGTCCTGACTCATTTGGGTGAACTCGGGCGAGGCGGTGGCGCTGATAACAATGCGCGATTTGGCCATCAGGACCGGACCGGAAAATCCGAAAAACAAGAGTATCCCCAGAAGAATTCGGGGTACTACTGGCTTCATCGGCATGAAGGGTTGGGCTCGTTCAACCCCTTACCCTGCTCGGAACCCTCTTCACTTCATCCGTGAGAAGTGCGGCCCCCTTTTCCCATACCTCGTCGCGGGTTATTTCTCCGCTCCGGATCTTGGCCAGAATTTGTTTCTGGGTGCCGTAGTCGATATTCTTCTGCCCGGCGCGCGATTGCATCATGCGCCAAGCCTTGCGGCGTTCCACCACGAAGAGCACCATCTGCCGGGAAAGGCTCATGTAGACCAGATTTTTTCTGGCGTCTTCCACCAGGATGTAGACCCCGAAGTCCGGCACGTAGGCGCGGGCGTCGCTCCTCAGATAGCGTTTATTGACCACATCCTTTTGCTCCACGCACCAGATCAGGTTATCCAGGAAGATGAGGTCCTTGCTCTGTTCTTCCGTTATGCGTTTGAGGTGGCGCCGGAAGCGGCCCTCGGTGGCGGCCCAATGGGCCGTGGTGAAATTGTATCGCTGCTTGTTGGACTTGTACCGGGCTATCATCCAATCCCGGTTGGGATTTCGGTTGCCTTTGATACTGAAGGATTCCTCGTAGGTTTCTCCCAGATCGGGATTGAAGACAAACTCGGGAAGGCCGCGGCTATCCCGAATCCATACGGCCTGGCGGGTAGCCATGTCGTCACCCACTCCATGTTCCGGCTGACAGGTGGTGAAGCAGAGATGAAAAGAAGTTCCCCTGTATTCCAGGCCTTCCAGGATGGAACTGTACAATTTGGGAACGTCCGCCATGGAAACCTGTGAAACGTAGGGTGAACCGTGGCCACTGACAAAGGATTCCGCCACGTTCTTCATTTCGACCAGTTTTCCCTGGGAGGCTGCCCCCAGTTGGTTCATGTCGAACCCGCCCGTCATGGGGGAGGAGTCGGAATTTTGACCACCCGTGTTGGAATAGACCTGGGTGTCCAGCATGAGCATTTTCACATTGGGGCGGTTTTGCAGGATGACCTTGGATACGTTCTGGTAGCCTATGTCCCCCATGGCCCCGTCGCCTCCCACACACCAGACTTTGGGCATTTCCCTGATTTCCCGATCGGTCATCAGAGTGTCGCTGAAGTGAGTGTAGTCAAAGTGGTCCACCTCGGTGAGCCGGTCGTCCTCCAACAAATGATCGGTGAGACGTTCGGGAATAACCGAGGTTCGAGCGTTATCCAGAATAAAGCTTTCCCCCATGAGCCAGGAAATGGTGGCTCCGTCCTGGAACAGAGAATTCATCCAGGGGTAGGGATGTGGATTATTGGGAGGGGTGGAACCGTAGACGGTATTGCAACCGGTGTGCGCCCCCATTGCCATGACGGACATGCCGTTGTCCAGACCTCCGTCAAGAGTCTGGATGTGCTTGTGGTTGAAGGCGTCCTGGCGCATTACCGCCACTATGGCGTCGACCGTCTCCTTATCCGAAATTTCCCCATGCCGGGCGAGCCGCGCATCGGTATCTTCATCGCTGTCACCACCCAGCCCCATCAAAACATGGGCCGTGGTCCGCTTGAAAAATTGATAGGCTTCTTCGTCTTCAGCCTTCAGGGCGGCAAGCCGCTCTTCCCCTTCCTTTTCAAGTCGGCACGCCTTGTTCATCAGGCGGTCCGATTTGGAGTGGTAGAGGGGTCGCATGTAAGCTTCCGTGACGGAGGCCAAGGCGTGGAGCACCGATTTTTCTCCACAACCGGCGCAGGCGCCATCTCCGGATGCCAGGGCCTTGTAGGCGCCGGTCATCATCATCAAATTCCGCAGGGTGGCGGGACGGGACTCCTTGGGGGCGTCCACGTTGTAAAAACCCAGGTATTTTTCGTTGGTTTCGGGCAGGATATCGAGGAAAGCCGAGGCCGTCAGGACACGGGCATTGTTGACTTCGGTGTCCGGTTGCATGCGCAAGGCATCGTGATCTCCACATTCGGTGACGCATTCACCGCAACCCTTGCAGAGGTCGGATACAAAAATGGAAAAGATCCCCCCTTCACCGGGAGACTTGCGTTCCCTGGTGCCGAAGATGGCGTTGACTTTGTTGTAGGCCAGGGGGAGTTGCTCTACTATGGCCTGGAATTCCCCCTTCGATGGCTCGGAAATGTCGGCAATTCGGTTCACCTCCCGGGTCAGGATGGAAGGCAGGGGTGTCTTCTCCTTGGCTTTGATGGAGTTCCGCATGATTTCCCGGGCCGCCGCGTCAATGCCTGGAATGGCTTCGATCATTTTGGCGCGGTCTTCCTCGTTGGAAACATAATTGTTGAATGCGGTTTCCAGGATGGTTCCCAGTTCCTGGGTGGTGGTCGGAAGTGCGGTATCGGGGCAGGCCGTTATACAGGCCATGCATTGGGTGCAATTCTCGGCTATGAAGACCGGTGTTTCCCGGCGCGCTCCGTACTTGGATGCGGTAGCGCCCGTTGCGGCCGCCATCACCCCGACTGAGGCCAAGGGGGAGGCCGGTTGGTTATAGCCCAGGCCCGAACGGTATTCCGCGTCGAAGGTTTCCGTTTTGTACATCGGAATACGCTCCTCCTGTCGGGCCGGTTTCGGGGTGGAGCATCCGAGCGGACCACAATCCCCGGAGGAATCGACGTTGGGGATGAGGACCTCCCCGCGCATCTGGGAACGGTCGGGAGCCCCCAAATCGCCGTAGGTCACCTCCATCAGGCGCTCCCCTCCCTGGGTCATCACCTGCATGTTGGATTCTACCACGGCTTGCCCGAAACGACCGAACTTCTTCACATATTGGGCCCGCACGATTTGGCGGTAATGTTCTTCCGTAATGTCAAAATCGGCCAGCAGAGAGGAAAGTTTAAAGAAGGCTCCGAGGAAGGAATTGCCCTGCATGCGGAGCTGCAGTTCCGGCCGGGATGTAGCTCGTTTGGCAATATCGAAGCCGGGCAATATGAAGACGCGGATCTTTTTTTCGATTATGGTCTGGCGGGCCCGTGGAGGGATACGCTCCCAGGCGGTGGCCGGATCTTCATCCGATTCCCAGACGAATATCCCGCCCTCCACCATTCCTTCCAGAGGATCGATGTGGGTAAAAGCTTTGGGGTCGCAGCAAAGGACGACATTGACATGGCGCAGGTCGCAGTTGACCCGGGCTCGGTCGGGGCTGGCCACGAGGAAAAATTCCGTCGGCGCGCCCTTCTTTTCCGAACCGTATTTGGGATTGGCCGAAATGTGGATGGTTTCCTCCGGGAGACCGTCTTCGTTTACGGTACCTTTCTTCTTCGACACCACATCGCCGATTTCACTGATAATTTCCGACAGGTTTTTGCCGGTGGTTATCATGCCCCAACCCCCGATGGAGTGGAGGCGCACCGCAATGGATCCTTCCGGCAGCAGGGAGGGGGTTTCTTTGGAAACGACCCGGTAGGGATGGTCGATGCCCAAGGTGAAAAACGACTCGCCGTCGTCCCTGTGTTTTCCATCCTGGCGGGTGATTCTGCCAGTGGCATATTGCCAAGCCCCTAAAATGTCCTCCGGGCGGAAATCCCGCGAACCCAATCCATATATTCCGGAGAAAACGCGCGGCATTTTCTCCAAAATGATGTCTCCGAGGTGTTGATGGGCAAATTCGTCCTGGTTTTCCAGCGCTTTGGCCAGGGCTGTGCGGACGTCCCGGGCCAATGGGTTATCCCCGGCCATGGGCTCGTCGGTTCTCTCCAGGATTATGACGTTCTTTTTCCCGGCCAGGGCCTTGACCACGGCCGCCTCGGGGAAGGGCCGAATGACGTTGACGTGGATGACGCCCATTTCTTCCCCGTATTCCTCCTTCACGTAGTCGATGGCCGCCTCGATATTCTCGGCGGAAGAGCCCAATGTGACGAATACGGTGTCCGCTTCGGCGGTGTTGTATTCGCTGACAAATCCGTAATAGCGTCCGGTCAAACGGGCGAATTCGTCGTAAGCCTCCTGCAGGAAATCGAGGATGGGTTCAACGAAGTTGTTGCGGCGGGCCGCCACCCCGTTCATGTAGTGTTCCTGGTTTTGCACCGGCCCGATGAGGGCGGGATTCTGAAGGTCGATTACCTTGGGCACACGGCGACGCGTAGGACCGAAAAGTATCTTCTGCGACTCGGTCGGGCACTCGATAATATCGTCGGGGGCTCCGAGGAACTCCCTCAGCAGTTCCGATTCGTGCTTGAAGAAAGATCTTTCCAGGTGGGTGGTGAGGAATCCGTCCTGGATATTGATCCCGGGTGTGAGTGAGTTCTCCGTGACCTTTCTTAAAATGAGAGCCTGGTCTGCCGCCTGCTGGGCATCCTTGGCGAACAACATGGTCCACCCCGTATCGAGGGCGGCATAGATGTCGTCGTGACCGCAGTGAACATTGAGGGCGTGTTTGGTCAAGGCCCGGGCTCCCACTTCCAGTATCATGGTGGAAAGTTTTCCCGGGGCGTGGTAAAATTGCTCGATGCCGTAAACAATGCCTTGGCCGGAAGTGAAATTGACCGTTCTTTTGCCGGTTATGGAGTAGGCAATCGCTCCCCCCTGGGCGGCGTGTTCCCCTTCGCATTCGATGGCAATCTTGGGCCGGCCGAAAACGTTCAGCATCCCCTCGGCGTAGGATTGCTGGTACATTTCTCCCTGTTCGGTGCTAGGGGTGATGGGATAGAAAATTCCCCCATCGGTAATACGGGCTTCCGTGAAGTAACTCACCAACTGGTTTCCGTTGGTGGTAACTCTGATTCCGGGATATTTCGGTTTCGAAGCGATCATTATCTAATGTTCAGGGCGCCTTTTATTGTGCGGGGTTTGCCTTTAAGGTGCGGCTCTGGGAAGGGCTGGGAGACTAAGATAAGTAAACTAAGTAAACAAAGTTCCTCAATATTGCGGCAAAGTCCAGCAAAATTGCCATTTCTCGCCGCCTGTAAGGTTAAATTCAGGTTAAAAAAAGCATTTTATGTTTCAATTGTGTCTCTCGTGTCCAATGGAAATGAAGCCTGACATTTGATGTGTGCCGGGCTGTCGGGGTCAAGCCAGGAATGGCCTTACCTGATTCCGGAGGCCAGCAAGGTTTCAAAAAACGGTTCGGTTGTTTCCTGGGCCACGACCGACACCTCGACCTGTTCAAACCCGGCGTCTTTCAACCAACTGTAAATCTGGTTTTGGGAAAATCCCAGCCACCGATCGGCGTACATCTCCCTGGCTTTTTCGAACTGGTGTTCCAGGAGGTCGAGGACGATGATCCGCCCCCCCGGTTTCACAATACGGAAGGCTTCCTTCAGGGCGGTAAGGGGATGGTTGGCGTGGTGCAAGGCTTGGCTGAAGAGGGCCAAATCGACCTCCTCGTCGGGCAGGGGCACTTTTTCGATATCCCCGAGTTTGTAGAACAGGTTGGTAAACCCGTTTTTTTCGGCCAGGGCCGCCCCCACTTCCACCATGCGCCGCGAGTTGTCGATGCAATATACTTTTTCAGCCCGCCGGGCCAGGAGTTGGGAGAGGAATCCTTCCCCCGCTCCCAGATCGGCGATGGTTATGGGAGGGGCAATTTTCAAGAGAAAGTGCCCGATGGCCTCCCAGGAACGTCCGGGGCATTTGTATTTGTCGATGTTTCCCGCCACCGCGTTAAAAAATGCTTCCGATAATTTTCGGCGTTCATCCAGGACCCGACCGAGGTTCTGTAAATCGGTCTTGGCCTGATCCTGCTGGGCGAAGGATTCACAAACCACTTGTAGCAGTTTTCGCCTCTCCCGGGGCATGGAACGGTTCAGAACGTAAAAACTTTTCTTGCCGTCCTTCCGGTCGATGACCAATTCGCCTTGTCGGAGCAGTCCCAGGTGAGAGGAAATGCGCGACTGCCCCATGCCGAGAATATCCTGCAACTCGGCCACGGACAGTTCTTCTTTTTCAAGTAAACCAAGCAGTCGGAGGCGGGTCGGGTCGGCTAATAACTTTAAGGTATCGGCTGTGTCCACTTGGTGGAGCGGGGTGAACAAATTACCTGGCCCCCATTTCTCGCCAGTGAGATTTGGGGGTTAGCCCGCGTGTCTCACAAAATGCGTAGCGAACGAACGAAGATCGAGTGCTGGTGTGGGCTTCGCGCTGATGAGCGGATGAAGCTGTGCCTGTCCGGTCGTAGCCCTTGGGCGAAGCCGGATCGACACCTGCAAAGTCGGCCTGCAACTGTGCGAAGCACGGGCAGGCGAATCCAACGAAGTCCGCGCCAGTGCCGGAATTCCGGAGCGCAGTAGAATATTTGTGAGACATGCGGGTTAGAGGTCAATGTAGCGGGAAATGGATTTGAGGTTCCATTTTTCAGAATGTCCCTCCACTTCAACTTCCACCTCCGAGTCGGCTGATCGACCGATGAGTTGCTGGGCCAGGGGCGTCTTATAAGAGAGGATATTAGCCTGGGGATCGCTGTCCCATGCACCCAGGATATGGTAAGTGGACGATTTCCCTGTGCGCCCTTCCACCACCACCACGGTGCATCCTATGCCCACCACGTCGGTGGGAGCTTGGGTGAAATCGGTCACTCTGGCCGTGGACAGTTCGCGCTCCAATAGGGTCTTGCGAGCCAATAGGGTGAATTGGTCCTGCCGCGCCATCTTGAATTCGGCGTTTTCGGTCAGGTCGCCGTGTTCCCGGGCCGCGGCAATGGCCAGCTTGTTTTCCGGGATCTTTTCCTTGACCAGAACATCGTACTCCTTCTTGCGGACATCGTAGCTATTTTGGGATACATATACGATGCTGTCCTCAGGGGGTTTCACCGAGCTGTCGACCAGGCTTTGCACGTTGGGGAAAAGTTTAATGATGCGGGCCAAAATCGATTTTTTGGTCAACTCCTCGAATCCCTGATTAATGAGGAGGGAGTTGGCCAGGTCCCTTGCCGTTTCGGGATCGGCTTCGGCCAGGAGGTCACCGATCAGTTCCCGGTCCTCCGATAAACGGTCAGCCAATGGCACCCGGCGGGTTCCGGAGGATTGCAGGGACTCGTAATCAATGGAAAAAAGAATGGCCACAAAGAGCCGTGGGTTGATCAGGTCGGCCAAAAGCTTGGAAAATTTGCGCGAGTTCCGGTTTTTTATGATCCATATCAGGACCGGGGCCTTGAGCTTCTGTTCAACCAACCAGCGTTCGAGCATTTCCTTTATTTCCTGCAAGGATGCTTTTTCATACAGGAAATTGATGCTCTCATTGGTGAATTTTCCTTTGCTGCTTTTGAACAGATCCAGAACGGTCCCCGTCCAGGAATCGGGTTGGTTCGATTCAATCAATTCCAGGAGCTTGGTCTGATAGGGGCCGGGCAATTCATTGGCCAAGGCATCCAGGGCGGGAGCTTCCTCCACCAATTTTTCCGGCAGGGGTTCGATGTTGGTTTCCCGGCCCAGGAGGGTCAGAACCTCATCTCTGACCCAGGCGGCGTGGAGTTTTTCCAGCAGGTTCAACTGGTGAGTTTCCTCCAGGAACCGCGAAAAGTCCTCAATGAGTTCCGAAAGGTGCACCTTGACCGCCGAGTTTGTTCGAGCCGAGGCAACCAATTCCTCGACCAGTTTTAATTTTCGCGATGCGGAGTTGGTTTTAAAGTAGGCATCGAAAACTTCGTCCTCCCGGTTGACCGGTTCGTCGCGAATGAAATAGGGGTCGGTCCGACGAACGGGCATGCCGATACGCGAGTCCTTGGCCACCTGTTTTTTCGCGGCCGTCCACCACCTTTTGGCCTTGGGCATACCCAAAAGGAGTTTTAGGATTTTGTTGATTTCCTGGTCGGACCCCTTCTGGTCGGGCAGATGGGCCAGGATTTCAAAGACGATATCCGTCCGTTTTTTGGCAATCATGTGCTTGACCGTATCCGGCTCCATCCTTTGGCGGGCCAGGATGTGATTATCCGGCAATACTTGCAAGGTATTGACACAAAATGCGGGATCCATGGGGTGTCCCTCTTTTTCCTCGAAGTTTATAATGAGCCGATTATCTTCAGCCCTATAAGCCTCGATTTGGCCAAAACCCCAACTGCGATGAATGCAGAAGCGGCCAGGCTGCATGGCAAGCAATTTTTCCTTTGCATGCTTTAGCCCCGGGCTTTGTTGGATCAGCGCTTGAACCGCCTCTTCGTTCATAAATGAATGGATTTTAGGAGTATACCAGGATTTGAAAGCTATTGTGCGACACCCTTCCATCAAATGTCAAAGTTAGATCATCATTCATCTTCCCGGTCTTGGCAGGTATCCGTTCAGGTCATTGAGCGCTTTCTCAAATCTTCCCCCAAACTCGATGAACTCCTCTCCGGGGGCGCACGGCATTTGCCCGAGGGGCAGGTGGCCCGGGTCCATTTCCTGTCCTATGGAGTGGTTCGCCATCTCGGGCGCTTGAAAGCGCTCATCGCCGAGGTGGCCCGACGTCCCCCCAAACGCATGTGTCAGGCCCTCCTGCTCGTAACCATCTGGGAATGGTTGCAGTCGGACGACATCTTAAAACCCAAGGTTGTGCACCATGCCGTAGAGCGTGCCAAAGCCCTTCTGGGCGAGCCGGAATCAGCCTTTGTCAACGCGGTATTGCGACAGTTGCCCAAAGCTGTGGCAAGGGAGCCGGATTCCCGGAAGTCCCTGCCGGCCCTGGCCCGGATTAACAGTCACCCGGAATGGCTCTTGCGCCGCTATGGACAGCGCTACGGGCAAAGGGCCACTGCCAAGTGGAGCCAATGGAATCAGCGCATACCCAAGATTTACTGTCACATTTTGGGGGATCCCACGGGGCTGCCGGAGGAATTAATTCCGACCGACTGGCCCGGTTTCTATCGGGTTTCGGGAAATTTGCGCAATGCCGCAGGAAATCTTCTCCGGGATGGAAGGGCTTATATTCAGGATCCCTCCACCCGGTTGGGACCATCCCTCATCTCTGGTGAGCGGGTCAGGAGCATCCTCGACCTGTGTGCGGCGCCGGGCGGAAAAAGCATTCACTTGTTGAAATGCCTGGAGGCTTCGGGTGGCCTGCTCGTTTCAGTGGACCTGCCCGGACCTCGCTTCGATCGAATGAAAATGAATCTGGCCCGCTACGGCGTGGAGGGCGTCCGAAAGCGGCAGATTCCGGCCGATGTCTTGCAATTGAAGGGGAAAGACCTCCCCCTGGAACAGTTTGATTGCGTTTATCTGGATGTGCCCTGCTCCAATTCCGGAGTTTTTCAACGTCGGCCCGATGCCAAATACCGGATGGGGCAAGATTCCCTGACCCGACTCATCGCCCTACAGGAAAAGCTGATTGGGGCCGCGGCCCGATTTGTCGGTCCGGAAGGGCGGTTGATTTACAGCACCTGCAGTATCGATTTCGAGGAGAATGCTGGAGTGGTCTCCCGTTTCCTGGATCGGCATGGGGATCGATTCCGGGAAGTCGGCCGGATTATTTCCCTCCCCTGGGAAAGTGGGCACGATGGTTGCGGCGCCTTTGCCCTGCAGCGTCTTAACCCGCATGTATCACAAAATGCGTAGCGCAGTAGAAAATTTGTGAGACATGCGGGTTAAATCGGGCCCTTGATCCTTTCCACTCCCACAGGTGGCAGGAAGAAGCACCGGTAGAAGGGCACAACAATAACAATGCCCGCCAACAGATAGGCCGCTTTTGCCCCGAAGTACCAATACACCGCTGCTGCGAGCAAGGGTCCGACGGCCCGGGCGAAGGATCCGGACGAGCGGAACAGGCCGAGGTGGACCCCCTGTTTTTCCTCTGTTGAATACAAAGACACCAGACTTGTCAGGCTGGGATTAACCAGTCCCCCGGCCAAGGCCATCATGGTCAGGGAGGCGTAAAAGAGCGGGATGGTATCGGAATGGCTCAGCAACAGAAAAGCCAAGACCCCACACCCCAGACCGTAAAGAGCCATGCGCTTCTCCCCGAATTTCGCCGACAATCGACCCACCAGCGTACCCTGAATCAGGACCAGAAAAAATCCGACGTAGAGGAAGATAAATCCGTTTTGGGCCGGGGTGTAGTTGAACCGCTCCACCGCCAGAAAGGTCAAGGTAAATTCCATGCCGCTGAAGGCCGCAATGAAGATCAGGAACAAACCGTTTACCTGGCGTATCCCGGGATGTTCGACCCGGAGCAGCGCCACCAGGGATCCCCATGCTCCCGTGGGAGGGGGCTTGTGCCGGTTTTTCTCGGTCAGGGATTCCTTGAAACGTACTTGAAACCAAAAAAAATTGGCCAGAGAGAGGATGAGGGCCACCAGGGCGGGCGCGGAAAAGGGATTAATGCCTATGCGGGCCAAGCCGGGTGCCAGATCCAGGATATTTACCTTGGAAAGCACAGCTCCCAAGACCGGCCCGACGATAAAACCCAGGCCAAAAACCGCCC
>JAABVD010000228.1 GCA_014529615.1 Opitutia bacterium
TGGTGAAGGGACTCAGTTCGTAAATGTCTTCGTCATATTCTTCTTGTGCGAAAAGGGCGAGCGGTAGAGCCGAGGTCAGTAATCCAAATATAAACAATTGGGGCCAGCGATATATTTCCTTCATGAGAGAATGGGGTTGAGTGGTTTCAATTTGGTTTGTGTAGAATGGTTAAATTCCAAAGTGGATCCCCCTAACAGCCGATCCGGATGTTTCCGGACAAGGACCTTCGAGGGCGCCATTCATACCAGTAGAATGGGGGGGATATCATATGTCAATAACAATTGTTACTTTTTGGCTTGGAAAATGTCGGCTGAACTTCCGTAGTCCCGGTCGAGGAAGTTTAGGAGAGGATCATTGCGGACGACAAAGCGCACAATTTTTCATTGCATTAATATGACATATTTGTCTACTTCAAGTAATGAAAATAGAGGAATTGGCGGATCGCGTCCCAAACAATGGCTTGTTCAGGAGTGGGCAAATCTTATCCGGGTATAGGCGACCAACCCATGTCCGGCGTCAGCTTGATCGGTGGGTGAAGAGTGGACGGGTCCTGCAGTTGCGACGGGGGGTCTACTTACTCCGGAGGCCTTACGTCTCATCAGCCGCGCATCCCTTCGCAGTGGCAAACACTTTGAAAAAAGCGTCGTATGTCAGCTTGCAATCCGCTTTGGCGCATTACGGTATGATTCCGGAATACGTCCCGGTCGCAACGAGTGTGACAACTGGAAGGCCGGAAGAATTCAATACCCCAATCGGACGTTTTCAGTTCAGACATATTTTGCCTAAACGCTTCTTTGGGTTTGAGGAAATGGGAATAGCTCCCGATCAGCAGGTCTTAATTGCAAGTCCTTCCAAAGCGCTTGTTGATCTTCTCTATTTGACACCACATAGCGACAATCCCGGTTACCTGCGAGAACTTCGGCTCCATGAACCGGACGGCTTCGACCGCGGGGCACTCGAAGCCGTCGTAAAGAAGCTAGGCTCAAGCAAAGTCGAACGGGCTATTCGACAGATCGTTCAGCTATGGGAGGAGGTTTGGGTAGAATGAAACCCTTACTACTAGACATGCTCCGGGATGAGCCTGACGATTTGCGGCGCCGGAGCCGGGCGCGAGAATACCTGCAGGCCCGAATTCTCCTGGCCCTGCAGGACAGCGGCGCCTTTTCCAATTGGGCCTTTTCAGGTGGTACGGCCCTACGGTTCCTTTTCAATCTTCCGCGCTATTCGGAGGATCTCGACTTTTCCCTCGCCCCACCTGATGGAGAACCGCGATTGGAGAAACATATGGACTCAGTTCGTGTAGATCTGATGGCGGAAGCCTACGACGTGGAGATCCGGATTCGCTCAGGTAGGGCTGTGGCTGCAGCGCTAGTAAAATTTCGAGGTTTGCTTTTCGAATTAGGACTATCCCCTCATTCAAGCGAAGTGTTCATGGTCAAGGTAGAAATGGACGTCCGGCCTCCGGAAGGAGCCCGTACAGAAACGCGCCTTGTTCGGCGTTTAATCATGCTCAATTTACACCATTACGACAGGCCATCGCTTCTGGCCGGGAAGTTGCACGCCATCCTTTCCCGCAAATTTACCAAAGGCCGCGATCTCTACGACCTTGCCTGGTATCTTTCTGATCCTGATTGGCCGGAGCCCAACCTCACGCAACTGAACAACGCCCTCCGACAAACTGACTGGAAAGGCTCGGAAGCAACTCCGGAAAACTGGCGGTGTTTGATCGCCGAAAAACTCCGGACCATCGACTGGAAGCAAGCGCTCCTTGACGTATCCCCTTTTCTTGAGCGAAAACAGGATGCTGAACTCGTTTCGGAATCCGTACTTCTTCCGCTACTGAAAAAGAAGGAGATCCAAACTGAATAAGCCCTGGCTGGGATAAACGTTTGGCATCGTCAGTACAGCTTTTCCCTAATGTTCTGCGCTTATTATTTCCTCCAGTTTCCGTTTCAGCATTTCAACAATTTCGGGATGCTGATTATAGAGGTTGTTCCTCTCTCCGAGATCCTCCTCCAGGTTGTAGAGTTGCATGGGAGGATCTCCCGGTTTGGGTTCCGGCCATGGACTACCGCCGAAGAATTCCGCGTACCCGCGATTCCCTTGCCCTTCGAGGAGCTTCCATTTTCCAACGCGGATGGATAAGGCGCCCGTCCCGCCGCTATGCATTATCATGGGGCGTTCGGGGTCCGGCAACTTTTGTCCCAGCAAAGCCGGCAATACGTTGGCGCTGTCCGGCCCGGCGCCCTCCGGCAGCTCCTGGCCAATGATGGCGGCAAAAGTCGCCATCATGTCGGTCAACGATATCGTTTCCGCTGATCGGGTGCCCGGTTTGATCTTGCCCGGCCATCGCGCCAGGAAGGGAACGCGCTGCCCCCCTTCGGTGAGATCCCCTTTACCACCACGCAACGGGCCATTGGGAACGTGGCCGTTGAAACGGAGAGATTCTTCCAAATCCGACTGATTGACTGTATAGCCTCCGTTGTCACTGGTGAAGATGACCAGGGTGTTTTCGCCAAGTCCCAGACGATTCAGCGTTTTGAGCACCTCGCCCACCGACCAGTCCAATTCCTGAATCACGTCTCCCAGCGCGCCGGCTTGGCTGGTTCCCTTAAAGCGTTCGTTGGGCAAGTGAGGGATATGCGGATGACTTGGCGTGTAAAATAAAATGAAAGGCTTGTCGTCTCCTGCAAAGTCCTCCAATTGAGCAATCATTTTGTCAGTAAACATGTCGACGAGTTCTTCATCTTTCCAGCGCGCTCCCTCACCGCCTTCCATTTTTCCGTGGTTCTTCGATTCCATCTTACCGATGGGGCTGTCTTGGCGAAGACCGGCCACATGGTGATTCTCAACGAAAACATAGGGCGGAAAACTGTTGGCCACGGGTATCACGTAGGAGTAGTCGAAGCCGCACTCCAATGGGCCTGGCTTCAGTTCACCGTTCCAGTTCGGGCCACTTCCACGGGTCTCCCAGTAATTCGGCGGCGCATCCCCTCGATCGTCTTCAAAGCCTTCCTCACGACCGAAGCCCAAGTGCCACTTACCCACAATCGATGTCGCATAGCCGGCAGACTTCAACATGGAAGCCACCGTGGTCCTGCCCTCCTCGACCAGCATCGGAGCGCTGGTGCTGAGCGCGCTGTATTTCAACCAGGTCCGCCAACTGTAGCGGCCGGTCAGCAATCCGTAGCGCGTCGGCGTGCAGGTCGAGCATTCCGTGTGGGCATCGGTAAAGAGCACTCCCTGCTCGGCCAGCTTGTCGATATTCGGCGTTTTGATTTTCTCAGCTCCGTAACTACCCAGGTCGGCATAGCCGAGGTCATCCGCCATGATGAACAGGATATTGGGAAGCTCTTGCGCTTTCCCTTTTGAATAAGCCGGGAATATAAGCGCTATTGCAGAAATGGTTAGGGCTATCTTTTTCATAATGAATCGAATCAGGTTCGGCATCTAATGCACTAACTGAAGATGCCATATTTCGATTGCGGCTGGCGTCCAATTGTTCATTTTAATTGCATGATTACAAATCAAGAAATCCAAGAGATGCCGTTAAACGAAAAGCTTCGAGTTATGGAAGTCATTTGGGATGATCTCTGTCAGTCCTCCGATAAGTTTAAGTCCCCAGCATGGCACCGTGAAGTTCTTGAAGAAACAAAGAAGCGAGTCGACAGTGGCCAGGAGGAGATGATGGATTGGGAGGAAGGGAAGGAAAGACTTAGACAAAAAAATAATGAAAGTTAAGATCCTTCTCTCAGGAATCAAAGACATAGAAGCAGGAAAAGATTTTTATGTCTTTGCGTTCTTTGCGCCTTTGCGAGAGTCAATTTCTCTATCCGCAAACCCAAAAATTAGAAGCTGAAAGTGTTGGTCAGGAAAATCTCTCTCGGCAAGGGGTTGCGGATGACAGCGACCTCGCCGTGCGGATTGGTCACAACCGGTATGGGATCCGAATCGCCGAAACCATTTCTAACGTTCAACTGGATTTTCCAATCGATTTTTTCGGTGAGCTGTCGGGTATGGCCGATCCAGAGATCTCCATTGGTTTCAGAGGGTCCTATAAAGGGACTGCCCACATCCGGAATTAGAACCCCATCGGCATTTCGGATAAACGGGTAGCCGGTGGCAACTCCATCCTGCCAGCGAATACCTCCACCGGCGAAAAATCCTTTGAGCATTCCTTCATCGAAGGTGTAGGTAGTGATCAGATTTCCTCGCCACTTGCGAAGCTCCTGGTTGAGAGTGCCATCTTTGGCCAGGGCTGCTGCCAATGGAGTGGCTGCCCTCAGATCAAAGAA
>JAABVD010000010.1 GCA_014529615.1 Opitutia bacterium
AATAGCGGTCCAGCTTCTCTCCCCCCCGACTGACGTAGGGCGGAGGCCGTTCCAAGGTCAGGGGAATATTGTCCACATAACGTTTGCCGGGCTTGTCCAGGACCTCTGTTCCCCGGCGCACCTTTCCGGAAAGAATCAAACCCCTGGCTTTCGAGCGATTCGGGCAAAGGCCACGGTCCACTAAAAGTTCGTCTAAACGCAGGCGGTTAATGTTCACCCATCTTTTTCAAAACATTCGGTGAAAAATCGCAAAAAAAATAGGCAAAATCGGTCCGAACGCTTGACAAGTGGCGGAAAGTGGGGCGAAATGTCGGCAATTCCCGTAAATAAGTGCAGCCATGTTTTCAAAGAACCGAAAATTTGCTGGGGGATACCTCCATTCCCTGGACACGAAAAATCGCATCACTGTCCCCAAGAAGTGGCGATTTGACGGTGATGATGAAGATTCCGCCTACCTGGCCATACCTCACCCGCTGGGTTACATCTGGTTTTGTCCGCCCGGCAAGATCGAGAAATTGGAGGAGACGATGGATTCGATTCCCGCCTCTGATTTATCGGGGCAGCACTTCCTCATGTTCCTCATGGAACAGTCGGACATGCTGTATTGCGACAAAAGTGGCCGGATCGTGGTCACTCCCAAACTGATAAAGCATGCCGGACTTGAAAAGCGGGTTCAACTGGTGGGGATGTTTGGGACCTGGGCAGTATGGGATCCGGACCGTTACGAACAATTCATCGAGAATCCCCACGCCTTGGATGCGGGAGCGAGAGGACGAGAGACTTTGGAAGTCATGGAGAGATATGGCCTTTAAGAGAAAGAGACGAATTCAATGCCTCCACGATGAGGAGCCCAACCGGGGATCCGGCTTAGGGATCCCGGGGAGCGCTGGAAATTTTTTAACCTGATGTTTTGCGGATCGGATAGCCCTGCCAGTATAGCTAAAGGCCCAGAGCACCTCCCGGTATTGCTCCGGGAGGTGCTGGGGCTATTGATGCAAACCTCGGGGAGGCGGTATTTGGATGCGACTTTTGGTGGAGGGGGGCACACCCGCGCCCTTTTGAAGGCGGAGGCGGCGGTTACGGTAGTCGCCATAGACTGTGATCCCGAGGCCGCGGCCCGGGCACGGGAATTCAGTGAACAATACCCGGGCCGGTTCCAATTTTATGATCTCAATTTTTCCGATCTCGATCGCATGGGGGAGGATAAATTTGACGGAGTGTTGTTTGATTACGGAGTTTCCTCCTTCCATCTGGACCAAGCGGAGCGCGGCTTTTCCTTCCGCAAATCCGCTCCGGCCGATATGCGAATCAATCCCCGCGAGGGTCAAACAGCGGCCCAATTTTTGGAGACGGCGCCGAGGGATGAACTCGTGCGGGCGGTCAAGGTATACGGTGAGGAAAAGGCCTGGAGGCAGGTGGTGAGGGCCATCCTGGCGGCTCGGGGTACGGGCGCCCTGGGCAACACAACCTCTCTGGCAAAGCTAATTTCAAGAATAATTCCAGCACCCGTCCGGAGGCGTAGTAAGATACACCCTGCTACCAAAACCTTTCAGGGCGTGAGAATCGCGATTAATCGTGAACTTGAGCAGATCGAATCTTCTCTACCCAAGGCGTTTGCCTTACTCGTCCCGGGCGGGGTGCTTTCCGCCATCAGTTTTCATTCATTGGAGGACCGGATAGTGAAACGCTATTTTCGGCATCTTTGTGGTCAGCCTCTGGACCGAAACGATTCCACCCCGGCTCAGATGCGACCGGCATTTGCCGAAGCTTTAACGCGAAGACCCATCACGGCGTCTGAAGTAGAAATGGCCCAAAACCCCCGGTCGCGTTCGGCCAAGCTGCGCGCGGTCCGTAAACACATTGGACTCAATTGAATCATGAAAGACCGATTAAATTAATCCAGATCGATTCTCACCATAACCTTTTTTCCCCTCATCGGATTGCTCGCCGTCAGCATGATGACAGTGCATTGGAAACGGGAGATTCGTTCCGTCGGCTCGGGAATCCGAATCGTGGAAATGGAATTGGAGGAGTTGGAACGTCGCCAGGACATTATGGATACGGAATTGGCCCATGCTTTGAACCCGGAACACCTCAAGGGGTTGGTTGCGCTGTCAAACCTTCGTTTGGCGCCCCCTCAGGAAGACCGCATTATTGTAGTCCGGTCCAAAGACATACCGTTCGAAGGAGCCTACTTGGCGCGTCTGGACCGGCAACCACTTGAGATAGCGTCGCGGTGGGAACCCCTCGATAGACCAGTCAAGGACTGACATGGCCCGGGGAGGCATATCGGTATTTCGGCTTCTTTGCGTCTTTTTGGCCTTCGTGGCTGGATTTATCGCGGTATTGGTTCGTCTGGCCAATCTTCAATTGGTGGACCGGGGGGAACTGGCCGAGGAAAGTGAGCGGATTCGGACCAAATTTGAGGTAATCGAGGCCAAGCGGGGAAATATATACGATCAGAGGCACAATCTTCTGGCCGGTACCAACATGGTTTGGCAGGTGGGGGTTGATCCCGAGTCCCTCGACCCGGAGGATAAACCCAACTGGCCAAAATTGGCCCAATTGTTGGGTATTCCCTACCAGGAAATGCACCCGAGAATGGAACCCGGTGTACGGGTTGTCGATGGGGTGGAAACCCAAATTCGATGGAGGACGTTGGCGGACGATATCACGGAGGCAGGCTATGAAGAGATCTCCGCTTTGCAAATCGATGGAGTGTACGGGAATCTCCACTACAAGCGGGTTTATCCCGGATTGACCAATGCGGCCCACGTTCTGGGCTTTGTCAACAAGGAGCTGAAACCGGTTACCGGGGTGGAGTTGGCCATGGATTTTTATTTGAGCGGCCAGAAGGGTTGGTTGGAAACCGAGTACGACGGCAAGCGCCAGGAAATGGTACAGTTTCGCAAGCGCCAGGTAGATCCCGTGGACGGATTTCATGTTTTTCTGACCCTCGACCTGATGGTTCAACATGTCATCGACATGGAACTCAGGAAAATCGCCGACATGAGGCCGGATGGCGCCACCATCATAGTGAGCGATCCTTCCAACGGGTTCATATTGGGACTGGGGAACTGGCCCAACTATGATCCGAACGAATTTTACGACACGAAGAAGTACCCGTTGTCGTATAGGAGAAACTTGGCCATTACAGACATCTATGAGCCGGGTTCCACCTTTAAAATCGTCCCCATTTCGGCCGCTTTATCGGAAGAAATAGTTAATCCCGACCGGCAACTCGACTGCTCTCTGGATCGGGTTCGCTATCAGAACCGGATCATTTCACTTCCCGGCGACTATAAAGACTTCGGTCTTCTCACGGTGCGCAACGTGGTGGCTTATTCCAGCAATCGTGGTTCCGCTTATATCGGCATGATGCTGGGCGACCAGAGGCTTTACCGCTATGCCCGCGCTTTTGGCTTTGGCGAAAAGACAGGCTTATCACTCGGTGGGGAGGTTGCGGGGATATTGCATAAGCCGAGTCAATGGGATGGGTTGACCATCAGCAGAATGCCCATGGGCCACGCCATTGCATGCACGCCATTGCAAACGCACATGGCCATGACGGTAATGGCCAACGACGGAGTACTGATGGAGCCAAGGATCATTTCCCGGGTGGAGGATACCGAGGGCAACACCATAGTCGAATTCCAGCCCAAAGCCAAGCGCAGGGTTATTTCTTCAAGGGCTGCCCTGGACATGTCGGAATTCCTGGTTAAGGCGGTTGGTCCGGAAGGCACGGCGCAAAACGCCAACATTCCCGGAATTGAAGTTGCTGGAAAAACGGGAACGACCCAGAAAATCATGAAAAATGGCCAGTATTCCCACAACGAACACGTGGCCTCCTTCGCTGGATTTTTTCCGGCCAGGAATCCCCTGTTAGCCATCACGGTCGTAATTGATAATCCGAAGACCAGGTTTACCGCCTATGGCGGCCAGGTGGCGGCTCCCGTATTCAAAAGGGTTGCGGAGCAGTTGATTCACATAAGGGGAATTTCCCCCAACTCCCCCCTGCGTTCTATCGCACTGGACGAAAACTAGTACATTTCATGGAAGGATTTGTCGACATTGAAACTCCTGCAATCGGGAGCCGTTTGCAAACTGGAAGCCGGGGAAACAATGGATCAAGGGCCGTGCAACCCAGGCAAAAATCCTTGCCGCCCACCCTGAAAACGCTGTTTCCCGAATCGATCCGAATTGCCAGCAGGGGAGACTTGAGCAAGCCGGTTTCGTCTCTGGTTACGGACAGCCGACGGGTAATTCCCGGAGCTGTATTTTTTGCCATTCCCGGTCTGCGAACCCATGGCAGGTTTTATATCGAGCAGGCCATAGACGGGGGAGCGGTGGCAGTGGTGTCGGAAGAGGCGCCCGTGCACTGGGGCCATACGGCCTCGATTCAAGTGGATTCCATTCGCCGGGTAGTGGCCCAGGTTGCCCGGAATTATTTCAAATGCCCCGACCGACAACTCTATGTTACCGGCATAACCGGCACCAACGGCAAGACGACGGTATCCTACGTTTTACAGCATCTACTCAATCGGCATTTTGGCCGGGGCGGGGCCGGGTTGATAGGGACCGTCCAGTATGACCTGGGGAAGCGAACCATTCCCTCGTTCAAGACGACACCCGAAGCGATCGATACCTTTTCTCTATTGCGGCAAATGGCCCAAGGCGGTTGCCGATGGGCCGTCATGGAGGTCAGCTCACATGGGATCGACCAGTCTCGCGTGTTTGGATTATCCTTTGATGTGGGGGTATTTCTCAATTTGACGCAGGACCATTTGGATTACCATGGGGACCTCGAGACCTATTATCAGGTCAAGAAACGGCTCTTTAAATCGGAAGCGGGCGGAGATCCGAAATTGGCTGTGATCAACTGGGATGATCCCTATGGTCGTCGCCTTGTGGGGGAGTTGGAGGGTGACCTTCGGGTGATCACGTTTTCCCTGAAAGATGAGAAGGCCGATCTGTGGGCCCGGGCCTATGATTGTTCCCAACAAGGATCCAGAGTGGTCATTCAATCGGGGCCGGAATCGGTGGTTCTTTCCACCCGCCTGCCCGGATCTTTCAATGTGAGTAATATCCTGGCCGCGTTGGCTGTCTGCAAGGCCTATGGAATCGCGCTTTCCGAAATCGGGCCGGAGGTGGAATCCTTTCCCGGTGTTCCCGGAAGGATGGAGCGCCTCCCATCTACTGGGGATTTTAACGTTTTTGTGGATTACGCCCATACGGATGACGCCTTGGCCAACGCCCTGGAAATGTTGAGCGCAATAACCCGGGGCAAGGTGGTTTTGGTCTTTGGCTGCGGGGGATGCCGGGACCGGGACAAGCGCAAGCTCATGATGAGGGTTGCCCAAAGGTATGCCGGCCATGTTTGCGCTACCTCCGACAATCCACGTTCCGAGTCCATCGAGGCCATTTTCAGGGATATGAAGGAGGGGGTTTCAAATCCGAATAAGGTTGAATTCATTTCGGATCGCCGGGCCGCTATCAGTCGAGCCCTTGATGTCGCCCGTTTGGGAGATACCGTTTTAGTGGCGGGGAAAGGGCATGAAACGGTACAGGAATTCAAGGATAGAATCGTCCCCTTCGACGACCGCCAGGTCACCCGCGAGTTATTGGAACTCAAACAGTTGGTTAAAGCCGGAATCCCGTGAGTTTACTTTCGACCCAACCTTTTGCCGATTGGACCGGAGGGACATGGAATAAACCTCCTCCGGAGGGAATAACCGCATTTAATATCGACAGTAGGATCGTTCGTTCGAGGCAGATGTTCGTGGCTCTCGCCACCAGTGAGCGCGACGGCCACGATTTTGTAGTCAACGCCCAAACAAATGGGGCGTTGGCGGCTTTGGTTTCCCGGGAAATCGACTTGGCCGATATCCCGCAACTGGTGGTGGAAGATCCGATTGACGCCCTGCAGAAAATTGCTGGAAATCACCGAATAGGATTCGAGGGACTGGTCATCGGCGTGACGGGAAGCTGTGGGAAAACCTCCACCAAGAATCTGCTGGCACGTTTGCTTCCCGACACCACCCTCAAGACTCAGGGCAATCTCAATAACCATCTCGGGGTACCCCTCACCCTTTCCCTTCTTCGTCCCTGTCATACCCATGCCGTTGTGGAGGTGGGAATGAATACTCCGGGTGAGATTGCCACACTGGCCCGCCTGACCGGGCCGGATTATTCGGTCATAACCACCATTGCGCCGGCCCACCTCAAGGGGATTGGTTCCATCGAAGGAGTGGCATTGGAAAAGGCCGCCATGGCGGCGGCTACCCGAAAATTGACCGTTCTGCCAACTACTTGTTTTCGCTTTGCCCCTTTCCGGCAATTGCAAGTGCCCATCCTTGCCGCGGGAAAACCCGAATCCGGTTTCGCCTATCCGGAAAATGTCCGGTTTTGCCATTTTGAAATTGAGCACCATGGGGAAATAACGCGGGTTTACCTGCATCCAGAGACAGGCTCCACTTTGAAATTTCAGCGAAGCCGCATGAGTGAAGGCATGGCCCGAAACACGGTTTTGGCCTTGCTATTGGGTTTGGAATTGGGAATGGAAGCCAAACTGCTTCAGGCCCGATTGAAGATATGGAAACCGGGGCTCCTCCGGGGGGAGCAGGTCCGGTTGAGGGATCTGACCTTTTTTATCGATTGCTATAATTCCAATCCCCTCAGCATGCGGGATTCACTGGACTATTTCCATGCCATCATCCCAGAGGGAACGCCTCGGTTTTACGTGTTGGGCGGCATGGGTGAACTGGGCCCCTACACCGAGGAATATCACTGGCAATTGGGACAGTCCTTTCAAATGCGTCCGGGAGATCACCTGTTCATTACCGGAAGGGAGATTTTTGGGTTCCTGGCCGGATACAAAGCGGCAGGGGGCGATGAATCGCAAGTTACCATTTTCGAGGACAAACGGGCGGTGGTCCGATTTTTGCGAGAGGGCAAAGGCGCAGTATTTCTCAAGGGAAGTCGGGCCTACATGTTGGAGACCATTTATAAACAATTAAAGGAGGAGCGCAATCCGCTGACGGCGATATGCTGAGCTATCTGGCAGAATTGGAAGCTTGGTGGGGACCATTGCGGTTGTTCCGTTACATAACGTTTCGGGCTTTATTCGGATCGGCTACAGCCCTGTTTATCGGATTTGCCCTGGCCCCATACATGCTGGAGAGGTTGCGCAAGTTCAAGTTGCACCAGCGGTTGCGGGACAAGAGCGAGGTCGGGTCCCTGGCCGATTTGCACGCTAACAAAAAGGACACTCCCACTATGGGCGGACTGATGATTTTTTTCTCAGTGACCGTTTCCGTACTTATCTGGGCCCAACCCAATATTTTTGTGCTGACCGCCCTGGGGGTATACGCGGCGCTCACCTTGTTGGGATTTGTGGATGACTATTTGAAAGTTGCGAAAAAGAACAGCAAAGGTCTGAACAAGAAGCAGAAACTGATTTGGCAGACCTCCGTGGCAGCCATTACGCTGTTCCTCCTCTCTACCCATCCCGCCAGTGCGGACAAGATAAGAGAACTGTGGATTCCCTTTTTCAAGGAACCCGTCGTATTGGCCATGCCCATTCCGATTTTGTTTGTTTTTCTTTTCTTTGTTTTGGTCGGTTCCTCCAATGCCATTAATCTCACCGATGGCATAGATGGGTTGGCTATTGGTTGTACCATTACGGTCGCCCTGGTTTATTGCATCATGGCCTACGCCGCGGGACACGCCGTCATAGCCGAATATCTGGTGATCAGTTTTGTGCCCGGAGTGGGGGAGTTGAGTATTATTTGCGCCTGGCTGGTGGGGGCGGGACTGGCCTTTCTTTGGTACAACTCGCATCCTGCGGAAGTTTTTATGGGTGATACCGGGTCCTTGGCCTTGGGTGGGCTCATCGGTTTGGTGGCGTTTATGGTGCACCAGCCCCTGACCCTGGTCATTGTCGGAGGCATTTTCGTCATGGAAGCGCTTTCCGTCCTCATTCAGGTCTTCGCTTACAGGACGCAAAAGAGGCGGATTTTTCGGATGGCTCCCATCCATCACCACTTCGAATTGAAAGGATGGCACGAATCAAAAGTCGTCATCAGATTCTGGATACTTTCACTGGCCTTTGCCCTGGTCGGCCTGGGCACCCTTAAACTGCGATGAAGAGACGGCAAGAAACGGAAAAATTAACCTTATGGCTCAGGTCTCCCGTTGCCATTTTCGGAGCGGGATTAAGTGGCCGGGCAGCGGAGAGGTTAATCGACGATTTGGGAGGAACCTCGGTAGTCTACGATGAATTCAATGCGGATTTCCCGGACTTTACCAAGGAGGCTGTCTCCCTGCATGAATTGATCATTGTCAGCCCTGGATTCAGCCCGGAGCACCCTTGGATGAAAAGGGGGCGCCTCCACGGCTGCGAGGTTATTGGGGAGTTGGACCTGGCCAGCCTGGTGTGGAAGGGGAAGGTGGTTGCCGTGACCGGTACCAACGGGAAATCCACCCTGGTCGAATTTATCGCCCACTCCCTTCGATTTGCCGGTTTCGATGCCCGTGCAGTGGGCAACATTGGGATCCCTTTTGCCCAGTCCCTGATCCGGGGGAATAGAGCCGAGGCCTGGGCCGTGGTGGAAGTAAGTTCGTTTCAGGCCGAAACAATGCGCTACTTCCGGGCCGATTCTGTTCTTTGGTCCAACTTTTCCGAGGATCATCTCGATCGGCACGGATCCATGCGTTCCTATTTTGAGGCGAAGGCGAATTTGTTATCGGTGGGGCGGCCCCGGCTGACCTTGCTGGGCGAAAATGTGGCCCCTTATTTCCATCGGTTCGGACGCGCACTTCCGCCGGAGGCACAGGTATTGACAGGTCCGATTTTGAACGGACCGGAGGGTTCCATTTTCAACCTTCTCCCGCAGTGGGAAAATTTTCAGTTGGCCGCGGCCTTGTTCCGGTCCTGGGGATTTGATCCCGGAATATTGCTGGATACAATAACGAGTTTCGAGCAGAGTCCGCACCGGCTCCGCCTCCTTTCAAGGATAAATGGAGTTGAATTCTGGAACGACTCCAAGGCGACCAATTTTTCCGCTGCGGAGGCCGCCCTCAAGCATTTTGACCGGAAGGTAATCTGGCTGGGAGGGGGCAAACCCAAAGGTGGTCGGATTGAGCCCTTTGTCCGGCGGATAAGCCCCTGCGTGAAAAAGGCATTTCTCACTGGGGATACGGCTGAGCAACTGGGACGAGCCTTCGATGAAACGCGCATCTCCTGGCAGCGCTTCGATTCGCTGGAAAATTCGGTCCGCGCCGCCTTCGATCAGGCTGGCCCGGACGATGTAGTGGTACTCAGCCCGGGCTTTGCCAGCCAGAAACCTTTCAAAAATTTTTCCGAACGCGGGCGCTGTTATGAGCGAGTGTTGTCGGATCTCGAATTCAATCTGCAATTAACCCCCTAAACAAAAAATTCAAATGAAAGCGAAAGTATTCATAATGGTGATGGCGTTTCACATCCTGGTGGTTGCCGGGTTATATTTGCTGTCGGCCTGCTCTACAAAAGATGGGCCGGTCTCCGCGATTGGTCCACCTGCCCCACAAGTTGAAGAGAGCCCCCGCCCTCAATTCCGGGCGCCCACCCGCCCCGATAACCCGGAAACATTTGCCATCGAGGAAAAACCAATCACACACCATGCCGAGGCTCCGGAACTCGACCCCGTTTTTAATGCCGGAACCGAGTTGGCGGATTCCACTTCCGATCCGGACCTGTTATCCGGGATGGTCTACGTGGTAGAATCCGGGGATACCCTTTGGAGTATCTCCACAAAACACGGTGTGTCCCTGGACGATTTGCTGACGGCCAATAGCTTGACCCGGAATTCCACCATTGGGATTGGTCAAAAGATAACCATTCCGATCGAAGGCCAGCCGGAATTTGTTCCGGAAACTTCGGATGTCGAGGTTCCTGAACCATTGCCGGTGGTTCTCGCAGTGCCTGAACCCTCAGACCTCCCTCAGGAAATGACCCAGCCTTACACCGTCGTTGCGGGTGACACTCTTTCGGGCATTTCCCGACGGTTCAATACAAGGGTGGAGGATGTCATGGCGGCCAGTGGATTGAACTCACATAATCTTCAGGTGGGTCAAGTGCTCTCAATTCCCGTGAACAGTATCTCCACCGTTGTTCCTTCTCTGGCGGTGCAACCGGTTCCGGAGGTTTCTCCTGAGCCAGCCTCTGAACAAGGATCTGTTGTTCATATTGTTCAACCGGGGGAGACCACTTCCGGTATTGCCAAAAAGTATGGAATTTCCGTGGCCAAACTGATGGACGACAATCAAATCAGCGATCCACGAAGAATTTTTGCCGGGGAAGAATTAAAAATTTATTTGTCCGATGCTCAGCCGTTGGAACCACTGTCCGTCGTGGAGGACTCTGCCCCGCCTCCTGTGTTGGATGCTCCGTTGACCCCTGCCGAATTCGATGAGTCGGTGTTTGATGATCTGCAGGATATTCCGGAGGTGGAAGTGGCCCCACAATAAACGATTGGGTCCATTCCCTGCGCCATGGCAAAAAATTTCGGAGATAGAAATCCCCCAAGGGTATTTTTTTATCAGAGGCTGCTGATATTTATCAGTGTTCTGACCTTGATGATAATCGGCCTGATTTCCATTTCCAGCGCTACCCAGTCCCTGGATGCCGGTTCCTACCGGTTTCTGGAACGGCAATTGATATGGCTGGGTTTGGCCATTGGGGTAGGTATAATTGCAGCGCTGATCAATTTGGATAAAATTAAACCGCTCATTCCAGTCGCTGCCGTCCTGGCGGTAGGGGTGTTAATATTGGTGCTTATTCCCGGTATAGGGAAAATGGTAAACGGAAGCAGACGCTGGATAGTTTTGGGAGGGCTTGGGTTCCAACCGTCGGAATTCGCCAAGATTGCATTTATTTTTTTAATGGCCTACTACCTCGACGCTCAACACCGCAACCTGAAAGACCTGAAGCTGGGACTCTTCCTTCCATTAATATTTATTGGAGTATTTGCTTTTCCAATTCTTCTGGAACCGGATTTTGGAACCTGCGCCCTTTTTGGGGCAGTCGGGATGTTGATGCTCTTTCTTTCCGGTGCCCGGTTGGTCCACCTCATTCCCACCTTGGCGGGCGGAGTGGCGGCCTTCATTGGCTTGATTCTCCAGGATGAGGTGCGGTCGCGGCGACTGTTCGCTTTTCTGGATGTTGAAGGAAATCGCCAGGGGGGATCCTATCAATTGTACCAGGGATGGCTCGCTTTTGTAAACGGAGGGGCCACCGGGGTTGGAGCCGGCAATGGCCGTTACCAGAACGATTATCTCCCCGAGGCGCATACGGATTTTATCCTGGCCATAATTGGGGAAGAGTTCGGTTTCATGATAACCACCTTGGTGGTAATCCTATTTGCCACCATATTTTGCCTGATAATATTTTCCCTCAAACGCGCCCCCGATATGTATCATGGACAATTGGTTATGGGCACATTGCTGATGATCTGCCTACAGGCGTTGATCAATATGGGAGTTGTGACCGGTTTGCTGCCATCCAAAGGTTTGTCCCTTCCTTTCATCAGTTATGGCGGGTCGAACCTGATTACGATGTGCGCCCTCACCGGTATACTTATAAACTGCCTGCGCCATTGGGAGAAGCTTCCCATTAGTTCAGAGCAAAGAAAATTTGTTGAAATTACAGCATAATGGCTTCGATTCTCATAGTGTGTGGAGGGACGGGTGGACACCTTTCCCCAGGTATTGCTCTGGCTGAGCAGTTGATGCTGCGGAAGCATGATTGCACTTTGGTCATATCCAGGAAAAAGGTAGACGCCAGGCTGATCGAGAAGTACCCCGGTCTGGAATTTGTCGAGGCCCCAGGGGCCCCATTACATTTTCGACCAGCCGCCTTGATCCGGTTTGTCTGGCACCAGTCGGCCGCTTTTTTCTTCGCCATTAAATTGCTTCTGCTCAAGAAACCGGACTTGGTCATGGGTTTCGGCGGTTTCGTGACGGCTGGATTTGCCATACCTGCCTGGCTTATGGGTATCCCCTTCGTATTGCACGAAGCAAACCGGGTGGTAGGCCGGGCCAATCGCTTATTGGGACGATTGGCCACCCGCATTTTTCTGCCTCCCGGGTTGAATTTGGCAAAAGGACAGGTCCGGCGCATTCGACATGCCGCTTTGCCCTTGCGCCGGGAATTTCAGCCCATGGACAAGTTGGCCGCCCGAAAAAAGTTGGGAATCGATGGGGAAGGCAAGTTGTTGGTGATTGTCGGCGGCAGTCAGGGCGCCCAACCGCTCAACCGCTGGTCCAGGGAAAATGCACCTGCCCTGGCTGAAAAGGGGATAGCGCTTTATTGCCTGACCGGAATGGGACAAACCCCGACGGAATCCGTGCACCATGAAAATGGGAAAGGGGGAACCGTGGCCTCCCAATTTGTCGAGTTTTCCGATGATATGCCATCCGTGCTATCGTCCGCCGACGTGGTGGTTTCGCGGGCCGGCGCCGGCAGCATTGCTGAAATAATCCGTTGTCGGGCGCCCTCCGTTTTAATCCCGTATCCATTGGCCCGGGACAATCACCAATGGGCCAACGCCAAATTTGTGGAAAGGTATGGCGCCTCGTTGGTCCTGGATCAAGGGGATCTACCCCAACTCCGCGAGACGGTCGAGGCCCTCATTTTCAATGAAAATCAATTGAACCAAATGGTAAAGGCCCTCCATTGGCTCGATCGTTCCCAGGGAGTCTACTCGCTGGTTAATTCGCTGGAGAGGCTGATCAATTGGGCCCATTTCCCCGGCGCAGGCGAAATTTCCTCCTCCGAGCAGGTATGAGTTCCGATATCATCATCTTCCCGGAGGCCCGATATCACTTGGTGGGAATTGGCGGAATGGGTATGGCTCCCCTGGCCCTCTTCCTCAAACAAGCGGGTTGTGTGATTTCCGGTGAGGATGACAACTTTCATCCCAGGGTTCATAAATTATTGATATCCAATGGTATTGAAATAAGTCGCAAGCCCGACCATACCTCCTTGAGGGGCATTGTTTTCTCCAATGCCATCCCCTCAGCCCATCCCGCTCTGCAATCCGGTTTATCCAGGGAAGTCCCTTGCATTCGCCGGGGTGAATTTTTGGCTCGATTGTGTCGACAATTCAAAACCCTGGTCGTGGCCGGATCGCATGGAAAGACCACCACCTGTGGCCTGATCATCCACATATTGAGGCGGAGTGGATTCTCCTGCAATTATATCATGGGCGGGCTCTTCGCTTGCGCCGATGAGGACCCGGCCTGCTTTGATTCGGACAGCGATTGGTTGGTAGTTGAAGTGGATGAGAGCGATGGAAGTATTTCCGAATTCGAGCCGGAGGGCACTCTCCTGGTCAACGTCGATTGGGATCATCCGGACTATTATTCCAAATGGAGCAATGTCCTGAACGTCTTTAATGCTTTGGTCGGCCGGACGCGTGAGTTTTTGCTCTACAACAAGGCCTGCCGGAACTCCTGTGATTTGGATTTTTCGCAAAGTCCGGGGCGGGTGTATTCCTTTGGAACCGAGGCCGATTACCAACTGGCGGGTTTTGAGAACCGACGCCTGCAGGTGGGGGGGAATTTCCGGGATTGGAGCATGGAGGTGTCTTTCGAGGAATGGTTCAACGCGGAAAATGCTGTAGCAGCCCTTGCTGCCTCCCATCTTTTGAACTGCAATTTCGGCGAGGAAGTTTTGCAGACCTTCAATGGTATTTGGCGACGTCAGGAAATTCTCTACCAAGGGGATGGTTTTCGGGTCATGGAGGATTACGGGCATCATCCCACCGAAATAAGAAATCTTCTCGAAGCGGTAGGGCAGAAAAAAGGACCCTTGATGGTCGTCTTCCAACCGCACCGTTATTCGCGCACCCTTCAATTTAATCGACAGTTTGCCGATTCCTTGAAATTGGCCGATTGTTTGGTCATTCTGGAAGTATACGGAGCCGGGGAGGCGCCCATAGCTGGTGGTACCGGATTAGATCTTTTCAACATGTGCGCCTGCCTCTTTTCGAGCCAAGCCTTGTTTTATTGTCAAAATGGTGATTCCGTCCTGCGCCGCTTGAAGGCGCTCGATCCGGACAAAGGCGTTCTCCTGTTTCTTGGAGCGGGGGACATTCAGTCGGCCGCGGAATCCTATGCGCATCACTTGCGGGTTGCGGACCGGGGATTGGGATTATCGGCGGTCCGGCGTCCCCTTTCTGTTCTGACATGAAGGGGGTAAAACGGAATGAAAATCTGGCCTTGAAAACGACCTTGCGGGTCGGCGGAGCGGCTGAATTCTATGCTGAACCCTCAGACGAGACGGAACTGAAGGAACTTTTACAGGAGGCCAACCGGAATAATATCGCGGTAAATTTTTTGGGAAGGGGGTCAAATATCATTGTCCCGGATGCCGGAGTCAAAGGTTTGGTCATTCGGTTATCCAAACCCTATTTTCGGAAAATCGAATTGTTGAGTGATGGAAGAATACGCGCCGGAGCCGGAGTGAGGCTAAAGCAAATTTGCGGATTTGCCCGGAGGAACAAGTTTTCCGGGTACGAGTTTTTGGAGGGCATTCCGGGGTGCGTTGGAGGTTCCCTCAGGATGAACGCCGGCGCCATGGGCGGTTGGTTGTCGGATGTGTTGTCGGAAGTGGTTCTCATGAGTTTTCGGGGTGATATTTTCACGGTGCCGGTTGAGGAACTGCACTTCGGCTACCGCTATTGCGAGGAATTGAAGGAGGCCATTGGGTTGGGGGTAATTTTTCGAAAGGGAAACCTTACCAGTCTCCCCGAGATCCAGCATACCATGGATACCTACAAGAGTACCCGAATGGAAACGCAACCCCGGCTGCCCAGCGCCGGATGCACCTTCAAGAATCCCGAAGGAGGCGCGGCTGGGGCCCTTATCGATCAATGCGGCTTCAAAGGTGTGTCGGTGGGCGGGGCCGCCGTTTCGGATATCCATGCCAACTTTATTATAAATCGGGGCAATGCAACTGCCGCCGATGTCATAGCCTTGATCAATTGGATTCGCAAAAGGGTTCACCAGGAAAAAGGCTATGTCCTCGAACCCGAAGTCATACTCTTTGGCGATCAATGGGGAAGCTACCTCGACCCCTTGGTTACAGAGCGCCGCTCCACTGTTTGAAAAACCCGTTTATCCCATTATGACAAAGAAGAAAAAAATAACCAAACCAGTTCGCACTACCTGGAAGAGGATTCCCCAAAAAACCGGGCGACAATCGGTAACGAGGGAATCCCAAAAGGTGAAAGTTCGCCGCTGGGGGCGGATTATTGGTTTCGGTATCGGAACCTGCGCCCTGGTTTTGGGCCTCCCGCTGGGGGGGTATTACCTGTTCCATAATTCTTCCTCCATTGTAGCCACAGTGCAGGTGGAATCTCCGCTACAAGTCGAAATTCAATCGGGCCGGTTTCTCCCTGAATCCTGGATAGAATCGCGACTAAACCTGGAACCTGCCCCGGGTCTGATGCAAATCGACTTGATCGGTATCAAAGCCAACCTGGAAAAGTATCCCGAGATAAAAAGCGCTACGGTTGAGCGGCATTTCCCCAATGTGTTGCGGGTTAGCGTGCAGGAACGATACCCGATCTTCCGCATGAAAGTGAGTGGAAAAAATGGCAGGTATTCCATCCTTCTGGTGGGCGAGGAAGGGCATGTTTTCGAAAATGTAAATTGCCCCCAACATCTCTTGCGCAGAATTCCCTTTCTGGGCGGTATCGTTCTACATCCCACTCCTTTTGGGTATCGGCCCATCAAAGGGGCAAAGATACTGGCCGATCTCGTTAAGACTGCAAATGACCTCTACCCCGACCTGAGCCGGGATTGGGTGTTGATATTGGCCGATCAATTGATCATGGCCCAAAGTTTTACCGAAGGATATATCCGGGTGCGTTCACGGACGATTGAGGAGATACTATTTGCCCCGAAGCAATTCGACAAGCAGTTGGAAAGATTGAACTATATCCTGGACAATCATGCGGGCCAGACAGCCAAATCCCTGTCCAGGGTGAACCTCTCACTCCTGAACCAGCCCACCGTAGAGTACACCCGGGTTTCCGCTGCCAAAGGCTACCGCTAAATTCCAAATCTATTACAGGATGAGTTCCAAAATTATCGCAGGTGTAGAAATAGGTACCAGCAAGGTCGTCGTTCTGATCGGCGAAATTGTCCATGGCAAAACGCTCAATATCGTCGGCATGGGCACGACCCCGAGCGGTGGAGTAAAGAAGGGCGAGATAATAGACTTCAATGCGGCCAGCGACTGTACCCACACGGCAATCATGGAAGCGGAAGAGAGCGCCGGGGTGAGTGTCGAGGGCGTTTACCTGGCCCAGACGGGACGCCACCTGGAAACCTTTTTCAGCGATGCGGAGGTTACGGTAAAATCTTCCAAAAACATCGTACACTATTCCGATATCCGGCGATTACTGGCCGAGGCCAAGAGGAAACAATTGCCCGAGGACAGAGCCATTATCCATCACATTCAAAACGGCTTTTACCTGGACGAGGAGCTGGTGGAGTCACCGGAGCACCTGGAGGGGCACAAACTGGAAGTGCGCTATTGGAATATTCACGGTTCCATCAAACGAATGAGCGACTCCATCCACATCATCAACGGCTTTGGTCTACGGGTGGAGGATTTGATCGTGTCCAGCCTGGCCTCGGGCAAAATGGTGACCACCGAGGAAGAACGTGGAAACGGGGTGCTGGTTGTCGACATCGGAAGCGGAACTACCGATTACGTGTTGTACAAAAACGGGCACGTTGTTTACACCGGTGTTCTGGCGGTGGGGGGAGACCATATAACCAATGATCTGAGTATCGGCCTTCGCACCAATTCCAATATTGCCGAATTGCTGAAAATCAAAAATGGCAAGGCATCCTTGCCGCCGAAGGCACAGAATGACCGGGTCATGCTGGTCGGAGATTTGGCTATTGGGGACCGGTCCATTGCCCGGTCCGGGGTATGTCAGATCATCAACGCCCGGGTGGATGAGTTGTTCAGGCTCATTTGCAGCGACGTGGATTTGGCGCCGATTTTCAGTTCCAACAAATGGGGTACGGTGGTGCTGACAGGCGGCGCCTCAAAATTGAAGGATATTGAGAAGGTTGCGGAAAATGCCTTCGGTTTGCCGGTCATGCTGGGGGCAAACCCTTCCTGGGTTGCCGCCGAAATCGAAGGGCCCGAATACAGCACCGTGCTCGGTTTGCTGCACTTTGGTCTGAGCTACAACAATGTGAAGGAATTCAAAGAGCGCAAACGAGGTGTTGCCCTGATGGAGGGGGTCAAGCAGCTCTTCAGAATTTAGGAGGTTTAGACATGGAAAATAGAGAAATTTTGTCGCCCTCTACACGCATTAAAGTAATTGGCGTGGGCGGGGCTGGAAATAACGCAGTGGACCGCATACGGCTCGAAATGAAGGTTATGGATGGTTTGGAGCTCTGTTGCATCAATACCGACATGAGAACGCTGGCCGATTCCCCAGTGGGTGAGCAACATTTGTTGGGGAGGAATCTGACCCGTGGATTGGGTTGCGGGGGCGATCCTCAGTTGGGCAAGGACGCGGCCCTGTCCGATTCCGAATCGATTTCCCGCATTGTAGAGGGTTATGAATTGGTTTTCCTCATCAGCAGCCTGGGTGGTGGCACGGGCGCCGGCGCCTCACCGGTGATTGCCCAAATTGCCAAGAAAAGCGGTTGCCTCATTATCGCCTTTGTCAATATGCCCTTTACCTTCGAAGGAGAGCGGCGCTTCAAACAGGCCAGCCAATCCCTGGAGAAGCTCCGGGAGATTTGCGACGCGGTCATCCCATTGCCCAATGACGTGCTGCTGCAGGAAGAGGCGGCCCAGGAATCGGTGCTGCATGCCTTTTCCAAAGCCGATGATTGGATGACGCGCGGGGTTCGCTCCATCTGGGCCATGCTTTCAAAGCCGGGGTTGATAAATCTCGATTTTTCATCTTTGCGGGAGGTTTTCAATTTGCGGGGAGGCAAAACCCTGTTCGGAGTCGGTTCCGGTTGCGGTCCGAATTTTATACGGGATGCCCTGAACGATTTGATCCAGTGTCCCCTGCTTCACGTCCCGGATTATTCCAAAGTGGCGGACAATCTTTTGGTCAACATAGTTGGGGGAACGGATCTGTCCATGGCCCAGGTTGAAGGGGTAATGGCTTACATAACCGACCAATTCGGCAGCAAGGCGAGCACCACCTTGGGCGCCGTGATCGATGAAGGGAAACAACAGTCAATCGAAATTTGTGTCATCGGTACTACCGATTTGGGAGGTTTACGCCCCCTTCGCACCAGCCGGTCCCCTTCGTCTTCATCGGAGAAGGGCCGCAAGCGGCTCGTTCCCTACTCCTCCTCCAGCAGGCCCGGCCCAACGGTTGAGGGGCGGAAACCGGATAGCCTTGAACCGGCAATTTCGGTTCAGCAGGATTTGTGGATCGATGGATTGGATGGAGGCCGCGGATATTTTGAGGAGACTGGCCGCAACGAGTTGGGGGGACAGGATCTGGATGTGCCCACCTACCTGAGAAGGGGAATTCGGGTTGTTCTGACCTGAAAAAAATAAATTTGGCAGTTCCAAAGGATTCCGGCAAGGTCGGGTCCAAGCCTACTATTCGACGCCTACTGACATGCATGAACTTTTTATGTGCCTTGGATTCCTCTTGGCCGCTTACTCGGTTATTGCCAATGACGTCATCCAGACCCTGGGAACCTTTCTCAGTTCCAATGCCAGGGTTGCCTGGTGGAAATTGTGGGCCTACGCGGGTACCATTCTGACCGTAATCCTGGTCTACGGTTGGCATAAGAACGGTGGGGATGTCTCCTACGGTCGGTTGATCGGGGATGCCGCCGATGGGTTTGATTTTTCCAATCCCAGGTATCCCCATCCCAATCCCATGGTTTGGTGGTACGTCCTTCCACCAGCAGTGCTGCTTTGCGTTACCCGTCTGGGAATTCCGGTCAGCACAACCTTCATGATCCTGACCTTTTTTGCTCCCGGCAACCTGGGCCCTATGCTGATCAAGTCGGTATCGGGCTATGCCGTAGCATTCATTACCGCCATAATCGGCTACCTTTTCATTGCAAAAAGTATTGAAAAACATTTTCTCGACCACCCCTTGGATCGGTCGCTTAAGAGCAAGCGGTGGTGGACTTTGGCCCAATGGAGCGCTACCGGGTTTTTGTGGTCCCAGTGGCTCATACAGGACTTTGCTAATATCTATGCGTATTTGCCGCGAAAGTTGGGTTTGCCGGAGTTGGTCCTGTCGCTGGTAGCGTTGCTGGTTCTCCTGGCCTATATCTTTTATCAGCGAGGAGGGGCCATTCAGAAGATCGTTTTATCCAAGCGCAATACGACGGATATTCGGTCCGCCACCATCATCGACCTGCTTTTTGGATTAATCCTCCTTTTCTTCAAGGAGGTAAGCAGTATTCCCATGAGTACGACCTGGGTATTTATCGGCCTGTTGGCGGGCCGGGAATATGCTTTGACCATGCGCATCGATCGCAAGGTAACGGGGAAGATTCACCGGATGATCTCTTTCGATCTGGGCAAGGTGTCGCTGGGTTTGGTAGTGAGCGTAGCCCTTGTCTTCATCCTCAAATTTCTTCAAGGTTGATGGGGAGAAGTGGTGCCTTCCCGGGGCAGCCCTTTAACCCGCATGTCTCACAAAATTCGTAGCGAGAAAATTTGTGAGACATGCGGGTGTAAGATCAACCGGAACGCCCCGATACGTAGGCTTCCGTCTTGTCGTTTTGGGGATTGAGGAAAATCTCCTGGGTTTTGTTGTATTCGATCAAATTTCCCGTGTAGAAAAAGGCCGTGCTATCCGATACGCGGGCCGCTTGCTGCATATTGTGGGTGACAATGATGATGGTGTATTTGATTTTCAGATCGTGGATGAGTTCCTCGATCTTGGCAGTTGCAATGGGATCGAGGGCCGAACAGGGCTCGTCCATCAAGATGACCTCGGGCTCGTTGGCTATGGCCCGGGCAATACATAAACGCTGCATCTGACCGACCGATAGGGAATAGGCGCTTTCCCCCAGGCGGTCCTTCACCTCGTCCCACAATGCGGCGGACCTCAGGCTGTTTTCCGCGACTTCGTCCAAAATTGATTTGTTGTTTTTGCCCGCCACCCGGAGGCTGTAGACGACATTTTCATAGATGGATTTGGGAAAGGGATTGGACTTCTGGAAAACCATGCCCACCCGCTTCCGCAAGGAAATGACCTCCACCGCCGGGTCGTATATGCTGAGATCTTCGATGGTGATGTCTCCCCGGTGACGCGCTTGGGGATCTAATTCATTCAATCGGTTGAAACTTCTCAACAGGGTAGATTTTCCGCATCCGGACGGCCCGATAAAAGCGGTTACGCTGCCTTTTTGCATATCGAGGTTTAAATCTTGCAGCACTTGAGTATGGCCAAACCAAAAACTATAATCCTTTACCGAAATATAGCTCCGACCCGGCGGGTCCTGCCGTCGGGAAGCTGCCCGATTTTCCCATTCTGGATCCATATTAACTGCTTTTTCCATCGACTGGAGGGGTTAACCCGCATATCTCACAAAATTCGTAGCGAGCGAACGTAGACCGAGTGCTGGCGCGGGTTTTGTGCAGATTTGCGGGTGATGCTGGGTCCGCCGGGATTCCGGAGCGCAGTAGAAAATTTGTGAGACATGCGGGTTAAAATCCAGCCATTTGATATTTTCTCCTCAAGCGGTTCCGAATCAGGATGGCGGCCAAATTGAGCACTACAACCAAAACGATTAGAAGAAGGGTAGTGGCAAAAACCATGGGGAGGGCTGCTTCGGAATCGGGAGACTGGAATCCAAGGTCGTAAATGTGGAATCCCAGGTGCATGAATTTCCGATCCAGGTGAAGGAAGGGAAACTGATCGTCCAGGGGTAGGGAAGGGGCGATTTTGACCACCCCCAGCAACATCAGGGGGGCCACCTCCCCGGCTCCCCGAGCCATAGCCAGAATCATACCTGTAAGCACCCCCGGGGCGCTGGCTGGAAGAACTATCCTTTGAATGGTCTGCCATCTGGATGCCCCGCAGGCCATGGAGCTTTCTCTCAAGCCGGGTGAGACGGCGGTCAGGGCTTCTTCCGTCGCGACGATTACCACCGGAACGGTCATCAAGGCCAGGGTAAGCGAGGCCCATAAAATACCCCCGGTGCCGAAGGTGGGGGTTGGCAAACGAAGAGAGAAAAACAATTGATCCAGGGTCCCACCGACCCAATAGACAAAAAATCCGAGACCAAATACGCCAAAGACAATGGAGGGAACCCCGGCCAGATTATTGATGGCAATGCGGACCAACCGTACGAATACACCATCTTTGGCGTATTCGCAGAGGTATATTGCCGCTAGAACCCCAAACGGGGTGACGATGACACACATGAACAAAGTCATTACGAAAGTGCCGAAAATGGCCGGAAATACGCCCCCCTCCGTGTTTGCCTCCCTGGGTTCGCTCAATAAAAACTCCTTGATGTGGTTCCAAAACACAGCGGCGCGACCCGAGAAACCAATTTGGTTGGGGTAGAAAAATTGGTGGATCTCACCGATGGGCAGGTCGATTTCCTCTCCCGAGGCTAATCGATAGTGAAGTTTATGGGAGATTTGGAGGTCCCTTAACAATCGGGCGCGGGTGGCCAATGTGGTGAAGAGCGATTCGTAGCGTGCCCGCTCCTCGTCGATCCTCTCCAAGGCTTCCCGGTCTTCGGAGCTTAATTCACTTTGTCTTTCCAAGCGCAATTGATGAAGCCGCAGATTTTCCAGAGCCTCATGGATGGCGCCGATCTCCCTCGTTTCCAGTTTGCGGATTTCCTTGCCCCGGTCCTGGCATTCTTTCACCAGTGATCCCAGCCTTTGGGCAAAGTTGGGATGCTCGGCGGAAATGATTTTTCCAGTCGGGCCGGAAATATGCTCGGGATACCCGATGGCCTTGCCGTAGGCCGTCCGTTCCAATACGAGCAAGCCCTCGGGTTGGGTTACATTGAGCAGTGATCCCCGGTCGAAATAGGTGAATGAAATTCCATATTGGTCTTTATTTCCCACAAATAGCCGCCACTCCTCCACCGAATCCGGGGATTTTGTCTTTTGGGAGGTAATAATGCCGGCAACAACCGATCGAGATCCCAGGTCGGAGGCCGGTTGCGGGTCGAATTCCACCTGAACCACCCTTTTGGGCCAAAACACGGAAAGGCCGTTATACGCAATCACGCCCAGTAGAGCCACGATCATGAGCAGGCCCAGACTTAGGCCTAGAGAGGAAAACCAGACGGCAATTTCCCCTTTCAGGCCAACCTGGCTTTTTCCCTTATAGGCTTTCATTCCCTTTGCAACCATGTCTCGGGTTTATTGCACCGTCTTGTAGCGGTTCTTGAGATGCTGGCGAAGAACCTCTGCCAAGGTGTTGATAATAAACGTCATTATAAAAAGGGCCAGCGCACCCAGGAACAGCGTTCGGTACAGGGTTCCCTGGAATGGCGCTTCGGGAAATTCCACTACGATGTTGGCCGACAAGGTCCGCATCCCGCTGAAAATATTGAAGTCCTTTAACGGCGTGTTGCCCGTGGCCATAACTACTATCATGGTTTCCCCCAAGGCCCGGCTGATTCCAATCAATAGGGCGGAGATTATCCCGGGGGATGCGGTTGGAAGCACAATTTTCACCGCCGTTTGCCAGCGGCTTGCGCCCAGGGCCAGGGATCCGGAACTCAGGGACTTGGGCACATTGCTCAGTGAATCTTCCGCAATGGAAAAGATAACCGGAATCACGGCAAATCCCATAATGAAACCCACCACCAATGAGTTTCTTTGGGTGTAGGTGGCTCCGGTAAATTCCGGCCACCAGAGTCGAAAGTCCACCACCCGCTCACCCGTGTCGGGATTGGTTACCACAAACAGGATTTCCTCGGCGAGAGGACCCGCCTTCCAGCACAGAATACAGGTGAGGAGGATTACAGGAGATAATAACAGGAATTCCAATCCCGAGGGCATACGGGTGCGGACGCGTTGGGGCAACCGCCCCCAGCACCATGCGCAGGCCAGCGTTGCGCAGGGAACCCCGATCAAAACGAGCATCAGGGACGGGACACGCGTATCCAGCAGAGGGGCCAGCCACAAAGCGGCCATAAAACCCAGGACAACCGATGGCAAGGACGCCATTATTTCCATGGTTGGTTTTACATGATCCCTCCACCTGGGATGCAAAAATTGAGAAGTGTAGAGAGCGGCCAAAAGAGCGATGGGGGCTGCAAACAAAATGGCGTAAAAAGTGCCCTTGATTGAGCCCAGAATCAGTGGAATCAGGGAAAGCTTCGGTTCGAAGTCGTCGGTTCCGCCGGTGGATTGCCAAATGTGATCGGGCTCAGCCTGGCCCTCATACCTGATTTTTCCCAAAAACGCCTTCAAGCCTGCTTGGGGGTGAGGATCCCGCAATTGAAAGAGATGAAACGTTCCGGCGCTGTCGAGGAAACCCAGACGATCATATTTCTCTCCGATGATCCCCTTGAGGATCTCGAATTCAAAGTCCCGTTGCCAGCGAATCGACTCCGTAGTGCTGAAACGCAGGGAAGCATGATGTTTGCCCACCAGCAGAAAGCTCTTGTTGCGAACACCGGAAAAATAGCCTTCCGGTAGTTCCGGCATAGGTTCAATTTCCTTGGTCTTGGCATAGAGGCGTTTGCCTTTGTCCCGGTCCAGGGAAAGACTGTAAACCCGGTTTCCCCCCCCATAACCGGTAAATACGGCCGAGGCGTCCCCTAAAAGAAAATCCGCCCCGCGAACCCGACGGTCGGGGAGGTCCCCAAAGGGCCGGAATCGTTGTCCCTGCTCCAGATTTCCTCCCCGATTAAAGAAAACAAATACTTCTCCGTTTTCCGCCGTGATCAGGACCAGGTCCCCTTCCGGAGCGACGTCGATCTGTTGAATCTCCTGGTCGATAGCTTCCGTCAGGTCAAACCGGGTCCCCAGCGAGATCTTTCCCCCTTCCCCAAAGAGGGAGCGTTTTTGCTCCAGGCTTACTGCCCGCACATGCCTGTTTCCTTCGGAATCCAGACACACCCCGACGGCCAATTTATTCGAATCACCCTCCCCGTAATCGACAAATTGCACCCATTCGCCATATACTGAAAGATCGAACCAATCCGAACTGCTTACCTCCGGGTGAACCGTCCTGACGGAGAAGGAATCATACTCCGGCCGATAACTTATTTTGGCGAAGGCGAACTTGCCTGAATGCGAGCCCGCCACGAGTAGGCGTTTCTGGGAATTGTAGTGGATTGAAGATAGGGTTTCGCCCTCTTTGAAGACTTGACTGTTTTCCAAAATTCCCCGGTCCCCTTTCAAATCGATGTAGCGCAGGGAGCCGTTCTTTTGGATCAGGACCGGCAATTCCCCCCATTCATCGAGATCGACCGCCACGACAGAATCCACCGCATCGGTCAATTGGTGCCGGCTGAGTAATTCGACCTTGGCTCCTTGAAAGAGCGGCGCGACCTGGAAGATAATGAAGACGAATATCCCCATGACAGCGGCAATGACGATCACTCCGCCCACTACGATGAAGTGGTTCATAAATTGGTCGAACCACCGGGTGCGCCGCGATACCCGGAACCTTTCGAGAGTCCTGTTGTGGGGCTGGGATTGATTTTTCATCCTGAGCTTACACCCCTCTTGTAGCGCGATGGGAGGTCGAAAACATGTCTATTGAAGGGATGCGAAAGTCTTTGACGCAACCGAAGCCGGCAATGGAAAGTAAGCGGCCTCCACTACGATCTCCTGTCCCTGGCGTGAAAGGACAAAACGAAGGAATTCATAGCTGAGGGCATCGATGGATTCACTGGGCCTCTTGTTGATGTATATGTAGTGCAGTCGAGCCAGTGGATAATCAGCGGAAAGACAATATTCAAGTGAACGTTACACGAGTGAGTCCCCTTTTTCCAC
>JAABVD010000229.1 GCA_014529615.1 Opitutia bacterium
ACGTCCGTATCCATTCAACACCCCCTGGGTCTATTCCGTCCTCCAGCAGTAGCGGCCCGTGAGCAACCCATAGCGGGTGGGGGTGCTAACGGCCGAAGGGGAATGGGCGTCGGAAAAGGTCATTCCTTCTGCAGCCAGCCGATTCAAATGCGGAGTGGGAATTTTGGACCGGGGATTGAGCGCTTCAACGTCCCCGTAACCCATGTCATCGGCCATGATCAAAACGATGTTGGGCGGCGCTGCCCCGGCCAGAGAGGCCAACGGCAAGAAGAGAAAGAAGAAGATGGTGAATCGGGTAGTTTTCATAACAAAAGAAGAGAATTAACCACAGAGGCCACAGAGAGCACAGAGGAGAGAGGGAGGGGAAAGAGTTCAGAGTTCAGAGTTCAGAGTTCAGAGTGCAGAGTGCAGAGAGGGGAGAGAGAAAGGGAGGGAAAGGCTGAATGGGAATTTGATCCACGAAGGGGCACAAAGTAAATCATCTTGATCATGATCATGATCATGATCCTGATCGAAAATTCAAGGATCTGGAGAAGGGAATTAACCACGGATATGAGGCGCCAGGGGCGCCAATTAGGAATTAGGAATTAGGAATTAGGAATGGGGAGAGAGGGGAGAGGGAGATTAACCACAAAAGGCACAAAAAACACAAAGGGGGGGAGCGCGCTGGGGCGCGAATTAGGAATTTGAAATTGACCACGGATTACACGGATGAGCACGGATGAAGCGCGCAAGGGCGCGAAATCCTTTTCCCAGTCTTGGCGCCCTTTGCGTCTTTGCGAGAGCTTATTTGGAGGAGCGGGTTAACCACAGAGGCCACAGAGGGCACAGAGGAGGAGAGAGAGATTAACCACAAGAGGCAAAAAAACACAGAGGGGGGGAAGCGCGCAAGGGCGCGAATTAGGAATTTGAAATTGACCACGAATGGCCCTTGTCTTGCCGACTCCCCCTCAAGGGTGGAGTGATGGATGGGCACGGATCCCGCTTCGCCAGAACCGTGCTTCGCAACGCTACCATGCTTCGCCTATAGGCTTCGCACGGCACAGCGCAGGTCAAGAGGCTACGGCAGGACAGGTTGGCTCTCAATCCTGATCATGATCTCTCTCCCCCCTTTGTGCCTTTCTCCCTCCTAATTCCTAATTGGCGCGCCCTGGCGCGCCTATGTCCTTGGCGACTTGGCGAGAGTTAATCCAGTGGAGCGGTTTTACGCCGTGACCCTCAAAACTTCACTCTGAACTCTTTCCACTTTCCTCTTTCTCTGTCGGTCCGGAAACCTTCGTAAGATCCTCGAAATGCGACGATTTGGTATCAGGTTTGTGAGGAACGGAAAAAACAAGGTTAATTTTTTCTTGATTGCACTTAATAATTATTAATCTTTACTTACCCATTATAGACTAATCTGTGATTTCAATTTACTCAAATTTCCCTTTAGGGGCAGGTTTTGCCCCCCTCTGGCGGTTGTGGGCGTTGCTTCGCTTACGGGAAAATTACGCTCTATGAACGATTCTGAAACCCCAAGCCTTCGATGACATCCAGGGTGATTAACATGCGCAAATTTTTGCTACTAACCGGTTTCCTCATCCCTTTTGGCGGATGGCTTCTTGCCCAGGAAGAGGATGAGGACCTCGGTGATATCTTCCAATTGTCTCCCTTCACCGTTGATGCCAGCGGGGACCGGGGTTACCTCTCGACCAATTCGACCTCGGGCACGAGTCTGAATACCCTGATCAAGGATATTCCCATGGCCATCGAGGTGATAAACTCCGAGTTTCTCGAGGACACGGGCGCGACCGATTTTGATGAAGCCTTGAGGTATTCATCCGGGGTATTCCTGGACCAATTCTCCGCCGCCGACGGGGTGGGCGTCGACGGGGCCAATACGCCTGGCGCCAACGAGGTGGATAGCTCCGACCGTTCGCCTTCCTCCCGGGGTGGAACGGGTGGTCGGTTTGCCAATGTGACCATTATCAGGGGGTTCAACGTGCCCTTTCAAAACCGCGACGGCTTCCGTTACGGCGGCCTCATCGCCCAATACGGCACCATTCTGGGGGGTATTGTCGACACCCTCAACGTGGAACGATTGGAGGTGGTCCGCGGACCCAATTCACTGCTCTACGGGATCGGGGTTCTCTCCGGCATCGTAAACGTAATACCCAAGCGCCCGCTTTCCGCGCCGGTGCAGGAGGTGACCATTGGAGCGGGCAGCGACGGCTACTTACGCAGAACCATCGATGTGACGGGGCCTCTGTCCAAGGATTTTCTGGGAGGCCAGTTGAATTACCGCTTCGCCTCCGCCCATGATGAGCGGGAGCACTGGACCGATTGGCGAAGTTCGGAGCTGAAGTATTACGTGGGGCAAATGCAGTGGCAGACGGAAAAGGTATCTCTTCTGGTGGAGGGACAGTATTTCAACAAGCAATTTAACGGCATCGGGGCCCAGCACCTGCACGACAACCTCAATGCCGCCATCGACCTGAACGCCCGCAACGCATTTGGGGAGCAAATCAATATTACCAAAGACCTGGGGGGCCTGCCCGAATCCTACCGCGTCACCGGTCCGGACACCTATCACTTTCGGAAAGAGGAAAACCTGCTGGTCAACCTGGATGTCACGCCCATTGAGAACCTCACCGTATCGGCCGGCATGTTTCTCACCAATGCCCGCGAGGAAATATTCAACGTCAATCTTTCGACCCTGACCAATAGTGAACGGGCTTTGGACGTGAAGGGCGTCATAGTCGGGCGGCCCAATGATCCCAATACGGTTAATCCCCAACAGATCCTCGATTGGCTCGACGAATACGTCGTCATAAACCAGAACACTCACATCGAGAAGGATCCCGCTGACCGCCGCAACCTGCGCGACTATCGTTTCGCGCGTTATTGGTGGGAGAAAGACCCGGAAACGACCACTTCGGATCAATTCCGCGTGCGGGCGACCTACAATTTTGAAACGCCCTTCCTGGGAGGGGATGCCAAGCACACCTTTTTGGTCGGGCGTCACGATATCAAGGACGTGGCCGACTTTACCATCGGAGCGGAACGCATCAATTGGCAATATGCCGATAAGCTGGAACTGGCCGACGATGATATCCTGATCGAGAGGAATATCCACGACCACAGCGTGATCCGCTACAATGGCGAGCCCACTGGAATGCCGGGCCGCGAGTTTCGTAATGTCGAAGTCTGGTTTACCGGCCACTATGCCCTCTACCAGGGCCAATTTTTCAACGATAAACTGGGGATGATTTTGGGGGCGCGCCACGATCGATTCCACTCGCGGGACCGCAAGTACGACCGATTCGATGAATTTGCCGCTTACGGCCCCGGTTACACCGGCCCGACCCTGGAACTTGCCCCGCCCGATGGAATAGTGCATAACCCGGATAATGAAACGTTCGGATTCTTTCCCCTGCCCGAGGGAGTGAGCGAATACATACCCGATCCCACGGGGGCGGAAAAGACCACCACCCAGACCTTCGCCCTGAACTACAAACTCCGGGACGATCTCACCATTTACGCGGTGAGCGCGGAGGGCCTGACTCCCAATACGGGAGCCCGCGACGGCAACCTGGAGGGGCTACCCTCCGAACAAAGCCTGAGCCAGGAGTTGGGTCTGAAGTTCGACTTCTGGGACGGCAAGTTGTCCGGCACGATCTCGGCCTACCAGATCGAACGGGAAAACGCGGTGTGGTTTTATGAAGGCGCCCCGGCTCCGGCCGAATGGGTTGGGGGAGTGCATGCCCTGGACCAGGAAGCTAATGACGCCAATGGTTTTGATCCCCGTTTAATTGTCGATCTCGGCGTTCCGGTTTCCTACCCATTGGACCTGTTTTACTTCGAAGAAGAGGGTATAAAACTACAAAAAGTACGCCAATTCATTCGGGATGATCAGGGCAAACTCATTGGCATCAAGGTCGACTGGCCCGATGGCCTTCTCGGTATCGAGGGGCATCGGTCGGACACGACCAACCCTCGTAATTACGTGTATCTGGACTACGAAAAACTGGATCTCCCCGCCGTTGATGGCGACGGCAACGAGACGGGCAAGACCTGGCGCTATTATTTGGAGAAAGCCTTTGCCGACCGCAGTCGCAGCGCATCGGAGTTTATCGCCCAGGCCGGGCCGGATGATTTCGATCCCATGCCCTACAGTCGCTCCCGAGGCACCACCCTGGGATTGAATCCCAGCGTACCGAACTCGAGCGGGACCAATGTTCTCTACGACGATAAGTCGACCGGTTACGACCTTCAGCTCATTTATTCGCCCCTGGAAAACTGGCAGTTGATTTTCGCTTACGCTAAAACGGAAAGAGAAGTGGACGGTTCCTTCAAGATGGTTGAAGCCATCGACCCCGAAAGCGGAATGGTTTTTGGGACGGAATACGACATATGGGTGCGAACTTTCGGACGGGAAGCCTTCGGACTGGAAGAAAACGATACCGATGGAGATGGGGTGGTGGACACCGTGACCAAGAACGGTCAACCGATTGCCTTGGGAGATGTCAGCCCCACCGATCTGGTGGGTGGTTTGGAAGGCGTCAGCCTCTATACCGGGGCGGAAGACTCGGCTTCGCTCTGGACCAGATACGGCTTTTCCGAAGGCGTTCTCAAGGGCATCAACGCCGGTATCGGTCTGATTTACACCGGTCCCCAACCGACATCCATACCCATCGGAGGGAACGATCTGGCCTCCAATCTCTATCGCACCCCCGACACTCCCGAGCGCTACCGGGTCAATTCGGCCTTGCGCTATTCCTGGGATTGGAACGATCGCCTTTTCTCGTTCAGGCTTAATATTTACAACCTCCTGGATGACCAGAAGGGTCAGGCCATCGTCAATTACCTCGACAACGGCACGCCGCTTAAACGCCGCACCGATGTCTACTATACCCCCCGGAGTTATCGCTTGACCCTGACCGTAGATTTTTAGAATTTCCCGTCGCCTTGGACTACCCAAAGCGAAACCAGAAGACCATAAACTGATATTAATATGAAAAAAACAATACTGACACTGATCTCGATCTTTTGTGCTGGTTCGCTTTTTGCGGAATTTCAGAAGATCGACGATTTTGAAACCTACATGGCAGACCAGCCCCCGCCAGGCGCGAGCATGCCGGGGGTCGATGATACTTCAATGCCAAACCCGGAAGAGGGGCCTTGGTGGAATATCAAGGTGGTGGAAGATCCGTTCAACATGGGTCAGGGCAAGGTGCTTGAAATTTATCCCGGTGTACCATTAAGCACTTCCAGCCTCAACCATACCACCATTCGATCCCTCTCTGAGGACCAGTCCATCAAGATTAACTTGGATGACCTGACGGAGGTCTCCACCTTCTACTTCAAAGTAGCCCGTCCCTTGGTGGAAGGAGCCCCCGGAGAAGCGGATATGACCTGGGGTCTGGTTTCGGATACAGCGAGAGGGGATAACAACATACACGCCTATGGCAGTTATTCTGTGCTGGGGCGTATTGAGGCAAACGGCGGAATCGATATCCGCGATGATGGCGATTATATCAATCTTCAGGATGTCGATGCGGGTGAGGCTATGGACACCCAAACCTGGTATGAGTTCTGGTTTGTGGTCAAGCCCGGTGAATGGACTTTTTCGCAATACATCAGGGGAGGCACGGATTATCCGACCCAAACCTTGGTGTATGAAGACGCCGGATTTCGCAACGATACGACTGATCCGCTGGACACCATTTTGATCATCACCTCCGCCGGTGGTGTGGAGACCGTAAAAGGGAAGAACCCCATGTATGTCGACGAGCCGCAAGTGAACCCGGCCCCCCACCTCCGCCTCCGGCTTTGTTAACGCTTGATTTTGAGGGCGACACGGTAGGTGAGCAGCCCGATGTGAGCGATGCAACCTTTTCGCCGAGCTCAAACACCGCCACCAACGGCGCCGTCGTTATCGATAGCACCTCCGATCCGGCCAACCCCTTGAGCGGGAAGAGCCTCTATATTTACGATCAGGCCGGCGACGCCCCGACGCACTTTCGGTTTCCTTTCAATGGGGGAACCAATCGATCCGAGGTGCATTTGAGTTTCGACTTTCAAAGGGCTTATGCGGCTACCGATACGGACACCCGGGTTCATGTCGCTTTAGGGCGTGTGGGGGATAGTCTGAACAATTCCGACTTCCGGCCCTTTGAAATCAGGCTGAGGAATGACGGCACCGTCAGGCTCAATCGACTGGGTGGAACCACGACAATCGGAACCTATAACCTCGATTCGGCCAATAGTATCAACATACTGGCCAACTCCCACGACACCGATTCGGTAGACTATGATCTCCCGGGTTTAGGCTCCGGCACGGTAGCGCCCAATTCCCTTCATTTGTTTGTTAATGGGGAAAATATGGGGGAGCATGAATTTCACGTTACGCCGGACCCGGCCAATGCTCCTGATGTCGTTTTCAACCAGCAGGATGATGATCTGGGACAATTTGCCCTTTACCAAGATACCAACCGACAAGGGGGAATTGTATTCGATAATATAATACTGAGTTCCTTTGCACCCATCCCATCGGGCAAGTTCATCAATATTTCCACCCGTGCCATGGTGGGAACAGGGGATAACGTAATGATCGGCGGTTTCATTATCGGAGATGACCTCCAGCAAGTGCTGGTCCAGGCTGTTGGACCGGAACTGGCGGATAGGGGTGTTGCCGGTGCCCTGGCCGATCCGGTCCTCACCGTAACCGCTGCCGATGGTACGGTATTGATGACGAACGACAACTGGGAGGACTCTCAGGGACAGTTGGTAACCGATCTTTGGGGAGGCAGTCCAAACCTGGCTGCTGGCAGTGCGAGTTCCGCGGCTGTTCTCACTCTCGAAACCGGTAACTATACCGCCAAGGTTGAAGGAAAGGATGGAACTACCGGGGTTGCGCTTGTCGAAGTGTATCAGATCGACTAAAGGCTTCCTTTTCCCTAACAACATAAACCGGTAACCTTCGACGGGACTTTCTTTTCGATAGCTGAGGCAGGTGTATTCCTGCCTCAGCTGTTGGATGCCGAGAGAAAGGCACAAAGGCACAAAGGCACAAAGGCACAAAGGCACAAAGGCACAAAGGCACACAAGGCACACAAGGCA
>JAABVD010000230.1:0-4276 GCA_014529615.1 Opitutia bacterium
CTTACTTGAATTTTCCCTTCCCACTGGTGTGCAAAATCCGACCCGATTATACTTATGACGCTTCGATCCTTTTTCCTGATTTCCGGTTTAACCTCGATTGCCGGATTGTGGCCGGTTGCCGCTCAAGAGCGGCCCAACGTGGTTCTGGTCATCACCGACGACCAGGGCTATGGCGATATATCCGCCCATGGTAATCCCGTTCTTAAAACCCCCGCCCTGGATGAACTGCATGGGGAAAGCATCCGGTTGACCGACTATCATGTCAGCCCCACCTGCTCGCCCACCCGGGGAGCATTGATGAGTGGACATTTCACCAACCGGGCCGGTCCCTGGCACACCATCATGGGGCGTTCCTTGCTTTTCCGGGGTGAAGCAACTTTGGGTGAAGTCTTTGCCAACTCCGGATACCGCACCGGTATGTTTGGCAAATGGCACCTGGGGGACAACTATCCCTATCGTCCGGAGGATCGTGGATTTCATGAGGTGGTCCGCCACGGAGGGGGAGGGGTAGGGCAAACTCCCGACTACTGGAATAACGCCTATTTCGACGACACCTATTTCCACAACGGCAAACCGAAGAAGTTCGAGGGTTATTGCACGGATGTATACTTCGATTCGGCCAAGCGGTTCATAGAGGACAGTGTGGCCCGGGAAGAACCGTTCTTCGCCTATATCTCGACCAACGCTCCCCACAGCCCCTTCCACGTGGCGGACCGATATTGGAAACCCTATCTGAAGCAAGGTTTGTCCGAAAGGGAGGCCATTTTCTTCGGCATGGTTGCCAATATCGACGAAAACGTTGGCGCCATCCGCGAGTGGCTCGCGGCCAGGGATCTGCAAGAAAACACCCTCTTTATTTTTACCACCGACAACGGCACCGCCAATGGGGAAAAAGTTTGGAATGCGGGTATGCGCGGGAAAAAGGGCAGCGAGTACGATGGTGGGCACCGGGTGCCCTTTTTCCTCCATTGGCCCAAAGCCGGGCTGACAAATGGTCGCGATATTGCCCAATTGAGCGCTCACGTCGATGTGCTGCCCACTTTGATCGACCTGTGCGGGCTCCAGGCCCCGGTGGATTATTTCTTCGATGGCCGGTCCCTGGCCCCGTTGATTTTCCAACTGCCCACGGCTTGGCCGGACCGCTTCCTGGTAACCGATTCCCAACGGGTGCAGGATCCCATCAAATGGCGCAAGAGTAGCGTGATGACCCAACGATGGCGCCTCATTAATGGGAAAGAACTCTACGATATGGCTAACGACCCGGGCCAGGAGAAGGATATTGCGTCGGAGCGCCCCGAGATGGTGAGGAATTTGCGCGGAAACTACGAGAAATGGTGGAGGAGTTTAGAACCCTCCTTTTCCAAATTCGCTGAACTGGTGTTGGGAAATCCGGCGGAAAATCCCGCCGTTCTTACATCCCACGATTGGCTTTCGGGCAATCGTGGCGTGGCCTGGAACCAGAGTTCCGTGCGTGGCGGTAAAATAGGGAACGGCTATCCCGGCAAATGGGCCGTGGAAGTGGAAACTGCCGGAACCTACCAGTTTTCCCTGCGTAGATGGCCACTGGAATCCAATGCCGGCCTGGATGATGCCCTTCCGCCTGGAGAACCGGTCCCGGGGCTGACGGCATTTCGTGAAACTCCCGGTAAAGCCCTCAAGTTTAAAGGCGCCTTCCTTAAAGTGGGTGACCAGTCCGACGAGAAACCGGTGTCATCCGGGCAGGAAGGGGTTGATTTCTCCATGGAGTTGCCACCCGGTAAAACATATATCGAGGCCTATTTCACCACAGCCGAGGGTGAAAAAATGGGCGTTTACTACATCCTGGTGGAGAAGGTCTGACCTGGGAACCATTGCTATTTCACCCGCGTCAGGTGAATGTCCTGGGACTGAGCCTCGCCATCCCGATACATGGTCCATCCTTGTACGATGTTTTTTTCATCGACGATGGTAAGGGCGAGCGAGTGCATGAAGGCGTCCTTGTCCTGGTCCAGATCACTGTCCTCGGACAGGGTGAAGTGGAGCGCGCCATCGCGAGTGCCGGTATAGTTCATTTGAGGTTGGTTGCCTAACATGCAGTAGTGGGTGAGTCTCAGCCCTTTTTGCGTGTCGTGGTACATGGTAATCATTTCCATGGGCGTGCCGCCATTGAAGGTCTCCTGAATGACGCTGCCGCCGGCAGTAAGGCGGTATTCCACGCGCATCTTCATGGTCTCGGCTGGCGGCTCTTCGGCGGCCTCTCCTTCACCCTTTTTCGCGGGCATGACGCCTTCCCAGATGCCGACCAGGGACTTAAGCTGTTCAAACGCGGCCGAGCCTTGGTCATTTCCTCCTTGCACCCGAGCTTGAGCGCCGGAAAAGGCGCCCAACGCAAGGGTGAAAACGAGAAGAAGACGGGTCCTCATGACGGTTCTCCGCAGGTGACTCATTATATTGGTTCGCTCGCTAGGAATTTACCGAGATCTCTCCTTTGTTTGGAAGTAAGGCTATCCCGGTTAGAAGACGAAGCGGTTGGAAATGACCCAACCCCGCGGAGGGGAGGTCCGGGATTGCGCCAACAAACCGATATCGGTCATGCGAACTGGAATGAGGTCGCGTTTGTCGGAGAACACGTTGCTCAGGTTGAGCTGGATGCGCCAGTTTACCTTATTGTCCCAAATGCGCTTGCTGTAGGCCAACCGGAAACCCCAGTTGGTTTGGGCCGGACCAAAGAAGGGATTTTCGATATCCGGCTTGGGAATACCTTCCGCGTCCAGGGAAATGGGGAATCCGATGGCGACGCGAGATTGATAGCGCGCATTAACCCCTACGCCCCAACCTCTGAGAGCGCCTTGCCGGAAGTCATAATTGACCACGGCGTTTGCCCGCCACTTCCGAACTTCCGGCGAAAAGGTTCCTTCCTGGGCCTTGATCACCTCCCAATCGCGAATCACCTCGCGGGTCCACCATTCCTCATTGGTAGCTGCATTGGGAAAATTATTTGCCCGCAGTTCGGGGCGACGGCTGGGGCCTCCCCGCATCAACTGTCCAAACTTGCTGGGGTTGGTAGGAGTTCCGGCGTAGAAAGGCCCAATATGGTTCTCGATCCAATTCCGCATGGTTGGCGCAATATTGCTGTTGGCCGTTTCAACCTTGGCCACGTTGAGCAGCACCCGCATCCCGCGAACGGGATTGGCCACCAACTCGATTTCCGTGCCTTTGGTGACTTGGTCGAGGGTATCGGTTTGACCTGCAGCGTTCTGCTCAATGCCGTCAACGATGCCCTGTTGTGCATCGTAGGTGGTCCGCCAGTTGTTTTCGGTCCAGATAGCGGAGAAAGGGTTGGATGGATCGAGGGTCACCACATCGTTGTGGCGGTCGATGTCCATGCCGAAAAAGTCCAGGAATTCATCCAACAGAGCCTCTAATTCTGCGGGGGGCATGCGGAGCAGCTTCCCGAAGTCGGGATGCATCTCATCATCGTCAATAACCTCATCGAAATCCGCGATGGCCAAATCGGTCAGGACGTTGTTGATCCACCCGCGCAAGGTAGTGGTTTCCGACTGGGCGTAGACGCGATTGACCCCCGGATAACTGGCATTGTTGATGGACGCTTCGAAGCGGTTGATGCGTAGATTGATTTTGTTATTTAAAAAGGCGAAATTGAACCCGATATCCTCAGTCGTGCCCGTGGGTGATGGAAGTTGTATGCCCAAGTGATTTTCACGGCCCGGGGCGGGCTGGAAATTTTGGGACTCGCTATAGAAAAAGCTGGCACTGTCCATCCAATCGAAGGGATTCCATTCCCTGGGCAGCTTGGCCACCGCCCCCCAACTGAAGATGTCCTCCTTGACAAAGGTGATTTCAGGTTCTTCAAAGAGGAATTCTCCGTCCCCATTCTGGGCGATGGTACCCAGATAATCGTAGGTTTTATTGACAATGCCCAAACTCGAAACCTGCTCGGGCGTTGCCGTGTCGGTCAGAATGGGCGTGTTGGCCAGGGTATTGGTCACCTCGTCCTGGCGCCAGCCCAGGGTGGTTACGATGTTTTCGTTGATGAGGAAACTTTGCAGGATGGCGGCCAGGGAATCGTTTACCGTTCCGTTATGCTCACCGTTAATGGCGGCCAGCCTCCTTTCGAGGTTGTGGGTGACCATTTCCTGATTGACCACGTCATAATAGGTGGTCGGCACGGGAGGGCCGCCGGGATTCCACACTTTTTGATTATTGACCGGATTGATCTGGAACATATCCCGAGTGATCCCCGCTGGATCGCTCACCAGATCGACCGGAGGGCCCA
>JAABVD010000230.1:4426-6053 GCA_014529615.1 Opitutia bacterium
ATTGTCCCCCAGCCAATCGGCCGTATCAAAATCCCAATAACCGGTCCAGCGGACGGATTCACGTTCTGTTTTGAGATCCGCCAAACTTGCTTTACCGATCATGAAGGGGCGGCCGAAATTGGGATTTGGCTGTGGCTGGACCGGTACCAGCGGATCGTTATTGTGATCGAATGTGCCGATGGGAAGGGTATGGTTGATATCGATCAGGACCCCCATGGTGCGGCCGGGGAAACCGTTGAAAGTCTGGCGAGTGAAATTTTCTTTGGTAAAGGCCAGTTCGAAGCCCAGTTTGTTTTGAAAAAAGTTTTGTTCCAGCGAGGCCTGGAGGGCGTCGAAATCCCGGTTCTGGAACGGAGACGTTCCGGCCAGGAGGTTTTCCGAGAAGTCGAATAGATCCAGGTCGTTGAACCCTTCGAAGATACCGGCGTAATCTCCGATATCATAGGCCCCGGCATTATCGATGCGACGGAAATTGCGGCCGCCTCGGGGAGCCCGTGGATTGGGCGGTCTGTCCGCCAATGGACGCTCGTAGTCGTACCACACCTTGTGTTCGAAGTAATTCGTATTGGGGTTAAAATCGACCCGGTAGGCGTTGTTGTTGGGGATAACGCCCGGGAATCCGAAATCGGGATGTTCGGTGTCCCTTTCCCAGACCATGCCCAGTGAGTTTCCGAAACCTTGATTTTGAAAGGGGTTGGTGAAACCGGTTGCCGGGGAGATCTGTTGCCAGGGAGCCCTGTATTCCCTAATGGGCCAGCGCATGCTGAAGCGCCAGGGATCGTAGGTGAGGGGCAAATTGGTTTCCGGTGCTCCTATGTAGTTGCCATCCTCTGCCAGAGCGGAGTGGTAACGGCGGATTTCGCGAATGTAGTGGTCGATGGCCTGCAGAGGACCCACCGGGTCGGGGCTGTTAGCCCGAATGTGGCCGCTTTCGTAACTGACGCGAATAACGGTGTTTTCAAGAGGGCGCCACGTGGCGGTGATGTAAGAGCGCTCCTGATCCTGGAAGGCCGGCTTTTGGGGATAATTGCGATTATTCCGAACTGCGGCAACGCGGACGGCCAATTTGTCTTCCACCAGTACGCGGTTGAAATCGACCTGGGCCCGATAGGAAGGCTCATCGCCTCCATCTTGCACGCGAAATTCAACCCGGTTGATTTCATCGAATACGGCCCGGTTCAAACCGACGTTTTGCACCCCGGAGGGAGAGCCCAGGCCAAAAAGAATGGCATTGGCTCCTCGATTGATTTCCACTCGTCCCGAATTATAGCTGTCCCAGGGAATACTTGTCAGGAAAAAGTCGCGGGTGTTGTCGGGGGCGCCCAAGCCGCGAATCCGGCTGGCCCCCTGCGGGTTACTCAGGACCGCTCCTGTCAGAACACGGTCGTCCTGTTGGGCGTTTCCCCCGGAGAAGTTTCCACCCAGACCTGCGATCTCGGTAGAGGTGGTATACAATAACAGATCGGTCGATTCGGTGGCGGCGATGTCATCGAGAAATTCCGATGTAAGGACCTGGACCGATGCCCCGATGTCGGCCAGATTGCTCCGCAGACGGGTTCCCGCCAGGGTCTGAGTGGCAATGTATCCGGAATCTTCCTCATCCAGAACCACAAACGGAGAAATTTCG
>JAABVD010000231.1 GCA_014529615.1 Opitutia bacterium
AAATCCATCCAGAATAATAGTGCGGTCGAGCACATGCGGAAATTGGGTTACCGATTCAAATCGCCCTTGGTAGAGCAAGCGGGAATAAATCTCGTCCGCCAGGATGACCACGTCGTGCTCAATACACAGCTCTGCCACCGCTTTCAAATCATCCCGGGAAAGGATGCCGCCGGTGGGATTCTGCGGGGAATTCAAGATCAACAGTTTGGTGCGATCGGAAATGAGGCTTTTCAGGCGATCCAGTTCAAAACTGAAGTCATGGGCTTCGATTAGAGGCATGGGAACGGGTTTTCCGCCAACGTAGTCGATCATGGAACGATAAATGGGAAATCCAGGATCGGGATAAACGACCTCTTCCCCCCGCTCCACCAAGGAGAGCAAGGCAAAGAACATGATGGGTTTGCCGCCCGGGGTGACGACGATTTGGGAAGGGCTAACCTCGATGCCCCGGCTCTCCGAGATGTGCCGGGCAATCAGTTCGCGGAATTCGGGCAAACCACAGGTGGGCCCATAACCGGTCCAACCCTCGTCGATAGCCCGCTTGGCCGCCTCACAAACGTTCGGCGGGGTAGGGAAATCCGGCTGCCCGATTTCCAAATGGATAACGGACCGGCCTTCCGCCTCCATGGCTTTTGCCTTGGCCAACACGCCGAAGGCAGTCTCGGTTCCAAGTCTTTGCACTGCCGCATTCAAATACATGGCGAAAAATTTAGTCTCCAAAATGTTCTCAACAAGGACAAAGCTTTCATGTTTAAACCATAGAGAAGAGGCGTCAGCCTTCCGAATTCTTCCATCTGTCATGCCAAAAAGCCGTTTAAAAATCGTTGGGGTCATGGGATCGGGCGACAAGCCCCACCACGATCTCTGCCGACCGCTGGGTAAACTACTGGCCCAAAAGCCGGTACATTTGCTTACAGGGGGAGGCCGGGGGACCATGGAAGCCGTCAGCCAAAGTTTTCAGGGGCAACAACCGCGTAGGGGTTTGGTCGTAGGGGTCCTGCCGGCCCGGGGCGGCGACGCTTCCTCCGCACCGAAACGGGGTTATCCAAACGCCTTCGTCGAACTGCCCGTAAAGACCCACCTCCCCCTCAGTGGCAGAAGCGGCCAAGAGCCGCTTTCGAGAAATCACATCAACATCCTCACATCGGATGTCATCGTCGTGCTTCCGGGGAGCGCCGGAACCCGGTCGGAGGCGGAATTGGCCGCCCGATACCGAAAACCCGTCATTCTTTTCAGTAGGGATTTGAACGACTTTGCCGCCTTTCCCGCCGAATTCACCCGCACCACCTCCCTGGCAGAAGTGGAAGCCTTTATCGACGGCCACCTGAATGGGGGGCTGAAAAAATGAAGCCGAGGAAACCGGACGCCATTGCGGAGATTCAGGGGGAATACGGCGCCTTCTCCATTTCCGAACACATCCTCCAGCGCGTCTGGGCATCGGGTGAATTTCAACAAAGCGAGTTGATCACGGAGGAGGGTCGGCGCTTGGAAATCGTGGATTTGGGTGAGTTGAACCGATTGGCCGGCCCCGATTTTTTGAATGTGCGGCTGAAAGTGGATGGAGCACCGGTGGAGGGCGATGCCGAACTGCATTTCTATCCCGCCGACTGGAGGGCCCACGGACACGATGACAATCCCGCCTTCGACAAGGTGGTTTTGCACATCCTGGTGTTTCCCCCCAAGTCCCCTCTGGAACTGGATCGATGCCGCGTGAAAAACACCTTGGTTTTTCTGAACCTACTTCCCCAAGGTTTGGAAAATTATGCCGAGGACGCCGCGGTCGGCGCTCTAATCGACAGGGATGAGGAAATTCTCGAGTTCTGGACATCCCGGTCCATGGAGGAGCGGCACGCCCTGATGACGGAACACGCCTTGCGCCGCTGGAAGGAAAAGGTTGGCTACGCCCGCAAAAGAATACGGGCTCTGGATTGGGAAGCGGCCTGCCACCAGACGGCACTGGAAATCCTCGGTTATCGCTACAATCGTTCCGCCATGTTGATGGCGGGGGCTGATTACTCGTTGCCAGCCCTGCGCAACGGTCAATATTCGTTGGAGGATCTCTACGCGGCCGGCCGGGGCCGGTGGAAACTGACCGGAACACGTCCCGCCAATCACCCCCGGACTCGATTGGCCCAGTATCTGGACTGGGTGCGTTTGAAGCCTCATTGGCCATCCGAATTGCAATCCATGGGCCAGGGAATGGGAAGGATGGAAAAGGGGGAAATTTCCCGGACCAACCGCCGCAAGCTCGAGTGTGCCGCCTTGAAAAAGAGGCTGTCTGATCAAATAACGGTTGGAACGGTGGGCGGCACGCGTTCCGACACGCTGGTCATCGATGGATTTTTGCCCCTTCTTGCCGCCCGGGGAATCGATGGCCTCTTCCCCCTCTGGTATTACTGGTATCCGGGCGATATGCCCCATTCACTGAAAGGGTTCATCCGGCAATGCGGGTTGGGCGGAAATCGGGACCAGCCCTACAGCAACGGTCTTTTTCAAGGCCTCCTCGGCTGGACGCTCCATTGCCATGGGCGATCAGGCAAAGGTGTTTAACCACCCTTGACATGACAGCCAGGGCCGCTTAAACACTCCTCCTTAAACACTTTACCAAAACTGGGAAGTGGGCTGATTAGCCCGCTTTTTTTTTCATTTCTATTGCGATGAGTAGTGAGATTTTATCCGTCCTGGAATACATGGAAAGGGAAAAGGGAATCGATCGTGCGGACATGATCGGAGCGATTTCACTGGCCATAAAAACTGCGGCATCAAAGGGTGGGAACGCCGGTCAGGAGCTCAGGGTGGAAATCAATCCGAAAACGGGGGGCTTACAAGCCTGGGCCCTGATGAAGGTGGTCGATTACGTGAGCAATCCGCAGACGGAAATCCATATTGACAAAGCCCGGTTGTTTGATCCCCACATACGAATCGGCCAGATCCTGGAAAGAGAGATCGAACCAGCTTTTCTGGGACGTATTGCCGCCCAAACGGCCCGCCAGGCCATTATGCAGAAAGTGCGGCAATTCGAAAAGGAACGCATATTCGATGAATACAAGGATTCCATTGGGGACGTGGTTTCCGGGGTTGTCCGTCGTCGCGAGCGTAGCGACCTGATCATCGATCTGGGGCGGGCAGAGGCCCTATTGCCGGCCCGGGAAAAAGTCTACGGTGAGGATTATGCTCCGGGCGAACGCATCCGCTGCCTCCTTTTGGCCATAGAACAGAGAAATCGCGGTCCTGAGCTCATTCTGAGCCGGGCTCATCCCAAATTTATACATCGGCTCCTCGAGTTGGAAGTTACGGAAGTCGCCGATGGGACGGTGGTAATAAAATCCATGGCCCGGGAACCCGGTTATCGGACCAAAATCGCCGTGGCCAGTCGCGATTCAAAGGTGGATCCGGTTGGAGCGTGCGTGGGCGCCCGCGGCGCCAGGGTCAAAAGTATTGTCCGTGAATTGGGTGGGGAAAAGATCGACATAATTCGCCACTACGATGATCCCCAGGATATGCTGGCCGAGGCCCTCAAACCAGCCATGCCACTGAACGTAAGGATCGACGAGCGCAATAAGCGCATTCACTTTGAAGTGAACCAACGGGACTTGTCCGTAGCCATAGGCCGCCGCGGGCAAAACGCGCGCCTGACCTCCCGCCTCATGGGTTGGCGGCTCGATATCAGCAAGGAAAAGGTGGCCGGAGGGTTTGAGGATCGCATGGAAAGGGCCATTGCCGGGCTCAACCAAATTCCTGGAATCAGCGACGAATTGGCCCAACGACTGGTGGCCATCGGCTTGGTCAGCACCGATGCCTTTACCGGGGTAGAAGCTTCGGACTTGGTGGATTCTGGCTTTACCACGGAGGAAGCAGAAAACATATTAAATAAAATCAATCAGTTTATCGCGCGTTGATTTGCCGGTCAAAGTCCCGGGACAATCCTAGGGTGATCTAACAAATGAGTGTCAGAATTCACGTAATTTCCAAACAAACCGGAGTTCCCAGTAAGGAGCTAATCGCCATCCTGAAGGAACGGGGGTACCAAGTGTCCACTGCTTCCAGCAGCATCGACCCGATTTCAGCCGAAGCACTGGTCGAGGAGTTGGCCCCGGCGGAAAAACCGCTCGGGGAGGAACCGCCGGCCGTAGAAACAAAACCGGAAGAGCCAGCCTTGAAACCGCGAACTCCTCCGACGCCGCCCGGCCCCCGGCCGTTGAGCGCGGGGGGTCGGTGC
>JAABVD010000232.1 GCA_014529615.1 Opitutia bacterium
GCGCCGGATTGCCATTTGAAAAATCGAATACCAAGGTTTCCCAGGCGTTTGCCATGGTGGTTGAGACCAGGACCTCAGAGCTTATTGTCCCGTCGTTGCTATCTTCCACCTTGAGAAGGATGGGGATATCGGCCGCTGGCGATAGAACCCTCACGGATATCTTGGTATTGGTTTCGGTAAATGGAATCGGATTCTTCAGCCCGGCAGGAGTGCTTATGGTCGTTCCCGCCCATGTTTGATCTCCGCCGCCTTTTTGGGTTATGGCCACCATATTGGAGCCGTCCGTGGGGTCGGCCCCAAGAGCGGTAGCGGCCCCGCCAAAATCGGTCAGGGTGTAATCGATTTCATCCGGAGATCCTGAAAAGGTTATGGGCAGGTCGATCTTCATGGGACCGCCGATACCTCCTCCGGTCATTCCGGTAAATTCGATATCATCATAGTAGAAGGTCTGTTCGCCAGCCACGGCTCCGGTAGTTCCGAAATTAAAGAAGACTGATAATTTGTCGTAGGTATTGTCCAAGCTGAGCGTCGCGGTGCCTGCGGCCGGTTCACCGAAATCGAATACCAAAGTTTCCCAGGCGTTAGCCATGGTGGTGGTCGCTTCCGTTTCCACCGAAATGGCCGGGTTCGCTTTATCTTCAACTTTCATACGGATGGGGATGCCGGACGCCGGGGAATAGACCCTCATGGACAGTTGGCTGGCGGTATTGGAAAATGGAATCCGATTGGCCAACCCGCGATCTCCGCCGATGGTGGTTCCAGCCCAGGTATCCGCCGCATCGGTGCGAATGGCATGGGCCACCTTGTTTGATGCGCCCATTACGGGGTCGTCCGCAATAACGGTTTCCCCCATGCCGCCGAAAGCAACGAAAGTGTAATCAACATCCTCCTCCTCGAAGGTCACCGGCAGGGCCACTGGGTCCAATTCATCTCCCACTCCCTCCAGTTCCACGTCGTCGATATAGAAAGTGAAATTATCGGAGCCATCCCCATCAGTCCCGTTATCGAAGATGAAAGTCAGCCCGGTAAAATCAGGGCCGGTCATTCCCGTAAAATCGAAAGTCAATTCTTCCCACTCATTGGCCACGGTGGTGTTGACGGTGACCTCAACCGGCGGGTCGCTGGGTTCCAACTTGAGAAGGACCGCCGCATCCACCCGAGGGGACCATACCTTCATGTTGAAAATACTGCTCTCGGAGAAATCCAACCCTCCGGGGATGGTGACAAGAGCCCCCCCCCAAGGCTGGCCAGCGTGTTTCACCATGTTTCCGACAAAATCGCTGGTGTTGATTCCGGAGGGATCCGGGTTTGCCTCACGAGAAAGGACTCCTCCATCAAAGTTGTTGAACAGGTAGAGCAAGTTATCGTTCTCGAAATCCAGAGGTATCTTTATCTGTTCCGGTGCCAACTTGATGTTATCGAAGAGGAAGGTGAAATTCGCGCTGCCATCGCCGACGGTCCCAAAATCAAAAAACAGGGTTAAATTTGTGAATTCCTTGGTCAATTTTCCCGCGAAATCGAAAATGAGGGTTTCCCATTCGTTGGCCACGGTGGTATCGACATCTACCTCGGCTTCCCCACTGCTGGGTTCCAACTTCATCTTTATCGTCACACCGGCTCGGGGAGAAAAAACATCCATGGCAATCCGCGTATTGAGGCCGAAATTGATGGGGCCTTCCGTTGTCAGAGTGCTGCCGGCCCAAGGTTGACCAGCGTTTTTAACCATTTGCCCCACCTTGGCGCTGGGGTTGGCGTCATTCATTTGCGGATTGTCGATAATGGTGGAAACGCCGCCATCAAAACCGCCTCCTTCACCAAAGCTGTATTCCAGGGTGTCGGATTCAAAATCGAAGGGAAGGTTGAGAACCTCGGGGGCTCCGAATTCGACGTCATCAAAATAATAGGTCTGAGGTCCAACACCGGCGGTCCCAAAGTTGAAGAATATGGCCAATTGATTGAGGATATCGAGATCCGGATCAAAACTCTGTTGGGTCGGTTCGGAAAAGTCCCAGGTCATGGTTTCCCACTCATCCTCTTTAGTCGTGGTGGCTATGGTTTCCATAAAAATGGCGGGAGGATCGCCGGAAAAACTGTTTTCAGCCTTCAGCAGAATGGGAATGCCGGCGGCGGGAGCCCTTACGCGCGCGCTGATCTTTGTGTCCGAGGTGGTAAAAGGGATCCCCTGACCTGACATGAACACCACCCCGGACCAGGTTTCCGCATCGGCCGGCCGAATGGTTTGAGCGACCATGTTATTGGCATCATCAGGATCGGCCACCACCGTGGTGTGCTCGCCCTCCGGGCCAAAATCCCTGAAGAAGTAGGTTTCTGCCGGGTCGTCAAAGGTAACGGGCAATCCCGTCATTACCTCGTCCTGGGCATTGAGCAGGCTTCCGGTGATGATGGTGCTTAGGAAGGCGATAATGGATCGGTGTATTTTCATTAAGATAACTGGTTGTGAGGGCCTTTTGATTTAGGCCAAGGTTCATATCTGACCAAAGTAAAAGAAGTTTGGGTGAGTCAGGATGCCAAACCGGGGGCTGTCAATCATTAAATTGCACTAAATTGCACTTTAATCTCTTCCCGCATTACCTGTTTCCGACTCCGGCTCGCAAAAAGGTTCTCGAGCTTCGGTCAAAAAACCGGGGATCCTCAATCCGGATTCTGACCCTGTCATCTTCTGGTGTTTCCGTAATGCTCAGATTTTCCTCCCCTTTGGCAACCAGGGCGATGGAATTTTCATTGTCCGCAATGGCCATCCAGTTTTCCAGATCGTTGGTCACTTCGACGGCATAACGAAAGTCGCGGTCCTCCGCGTCGCGCTCAAATTCCACCACAAGGGATGGGTTGTCGAAGTCGAAACGGGCGCTGAAATCGGGAATTGGGTTCCAGAGGGCGATCAACCGGTAGTACAAGGCCCGCGGCCTCAGTATGTCCGGTAAAAATCCATTGTCTTCAGCGGAAAAGATGCCCCACCACTCCTCGTTCATACTTCTGTCCGGGAAGCCGCCATTGAAAAATCCACCACTTTCTTGTTGGCTCGGGCTGCCGGTGGCTTTCCACCACTCATCCCGGTATTCAAAGACAATAACCCCTGCGCACACATCACTGGCTTCCTGGGATTCCTTGATCAATCCTTCCACTACATCAGCGGGAAATGCCGCATCATCGGGATATTCGCTATTGGTCAGATTGTCATAGGCGTCATAGCCAAATTCCGTGATGATCAGGGGCTTCTCGCTGGCGTTGGCATACTCGTCGAACAAGCTGAAAAAGGAAGTCCCGCGATACACCTGCAGGCTCCAAAAATCGATGGAGCTCAGCGTCTCATCAAATTGAGTCACCTGATCGATCCGATCCGTGATGGGGACGGAAACCAGCTTGTCCGGCGCCACCGCTTTTACGGCCGCGGCGATCGTTTCCATGGCTTGCCAAAACAGTGGGTTAAATCCGTTGCCGGAGTCCTTGTTGTGCTCATTGCCTATGAGGTAGCCGATGACGGCCGGATGATCTTTCGTTTCTTCCGCAATGGTGGTCCATTCGTCCTTTATTAAATTGACGGCATTGGCATCGCCCCAATTGGTGTTGGGGTCAATCCATCGGTTGATAAACATATGGATGGGATTTTCCCCCTCATTGTAGGCTCGGTCCATGAAGGACTTGTGGTTGCTTCGGGGAGTCCAACCGTAACCCCTTATGGTATTGGCCCCCATTCGGCGCAGGTTGACCATGTCGTTCGCCGTCAAATTCAGAAAGAGGGCCGTATAAAAATCGCTGAACGGCTGTTCCCGGCTCATGTCGCGTCCGATTTGAGTGGGGTTGTAACATATGCCCTTGACCGTGAAAGGCTCCCCATTGAGCAGGATTTGCCGGCCCTCAGTCGTAAAGACCGAGGCGGCGGGCAAGGACAAGCTTCCCAGAAAGAGGAGCCATGCATACGGATATTTCATACTGTTCACGGAGGAAGTGAAACGCCTCCATTTAAGGTGCACAATAGTGCAATTCGCGTTCGAGGCAACCACAAAATAAGCGCCCAAGGGCGCAAATTAGGAATGGGGGAGATGGAGTGATGGAGTGATGGAGTGATGGAATGGGAAGCAACCACGGATTTCACGGATCCCGCTTCGCCCAAGGGCTACGGCAGGACAGGTTGGCCCTCAATCTTGATCGTGATCGTG
>JAABVD010000233.1 GCA_014529615.1 Opitutia bacterium
CCCGGGTCCTGGTGGCCCTTACCAAACCTCTGATTCGCTGGCCTCGCTGGGGGACTGCCCGAGATACAGCGGTGCTGGAATTGTCCAGATTGGCATTGGAATAGTTGCCCAGAACCCCGCCCACATCGACGTTGCCGACATGGTAAAGCAACGATTCGGCGTCGGTGGCGCCGGTGTCTTCCAGAAATTCCTCGGTGATGATGGAGATGGATGCCCCGATATCTCGAGTGCTGGTGCGGATCCGGGTGCCGGCCAAAGTGGTGGTGGCCAGGTAACCCTCGTCCTGAGTAGCGTCGATGGTGAATGGGCTCAACTCGAAGATTTCTTCTTCATCCTCCTCTTCCTGGGCGTAGGCATGAAAGGAGAGGGGCAAGGCAATGGAGAGCATTGCAAACAAGGCACGTTTGGACCAGCGGAGTCGTTTAATCATTAGAATGAGGGTTTGAGTTGTTGTAGATGGGCTAGAGTGAGGACCCCGAAGTTTACTTATGCTCCCCCAGGACCTTCAAATTCCAGTAATTTGCAGGAGAAAGAGGCATTAAATATATTGTGAAAGGGTTGTCTAGGTTTTTTTATAATTATTAGGCGGGGAGGGGGGAAATGGAATGGTGGAATGATGGAATGATGGAATGGTGCGATGGTGGGATGTTCAAGTATGGGGGTGGGCGGGTTGAGGAGTTGGTTCTCGGGAAGGGGGGGAGAGGCGCACGAATGGGGAAAGCGCCCAAGGGCGCGAATCAGGAATGGGGAAGAGATGGAATGATGGAGTGAGGAATGGGGAGAAATTAACCACGGATGGGCACGGATGAGGGAAAGGTTGAAGTTGGGAATGAAAAGGCCCGCTGGGGTGGCGGGCCTTTTTAAAAATCAGGTTGCTGTAGGAATTAGAACCGGAAGGAGTTAGTGAGGAAGTAGTGTTGTTCCACAGGTATGCGCGCAATGGCCACGACACCATCAGGATTAATGTAAGTCGGGATATCCTGCGAACCCTCCGACCGGTAGAAGTTCCGGGCATTAAACTGGACAGCCCAATCGACCTTGTTATCGAAGATTTTCCGTTCGTAACGCATAAAGAAGTCTCCAAACCACTGATCCGGACCCAGCCAGGGATTGAGGACATCGGGCACGACGACGCCCTCAACCTCTTTGTTAGGATATCCGGCAGCGACATCATCCTGGTAACGCATTCCGCCACCCACCACCAAGCCTTTAAAAAGCCCTTCGCGGAAGTTGTATCGCAAAGTGGAATTGAACGACCATTCCCGTTGTTCCTGGGAACGCTGGCCGTCTCTTCCTTCCTGGATGCGCATTTGACGGATAACGGCGTCGTAACGCGTTCCAATCGTTCCGGTTTCCACTTGGAAGGGAGAGTCGCGCAGCTTTTCCAATCCCCAACCACCGGGCGAAGTTGGTATTGGCTGGGCAAGGATATCTCGAATTTTATAAGCCAAGGGAATGGCGACAGGACCTATGTTGGCAATTACCGTTTGCTGTTGTGCTAAATTGAGACGAAGACTCAAATTTTGGGTTATACTTCCAATAATTTCAATTTCCCTACCAGTGGCCACAAAATCCTGGGTGGAATTCAGACCGCGAATCGGGTCATTTACATCCACTCTCTCACCGGATTCCAATGTTTCGACGCGGAAGTTGCGGACAGCTTGCAGTTCCGGGGGGATGGCCGCAATGATGGCGGCGTAATATTCCTCGAAAGTATTGAAACCGCCAATGTCGGCGTCGGTTCCACTTATTCGCTGCCGGTTACTGGGAACGGTATCCGGAGTGAGAAGGGCGTCACCCGTCCTGTCGGCAGGGTCCTCGGCCCAACCTTCAGGTCGGAAGTCCGTTCCGGCATCGTTTTCTGCGGAGGTTATCCTATCCAGATAAAACTGGAATCGGTTGGCAATTTGAGCCAGTTGACCGGCCATATTGCCGGTGCGGGCGTTGGAGTTGGAAGTTTCAAACTCATTGTACCGGATAGACAGCCGACGGTCGAACAACTCAAGGGTAATGCCATATTCCTCGGTTTTCCCAAAGGGGTCGGCCAAGGGCTGATTGAGAACATTATTCGAGATACCGGCTGGTTCGAAACTCTCCGCTTCGTAGTAGAAGACGGAAAGGTCCATTCCCCAGGGAAGGTCACCGAGCCAAACCTCCGGATAATGGCTGACAATACTCCAGGTGACGGTGTCGTCATCAGCCAAACTGGCGGGTTCCGGTTCCAATTCCAGCAAATTGTCGTTGAATACCCCGTCAATTTCATTGATGCCGGGTAAATCGTATCTCAGGGGGATGACTCCCGGATCGCTCGGGTCGCCATAGGTGGTGTTTTCCTGGATGCGTTGATAGACGGTTTGCTTGTCATTACGTATGGCATACGTCGTCGAAATGTGCCTGTCGAGGAAGTGGCTCTGGAGGATGAAGGCTTGGGACTCCAACTCGCTGCGACCGAGATTCCGGTTGTTCGTTTGCTCTATGACACGCCATGTGTTGATCACATCGGTATCGACATTTCGGTTATTGTCGAAGTACCAGACACCGTAACTGTCTCCAACTTCAGGGAAAGCTTCGCGGGGGATTTGCAGGTATCCATCGATACGAACATCGCCAGCGCTATTTAATCCCCTCGCGTCCGGACCCAGGTAAATCTGGCTCCTCATATGGCGTCGGAAGTTGTCGGCCAGCCCATTGGAAATGTCGGGGCTGCCCGGCCATTTGCCTTGGTCGGCCCACCAAGCCCCGCGCCTGCTAATAGTGGTGAATTCGTTGACGCGGTCTTCGTAGAGCCCGGTGAGAGTGTGGGAACCCAGAATCTTGCCAAATGCGCCATCGATAATGTCGGTCCAATCGAGGGTCCCGAAAAACGTAAACCGGAAGGTATCCTGGGAGTCAGTTCTCTCCGTGTAATTAGTGTCGGTCCAACTCAGAACGGGCCGGCCAACATTTTCATTTGGGAGCCGGTCGGCAATGCCGTCGTAGTTGGAATCACCCGGGGAATGATGTGTGTTGAGGTCAATCCTGATGGTTTTATCCCCACCGTCATCGAAGGGAAGAAAAGTTTCGCGATCTCGAGTTTGCTCATCCCAGGCAATTTCGAAACCTGCACGATTTCCGAGCAATTCCTGTTCCAGGACAAACTGTTTGATTTGAAAGTCGGTAATGACTTCGCTAAGTATTCCAGGCAGGAGATTCTTGTGGTAATCGAACACGTTGCGGTCAGACAAGGATGATCCTCTAAAACCGGATCCGGCGGTTGCAAAGTTGGTCCAACGCACGTCCTGGGTTTGAAATCCATTGGGACGCCATCGGCCCATGATTCCTTGGATTCCCACTAGTTCCGAGCTGTTCCACCCCGGGTCGGTGGTGGTAACGGAATTGTAATTGATGGCCGGGTAGAGGAAATAGGGAATCGTCCCTTGCACGCTGTTCCTGCCCCCGTCGGTGGGATCATCGTCATTACTGTCCCTACGAAAACGGTCGACAGTGGTGCGGGGAACAAATTGACCTTCAATTGCGGCGTACTCCTCAGCCGTCCGGTTTCCGGGCACAGTGACGAGCCCGGCGCTGATGGCGGCGAGGACTTGGGCCGAGGTAACCGCTTGGTTGCTGATATCAGTCAGGTCAACCCCTGGCACTTGAAGGAGTCGGTTGAGGTCTTCCTGGTTGCCGATACCATTCCACCAGGAGGAAAAACCGTCCCGGGGGGGCACAACATCGGGGGGATTCCGGACGATACGGCCATCTTCAAGGCTACCGCGAAAACGGGTCTTGCCCAGAAAATCGGATCCATTGTTTTCAAAAAGAACTGCGTCCCATGCCACGAAGAACCGTTTATCGTCCTCAAAGGCCGGTTCTTGGCGAAACTTGATTTCCTCATTCAAAATGGCGACCCGTACGGCCAGACGGTCTTGGATCAGGGTCTTGTTATAATCGAGGGTTTCCCGGTGCCCGCCGGTGTGGTTCAGCCTCACGAAGATAGCCCCACGATCGTCGCCGATCAGGGCTCTCTTGGTAGAGTTGTTGATAATACCCCCAGGAGAACCCAATCCAAAGAGGACGGAATTGGGGCCACGGTTGAGGGTCACGCGGGCGGTGTTATAGGTGTCTAAGGGAATTTCGGTCTGGAAATGATCGCGGGTCG
>JAABVD010000234.1:0-1328 GCA_014529615.1 Opitutia bacterium
CGGCGTCACCATCGATGCGACCATTCAGGCGCGGATGCTCCAGCAAGCCGCGGCCCGACAACCAGATCAGCCGACCCGAAAAACTGACGCGGCTCCCCTCTTTCGCCATATCCGCATTGATCCGGTTCCGCAGCTCGGCAAATTCATCCGCGCTCAGTTCCGCACTGACCGAAAACTGAGGAATTTCCCGCGCACTCTGCAACATCCGCCTGGCCGCTGTTTTCTGAACCATGCTTAACGGTATGCGGGTTTTGCCTCGTTGATCGCATTCCTCAAAGGGGATACCGTCGTGCATTGAGCGCTTGGGAGGCGTTTTCTCAATCATGCAACCATCCTCCAGCCATTATTAACAAACGTCAATAACATTTGATATTATAATGGGATTTGCGGAAACGGTCAGGCATTTTGAAAGGCGATTTCCCGCCTCGGGTTTAATCCGACTCTACCCCATGGCCTGAAGCATTGAAAAACAGGCTTCAAAGTAGAACTTGAGGTATGGGTTAGAGAATCCTCTTGGGGGATGATGGGGTCAAACCATCAATCCCGCATTGGCCTGCACCATGGCCAGGAATGAACCCCCTCAAGAACGATGAAGAACAGTGCGGCCTTGTTTCCACCGAATTGGCAAATGAAATCAAAGAAGAGCGGTCGAAAATAATTCTCCATCCGGTCTTGATGGAAACATTAAAGATTAGAGATGGCTTTCAAAGTCCATGCTGTGATGAAGGACTCGGACGATTTCAACAGCATTATCGGAGACTCGGTAGAGAATAATGTGACGACCGGCCAGATGCCTCCTCAACCCTGAATAGACCTCATCGTAAAAACGTCCCAGGGTTGGATTTTTCGAAATTGCAATAAATGCTTTCTCCAACAGTTCCAGATAGATATCTTCCTGTTCTGAGCCCCACGTATCCAAGGTGAAATCCGCAATTTCATTGAGGTCTTGGATCGCGCGCGGACGAAGGAAATAAGGACGCATCAACGCTTGGCTTTGCGAGCAGCCCTGAACTGATCAAAGTCAAATGGCAAAGCGTCACCACTTTTGATGCCTTCCTGAACAGCTGCCCTGAGCGCAGCCATTTTTGTTTCCCGGTCCTGTAGAAGCCTGAGACCGGCACGAACCATTTCGCTGGCAGAGCCATATCGGCCATTCTTAACCCCTCCTTTAATAAATTGGCTGAGTTCATCTCCAATTTCCACACTTGTATTTCGTGACATGACAATTTTCTTTTTACCATTTAATTACCAATAGTTGCTAATATTTGTCAATCCTCCACTACAAAAATGGGGTAAGTCACTGTCAGGCTGATTGCCAGGCAAGAAGC
>JAABVD010000234.1:1539-2209 GCA_014529615.1 Opitutia bacterium
GTAACCCTTCCGAAGCAGCTTCGGACAAAACTTGCCATACGGAGTGGTGACCGGTTGGAATTTACGTTGGAAAGGCCAGACCGCATTTCCCTACGCAAAAAGCGGGCTCCAGGTTCTTCGGCGGGTTGTGGCAAGCCGTTCCTCAAAAGAAAGCAGAAAACGGTTACAACGGAAGAAATGGATGAAGGAATCAGGCAAGCCATAAGCCGCAAACATGGATCCCTTCATCCGGGCAAATGATTGCTTTCGATACCAATTACCTTGTTCGCCACATCGTCCAGGACGATGAAGAACAGTGCGGCCTCGTTGCCACCGAATTGGCGAATGAAATCAAAGAAGAGCGGTCGATAAGAATTCTCGATCTGGTCTTGATGGAAACTTCATGGGTCCTCGAAGTTGTCTATGGATTTGATCGGAAGGCATGGGCCCAGGTCCTCGAGCAACTATTGGACGATTCCGCATTCAGTTTTGATGACCCGGCTCGCTTGCGCGCAATTATCAGGATGTTTGGAAAAGGGAGAGCGGACTTTGCCGACTACTTGATTGCCGGGACCGCTCGATCCGAGGCTCTTGAGTTGAGAACTTTCGACAAGAAGCTTCTAAAGGAAATCGCATAAGGGCTTATTCCAAATCTTACAGCTTGAGAAAGACCCACTCGGAACTGAGTTAT
>JAABVD010000234.1:2217-6318 GCA_014529615.1 Opitutia bacterium
TTTCATCTGTTTCATCTAATTTAGAGGAGATAGATCATTACAATGAAACAAGTTTCAGCCAATGAAGCCAAGCAATCCCTCGGCAAGGTGATTGACACCGTCCAGCGTGAACCTGTCGTCATTCAGCGCTACAATCGGGATGCTGCTGTTATGCTTTCGATGCAAGACTACGAAAAGCTGACCGCCTTGAATATAGAGGAGTTTGACCGGTTTTGTGATCGCGTGGGCGAGCGAGCAAAAAAGCGGGGTTTGACTACGAGCAAACTGAAACGCATTCTCAATGCCGACTAACCGACCCCGAATTGTTGTTGATACCAACGCTCTGGTCAGCCGTCTTCTCCTGCCGAACTCAGTTCCCTGTCGAGCGACTCAGAAAGCAGTTGAAGAAAGTATACTCCTGATCTCAGACGCAACCCTGGCGGAGCTGGCTGACGTACTGAGTCGGAGAAAGTTCGATCCCTACGTCACCGTAAAGGACCGAAAACAGTTTATCCGGCTTTTGGGTCGTATCAGCGAGCGGGTCTACTGCGTACGCCGCATAGAAGCCTGCCGCGATCCAAAGGATGATAAATTTCCGGAGTTAGCCGTAAACGGCGATGCCGACCTGATCATAAGCGGTGACAAGGACTTGCTCGATTTGAACCCGTTTATGGGAATAGATATCCTGTCTCCTTCCGAATTTTTGAAACAAAGCTAAAACGACGCGAGGTTGTTGGCTTCTCCGAGGTCCTCCTCCTTCCAGCTCCCCTGACGGGCAGTCCAAACTTTTCTTTTTCATTTACATAAATGGGCATTTATGCATTATTTCTTAAATGAATTTTGACCGTCTCGTTTCACTTGTGAGCGAGGTTTCCTGGTTTGATCTACCCATGCTCACACAGTTGACCGGTGAAGAAAAACGCGCTATCATCGGTCAATTACACCGTTGGACCAAAGCCGAAAAGGTAATTCCTTTGCGTCGAAGTATGTACACTTTGGCCGAACGCTACCGCAGGAAAAGGCTTTCCCCCGCAGCGTTGGCTAACGCCCTCTACACGCCATCGTACTTATCCACATTATGGGCTCTAGGCTTTTACGGCCTAATTCCAGAAAAGGTTGCAACCTATACCAGCGTAACGACCCGCGTTCCGCGACGATTCTCCAACCAGGTTGGGTCCTTCCGTTATTTCAACCTGAAGCAGGACTACTTTTTTGGATACGAATTGAAGACAGTAGACGGTCGCCCTATTATGATCGCCAATCCCGAAAAGGCGCTCTTGGACCATTGGCACCTGAATTCAGGTGAGTGGAATTACAACCGCCTTAATGGGATGCGTTACCAGCGCTTCGATTTGCTTGATACGAAGCGATTGCGTTCCCACGCCGACAGATTCAATTCTCCTAGATTGCATAGAGCTTTAGACAGCTTTCTGCGGTTGGGTTTGGAGGATGACGAAGGAATCGAAATATGAAAGAAGCTGCCCTGGCAATCATCCGGGATCTCCCGGGTCCAACTGAAAAACTGAATCGCCTTCGCGAGTATCTGCAAACATTCCTGCTTCGCTCGCTCCATGAAAGCGAGGCATTCGGATCGATCGCATTTGTGGGAGGAACGGCATTGCGATTCCTATACGGACTTCCCCGGTTTTCTGAAGATCTGGATTTTTCCGTGTATCGAAAGGAATCCTACGAGCCGGTAAAGTGGATGCAAAAAGCCAAGCGGGATCTAAGTCTTGCGGGATTTCAGGCCGAGATCCGCTGGAATGACCGGAGAACTGTTAATAGCGGATGGATCCGCATGGGCGACATCCTGAAGGAAGCCGGATTGTCAGCCCTAAAAAATCAGAAGCTCTCTATTAAAATTGAGATCGACACACAACCGCCAAAAGGTGAAACCCTCAAACGATCGCTTGTCACACGCCATTTGAGCTTCGCGCTATGCCATTACGATTTGCCCTCGCTTCTCTCCGGCAAGCTCCACGCCCTCATTTCTCGACCCTACATAAAGGGCCGGGATTGGTACGACCTCGTATGGTATCTCTCGCACCGACCGCCAATACTCCCCAATTTAGCGTTCCTGCAGAATGCGTTGAGTCAAACGCATCCCGATCCTCAAATTAATGCCAATGACTGGATTGAGCTACTCCTTAAGAGGCTTGAATCCCTGGATACTAAAGCGCTTATCGAAGATGTGCATGCATTTCTGGAACGACCAAACGACACGGCTCTTCTGACGCGCCAGAATCTCGTTACAGTTCTGAAGCAATGCCGGAAATTTGAGAGCTAAAGCTAAAAGGCCAACCCCATCGGCACGTTTTGGAGCGCTGTGATGATGCTAGAACATCTCGGCGAGCCGAAAGCGGCAGCCTCTCTCATGCAAGCGATCGAACGGGTCACGGTGGATTTCTCGTATCATACGCCTGACCTGGGCGGCACGGCGACGACCTCCTCGGTAACCGATGCTGTCGTTGACGCCCTGAGAAGGCCTTTAGTGCGGGGTCGAATACACCGAGTATGATCTGTTTCCGTAGGGGAAATTCGTAGCGAGGGAACGAAGTTCGAGCTCTGGAGGGGTCATTTCTGATATCGTGCAGGGAAGTGCAATGTGACACGGTTAAATTGCCTGTTTGACATACCAAAATGCCATTAGGCCTGGAAAGGGATGAGCTGGGCAATGATGGACTTTACACCTTCGACGACGCCGTAGAGCGCTAAAAGAAACACGAATCCCATCAGCGCGTTGTCCCACCAGCGATTGCGGTATTGCGCCCCTATAAATGACTCTTTGGCAGTGATCCACCAAAGCCCACCGGCAATTGCTGGAATCATTACAACTGAAAAAGTATTCGCAAGGATCGTGAGGGAAATGAACTCCGCCTGCCCTCTCCATATCAGAGGTGAAACGACGATCCAAAGCGTCAAGTACCGATATACCTTCGAAGACCTATATTCGATCTCAAGCGGTTCATTGTTTCTAGCTCGCCAGCGATACCAGGCGTGACTTCCTAAATAGGATAAACCGAGACCGGCGCCTACAATCGAAGTAAAAATCGCGGCAAAAACACCAACGAGAAACATCAGCCGGCCCGCATCTCCCAAGACTCCGCCAAGCAGGATAGCCATGTCGTCGATCGAAGGGATACTGAGGGCCTTACCAAAGACCAACTCGGCTCCAAGTGTCCACACCGCGAGGTTGAAGATCACCATGACAACGACTGCCAGAAGGAAATCGTATCTTTGAAGCCGTCTGTATTCAGGTCCCTTCCAGCCCTTCTGCTCCAAGAAGTATGGATACACGAGATTGACGAGAGAACCTCCCACTGCCCCGATCATTCCCAGAGCTACCAGTGACGCGCCGAAGGGGCCCTGCTGTTCCGGAACCTCAAAAGCAAACACTCCTTTTAACAAGGCGCCAGGTTTAAACCCTACCCAAAGCGCGCAGCCGAGAAAAGAGACTGCCAACAGCGCCAGCAGTACCTTGAATATCCTCTCCGCTCGTTTATAGATTGGCCGAAAAATGATCGATACTACAACTGCAGCCCAGAATATCTGCCAAAGATAACCGTTTCCGATCCCTAGGATATCCACCGAAATCTCACCAAGCCCCGCTAACATGTAGGTAGAACTCAAATGCCCCCAAATCAGGACGGCAATAAACAGGAACGGTGCGTAGCAACGGTTGAATCGCGCCAATCCATCGAGCACACCTTCACCGCGAGGATTGCAAAGCTGGTACCGGGCGATCATCGAGACGAATGCATAACGAACAGCCAAGGCGAGCACCATCGCCCAAGTGAGCGCATAGCCATAGTTCCCCCCGGATACCCCTGCAGCCACGATATCACCTGCTCCAAGCCAGGTCAGAACCGCAATGAATCCCGGGCCAAGCGAACGAATATATTGAATGAAACTCCTTGGAATCTCTACCCCATCAGCATTACCCGATGAATAGCGGGATCGAGAATGGGATGAATCCGTATCGGACATGGGATTTGCGAAGAATTCCGTTTGGAAGAGGGCAGCAGGTTTCAATTATGAATAAACGTAACTACTCAGGTATCCAAAGCCTAACCTGCATTTCTCACTACCGAACGAATGTGACATCACCCAATTTTCATGCGA
>JAABVD010000235.1 GCA_014529615.1 Opitutia bacterium
GGCCCAGACCGCACTCCGCCTCAAATTGGATGCGGCCATGGAGCGGTTCTACCGTCCCATTTTGACCACTACCATTCGTTACAGGTACTTGACCATAGCGTTTTTTGGGGCGGGTTTGTTGGTCATAATAGGCTACGTTTCCAGTGGCCGGGTCAATTTTACCTGGAATCCCTCCATTGAGAATGACTACATTCAGGCAGAAATCGAAATGCCTACGGGCACGCCCGTTGACCGCACCCGGGAGGTGGCCTTTGCCATAGAGGAAGCAGCCAAGCGGGCCGTGGCAAATTCCTCCGAGAAAGGGATAGTGCGCGGAATCAGTGTTTCGGTTGCCTACCGCGAAAGCAATACGGCAACGGTGGCCTGCAAACTGGTGCCCCAAAGTAAACGAACCATAACCGGCGCCGGTTTTGTAGATCTTTGGAGAAAGGAAGTTCCTGAAATTCCCGATCTGGAGTCCCTCTTCTTCGATTACCTGGTCGGCCCCGGGGGCGAGGCGGCCATCAATATTCAATTGGCTCATCCGGAGGTGGATACCTTGAGGCATGCGGCGGATGATGTGGGGGAAATGGTGGCTCTCTATCCCGGAGTGACCGATATCCGCAAGGGCTTCGGCCGGGAGATGCCGCAAATCAGTTTCGAAATCAAGCCGGCCGGACAGGCCATGGGGATAACGGCCCGGGAACTGGGGCACCAGATTCGCAACTCTTTTTATGGAGCGGAGGCCCTGCGACAGCCTCGTAATCGCGAGGAGTTGCGGGTCATGGTTCGTCTTCCGGAACGAGACCGGAGATCGCTTAGCGGACTTGAGGATCTGTTGATCAAAGCCCCCGATGGATCTGAAATTCCCATCGGCCAGGCGGCGGAGATTATCGAGACCACTGCGCCGGTTCGGATTGACCGGGTAGACGGTGGCCGCGTGCTCAATGTTACCGCCAATGTCATGCCAAGCATCACCAATGCCAACAAGGTCCTGTCCGCCCTGGAGGAGAAAGGGCTGCCCGATTTGTTGAAGCGCTACCCCGGCCTGCGTTATTCCTTCGAGGGGACCCAACGTGAGGTGAGGGAAGCATCCAATGCTCTGACCATCGGGCTGATCGCCTCCCTCTTTGCCATTTTTGCCATCATGGCATCTCTGCTGCAAAGCTATGCCCAGTCTGCCATCGTGCTGTTGACCATTCCCTGGGGTCTTGCCGGCGCTTTTCTGGGCCACATTCTGCTGGGCTTCGACATCAGTATTTTCAGTGTCCTGGGGATGATCGCCCTTTGTGGAATGGTGGTTAACGGAGGGTTTGTCCTGGCCATGACCCGAAACCGTTTCCTGAACCGCGGCATACCGTTGCATGAGGTGACAATAAAAGCGGCGCAACGGCGCTTTCGGCCCATTTTTTTGACCGCCATAACCACCTTTCTCGGCTTGGGACCCATGATATTTGAAACCAATGAACAAGCCCTTTTTCTCGTGCCCATGGCCATTTCCCTGGGTGTGGGCACGCTGGCCTCCGCCCTGGTAGTTCTCATTCTGATTCCGGTGGTTTTCGTGTTCATGGAGGAAACCCAGGCCATAGCGCTGGGAAAACAGAAGACCGGGGCAACTCACCAAACCGAATTGGCCGGCCTGGCCTGACCGATCAGGGTCCTTGTAAGAGCGGCTTTGCGCCGCGATTGCTTCGGGCTGTTTGGTGGGATCGCGGCGTAAAGCCGCCCCTACTCCCCGGAAAAGGGCCGGCCCGAGAGGACAGGTGAAAATTATTGGCGGATTGGCTGGCAAAATCTCAAAAATTGTGCATCTTTTTGTTAGTGGCGGGGTCTTATGCTGGATAAGGAAATCCCAGCAATTCATCCGCGGGAGATCGAGGTATGCCGAAACAATTTCTCAAATCAATCGGGGCGCTGAGTTTGGCTGCCTCGGTTGCTTTTTATCCCACCCTTGTTCCGGCCCAGAACAGTAAGGATAGCAACCAACACCCTCGTTATCAGAACCGGTCTGCTCCCTCCAGAAGCTCGACCCCTTCGCGCAGTAGCAATTGGGGCAGCAAGTTGAATGATTTGCGCAGCAGCCAATCCCCTTCTTATCAGAGCCGGCCGGCTCCTTCCAGGACCCCGACCCCCTCGACCCGTAGTAGCAATTTGGGCAGCCGATCCGGCGGTTCCGCGCCCAGTTACCGGTCTCAGCCTCCCAGCCGGGGTAGTTCTTCCGTCCCATCGACCTCCATTAAACGCAGTTCCACCCCCAGCCCGAATATTTCCCCTACTCCTTCCCGTTCAGAATACAACAGGGCCATTTCCCGCGGTTCCACCTCCAGTTCGAGTGTCTCCCGCGGTCCTTCCAGTTCGGGAAACCGCGGTGGCGTAGTCCGCGGTCGAACACGCTTGGATAACCCGTCTACTTCTATAAACAGTAGCGGTAACGCGGTGGACTTTGGCGCGAATAATCGCAACCCGATCCGGTCGAGTTCTGTAAATCAGAATCTTCGGAGTTCGGTTCCGAATACATCCTGGCAAAACCGCAGTGGACATGTTCGGAACCGGTCGAATCCCAGCCGGCAAAGTGGAACCAATTTGAGTCTGAGGCAGACCGTTTCGCCCAATCCGGCCCGAAATTTCAACCCTTATCGGAATGATATCAACAGTTCCAGGGGTGCGTTGACAACCGACCGCAAAGATGGCGGCCCGTCTGGAGTTTCTTCAACGGGACGGAGGGCGACGGGGGTTTCCGTGGCTGGCGGAGGACGGGAAAACCGGGATGGGACAAACATTGCGGGCCGCCGGGCCGAATCTGGAAATAAGGGCTTGGGCCCCTCGAGGGGGAACCCCGATAGCCGACGAGGCCAGGGCGTAGAGGATCGGAGGAGAGGCACACCAGGGGGAGAGCACTCCGTAGACGGCAAGAACCGGGGCAGGAACGACCAAAGCCACCGAGGTGACGGGCCTGGAAAAAAGGACGATTCAATTTCCGGTCGTTATGGAAAAAGCAGGGGTGGCGGCTACCACTATGGGGGTCTTTCCCATCTCCATTGGCGGGGCCTCGGATATGGGCGGGGCTACTATACCTACCCATCGCTTTGGTGGGATGTCCGGTATTCCAGCAGGTTGTATCCAGGTCTGACTTATTCGCATCGCTGGAGGCCTTTCGGCTATTACTACGGACCGTTCATCCTGATCAATGGTTACCGCTACTACTCCCCATATTATTACGACGACGCCTATTACGACGTCTACTACGATGACGCTTATTACAATTCTTCCCGCAGAACCAATCGGGTGATTTTATACGAAGATGCCCGTTACCGGGGGCACCATCTGGAATTGTATGCCGGGCAAAGCATTGCCGACCTGTCCCACTACCAGACCGGGTCGGACCGTTCCTTCGATGAATTGATATCCTCGGTGAAGATTTATGGGGATCTGACCTTGGTTTTGTATGAACATGCGGATTTCCATGGGGACCGCGTCTATTTGCGCAAAAGCGTGAGCGACTTTTCGGGTGAAGGATTTACCCTGGCTTTCGATGACGAAGTATCCTCCGTCGAAGTTTTGCCGGGCATTTACCAGTCGCACGGCTATGAGGCCTATGAATCGGAAGTCGGCTACCCATCCGGTGAAAGTAATCCTTCTTCTCAGTCCGAAGCCGATCCATCCATCCTTCTTCCCCCGGAGGTGGATTCGGCTTATGCCCCGCAAGAGGAAACAGCCGTTTTGCAATCGATTGATTCGGGAATCGGAGTCATCCTGTATGACCAACCCGATTTTGGTGGACGCCGGTTGGAGTTGTCCGTTGGGAATGTGGTACCCAATCTGGCCATGCGCCTTCGGGATGTGGGAAGTTCCTGGGATGATGCCGTGGCCTCGATTCAGGTGTTGGGAGGCGCGGAAGTTTTCCTCTACACGGAAAGCGATTTCTACGGCGCCGGCATTGTTCTGGATTATGACGTGGCGAACTTTTCCCTATCCCCCAGCCTGACGGAGTTTGCCGGCAGGGTCAGTTCCATCGTCGTAAAACCCTAGCCCGCATGTCTCACAAAATTCGTAACGAGCGAACGAAGATCGAGTGCTGGTGTGGGCTTCGCGCTGATGAGCGGGTCGCCAGTGCCGGGATTCCGGAGCGCAGTAGAAGATTTGTGAGACATTCGGGCTAGCCCGCCTTCATCGAAAGTTGCGGATGGTGTGAAGCAACATTTCGATATTTTCCAGTTTGGAATGTTTATCCAGTCCATGGCCCAGATTGAAAATGTGTCCGGGACGGTCTTTCATGGCCGTTAGAATGCGCTCCGTTTCCCGTTTGGTTATTTCCGGAGTAAGGTTCAGGACCAGGGGATCGAGGTTTCCTTGCACGGACAAATGGGAAGGGATGGCGCAGGCCGATTCTCCAATATTCAGAGTCCAATCAAGGCTCAAGGTTCTGGCTCCCGATTGGGCCAAACGTTGGAGGTGTTGTCCGCAGCCTTTGGCAAACAGGATGACCGGCACCCGTTCCGCCACGGATTCGATGCTGCGGCGAATCCATTTCAAGGATCCGTCCTCATAATCCTGTCCGGCCAAATTTCCTCCCCATGAGTCGAATATCTGAAGGGCATCCACCCCGCAATCTACTTGCATCTCCAGGTAGGCCCTCACCGCATCGGAGATTTTGATCATGAGGGATTCAAAAGCCCTTTTGTCCCTGTGGAAGAGTTGTTTAAGGTGGTGGAAATTTGCCGAAGAGCCTCCCTCCGCCATATAGGTTGCCAAGGTCCAGGGTGAGCCGGAAAACCCGATGAGGGCGCTTTTGTCGGCCAATTCCCGCCGGAGCAACTTCAGAGTTTCCGCCACGTAGGCCAATTTCTCCGGTATTTCTCCTTCGTTCAACCTGTCGATGTCGGATTGGGACCGGAGAGGGAATTCCATGGAAATCCCTCCAGGGTTGCGGAAAGCGTAAGGTTGGCCCATGGCTTCGGGGATGACCAGAATGTCGCTGAAGAGGATGGCGGCGTCGTAGTGGAAGCGGTGAATGGGTTGCAGGGTCACTTCGACCGCGAGTTCGGGAGTCCGGACCATTTGCAGGAAGGAATGCTTTCGCTTCAGGGCACGGTACTCGGGCAGGGAGCGACCGGCCTGCCGCATCAACCAGACGGGGGTGCGGTCGAACGGTTGGCAATTAATGGCCGCTAAAAACCGATTGCGGCCTGTCATTGCATTTTCTGGGTCCATTATGGCCTCGAACTAAAACCGCCCAGAAGAAAAGGCCAAACAATTTTATGGGCCAGAGGATTCCAAGCCCAACCAATCTCGCGGTTTTAGAAATTTCTCATAGAGTTCCTCTTCTTTCGAACCTCTGGCCGGTTGCCAACCGTATTCCCATCTGGCCAAGGGAGGGAGGGACATGAGGATGGCCTCGGTATGACCCCCGGATTGCAGGCCGAATTTTGTGCCGCGGTCCCACAACAGGTTAAATTCCACGTAACGGCCGCGGCGGTACAATTGGAATTTCCTTTCCGCTTTCCCGTAGGGGTGGTGCATTCTGCGTTGGACGATGGGAAGGTAGGCGAGAAGGAAGTGGTCTCCGACGCTGCGCATGAAGGCAAAGCTGAAATTGAAATTCCGCTCATTGAAATCGTCGAAAAACAAGCCGCCCACCCCGCGTTGTTCGTTCCGGTGGGGAAGCTTGAAGTATTCGTCACATCGAGCCTTGAAGGTTCGGTAAGAGGATTCGCCCAATGGGGAGCAGGCGATACGGGCGGTTTCATGCCAGTGGATGGCATCTTCCGCGAATCCGTAGAATGGGGTCAGGTCGAATCCGCCTCCGAACCACCAGACTGGATTGGAATTTCCTTGTTCGGCAAAAAAGAACCTCACATTGGCATGTGAAGTGGGGACGTAGGGATTTTTTGGATGAATAACCATACTCACCCCCAAGGCGCGAAATTTACAACCCTCCAATTCGGGACGACTGGCCGTGGCGGCGGGAGGAAGTTTGTCTCCCCAAACGTCGGAAAAGTTTACCCCCGCCTTTTCAAAGACTTCCCCCCGCATCGACCTGGATCGACCGCCTCCGCCCAAATCCCTGGACCATTCCTCCTCCCGGATGACCATGCCATTATCCAAGGATTTCAGCGCCCGGCAGATGG
>JAABVD010000236.1:0-6052 GCA_014529615.1 Opitutia bacterium
AGCAGAGCCCACGGCCGGACCCGCCGCCGCCCACCAGGGCAGATGTCTCCTATGGGGAGCATCCCAATCAGGCGCTCGATTTCTGGCGGGCAGATACAGGAGTCAGGGCCCCGCTGGCCGTTTACATCCACGGAGGAGGTTTTCGAGGGGGCAGCAAAAACAGGATCAACGCCAACACCGTGAACCGTCTGTTGGCCGCGGGTATCAACGTCGCATCGGTAGAATATCGATTTCTGAAACATGCAATGTTGCCCGCTGCCCACCAGGATGTGGTCAGAGCCATTCAGTTTCTCCGTTCCAAAGCCGGGGAGTGGGGCATCGATACGCGATATATCGGCGCTTGGGGAGGATCGGCCGGGGCCCAATTGTCCGCTTATCTGGCCTGGCACGACGACATGGCCGATCCCAATAGCGAGGATCCCCTGGCGCGGGAGTCGACCCGCCTTACCTGTGTTGCCCTTCAGGGCTGCCAAAGCACCATGGATCTGGATTGGTGGACGGACAATATTCCCGGTTACGAAAAACCGCACCGGGAGATTTCCGAATACCTGGAAGAGGAAGGGGAGGAACGGACGCGATTGATCGAGGAAATTTCGGTAATAAACCACATCAGTCCGGATGATCCTCCCGTTTATATGCGCTACAACATGAAGCCGGACGATCCCATCCCGGAGGATAATCCATCCGGCTGGAAAGTTCACCACGTCAATTTCGGTATTGCCATGCAATACAAGCTTCTGGAGGCCGGGGTGGAGGTGACGCTGGATTATCCCGGTCCCCAGACTCGATTTTCATCCCCGGAAGCGTTCCTGATCGAACATTTGGCCTGGAGATCCCAGAGCGCTCTCTACCGCGACTTCCAGCCGGGTACTTTTACCGGTGAATCGGGCGAGACCCTGCATTACCAACTTCTAAAGCCGGCCGGTTACGACCCGGCAAGATCCTATCCCCTGGTCTTGTTTTTGCACGGCAGCGGCGGACGCGGGCCGGCCAACATCCGCAATCTGATCGACGCCGAGGTTCCGGCGCATCTGGCCTCGGAAACGGTGCGAGGTCAATACCCCGCCTTTTACCTCGTCCCCCAGTGCCCGGGACCCAATACATGGTCTCGTAGCAAGTCGCTCACCCGATCGAGCCGTAATCGACCGCCCGTGGATCATCTCGTCCTCGGTCTGGTCGAGGAACTATTGGCTGCTTATCCGGTTGACCGGAGCAGGCTTTATGTGACGGGCTTATCCATGGGTGGATTTGGCAGTTTTGGGGTGGTGTATGCCCGTCCGGATATGTGGGCGGCGGCAGTTCCGGTGTGTGGAGGATGGGCCACGCAGGAGGCGGACCGCTTTACCCGAGTCCCCATGTGGCTGTTTCACGGCGCCTTGGATAACGCTGTGCCGGTGGATTTTTCCCGAGGGATGTTCCGTTCCATCAAGGAGTTGGGAGGAAAAATCAAGTACACCGAGTATCCCGATGTAAAACACGACGCCTGGGAGAAGGCCTACCGCGACCCCGAATTGTGGAAATGGATGTTTGCCCAACGTCGTTGAGAAAAACCACGGATTACACCGTCACGGCGAATTTCTCCAGGACTTCCAAGTCGATGAATTCAATTACTGAAGCGTGGGTGGATTCGAGTCTCACCCGGGGGGCAAGGCCGGCGTTGTAGGCTTCCACCCAACGGGCCAGGCACAGACACCAGAAATCGCCCGGTTTCAATCCGGGGAAATGAAGCCCCGGTTGAGGGGTGGAGAGATCGTTCCCACGCTGCTGGCTGAACTGCAGAAATTCCTCGGTTACCTGGACGCAGATGGTATGCATGCCGGAATCATCGGCACAGGTATCGCATTTCCCGTTACGGAAGAATCCGGTCAGAGGAGATGTGCTGCACGGAACCAAAGCGTCTCCATATATATTTTTGGCCATGTCTTGAGGATTGTGAAATCCTGGACGGTGTCAACGATGCCCATGCCCCTCCCTGAAACCGGATAATCCCAGGCCCTAGCCCGCTTGTCTCACAAAATTCGTAGCGAGCGAACGGAGACCGAGTGCTGGCGCGGGTTTTGTGCAGATTTGCGGGCGTCAGCGCCGGTATTCCGGAGCGCAGTAGAAAATTTGTGAGACATGCGGGCTAGATGGCCTGGTCGGCCGACTCGATTCCTCCATGACGAAAATTACTCCATTGAAAGGCCGTTTGCCCGGTTCCATTTCCCCGAAACCTCCTACGAATTTTTCCCGGGAAAGCGCTTTTCAGATTCTGAACCGGTATTAATCGAAGCGGAATTCAGGGCGGCGAAAATCCTGCAAACAGGTTGATAACGAAGGGATCAGAGTGGTTGAGACAGGCGGCGATGGCACGCTTTATTTCCGCCTGCGATAATGCTCCGGTCTGGATCTTATGGTAGAGGGCAAGGGCTTCCTCCACGTTTTTCGGCGTCATTGAAGCCTCGGCCATGGGGGTTGAAGGGTCGAGGGCACGGACCCAGTCGTGTATCAGGCGTATCCCTTCCCGGTCGAGAGTTTTTGCTCCGACCATGGGCATATGCCCGGCCCCTTTGGTGGCCATTCGGTAATACAAAACCGACTGATAGGGATCTCCGGGATCGATATTAGGGGCCTTTTCCATGCCAAAGAAACCTTTGGCAGGGAGAGTGTCGATCAGGGCCATCAGGTCATTCGGGGCCGAAATGTTCATTTGGGTTGTGGTACTGGTTCCGCCTGAGCGTCGGTGACAATGGGAACAGTTGGAATGCAACCAGGAACGGGACCTCTGATCCAGGTTGGCCGATTCATCGTAGGGATTTACAAGCGGATGCTTTCGGCCCATTTCCACAAACCTTTCGTCAACTACTCCGAGCTGAAAAAATCGGTCCAATTGGCCTTCCCGGTTCAGTTGGGACGGATAAAACGCCAGGGTCCAATTGAAGTTGCTACCGTGACAGCGAATGCATTCATCCCGACTTGGAAAGCGATAGGGCTTGTCGGCGATTATGGTATCCAAACCCTCTTTGGGGACCAGGGTTGCGTCGGTTTGATCATCGTTCCACCGATAGGTGTACCCGTTCCAATAGCCATCGAAGTGAAGGATTTGGGTTTCGATCCGATTATGACCTGAATGTATGGTTTTGACCGCCACGGTCCCGGGCGAGGTTTCCCAGCGGATGAGGGGTACGCCCCGGTTCTCAATCCAATTCGATGGGAACCGGTCTTTTCCCGGGATACCGATCCAATAGCGGGACTGGTAACCGTCCTGCCACATGGGCGCCTGGATGGAGAAGGCGTAAACTCCGGGATTGGTTTCTTCCCTGGTCACGTTGCCAAAGATACCGGTTTGGCTGAGCCGCTTGGGGAAATGGTTCGTCGCACCTGTTTTTGGATTGGGCGCCAATCGGTAAAGGCGGGACTCATTCGGGTGGTTCATAAAGATCAGATCTCCCTCCGGGTCCTTCCCGAATGTTACTATCTTTTTTCGGGTATCCGCGATAAGCTCATTGGATACCACCCGTTTCCCGTTCCATTCCAGCGCCCAAACCTTTCCCGTCACATAATCGCCGTAGATATATTTCCCTTTCAGGGCGGGGAGCCGGGAACTGGAGGGAAAAAAGCCACCGGTAATCGATGCCCCTTCCGTATGCGGATAATACAACGTGGGTGGAGAAATCGATGCCGGTCCCATCGGCTGGTCGGGTTTGGTGGGAGTGGGTCCTTCCATAATCGACCAACCGTAGTTGCCTCCTTTTTCCACGCGATACACCATTTCCCACAATTCCCAACCCACGTCACCGGTCCAAATGTCGCCGTGAACGGGGTCGAAACACATCTTCCAGGGATTGCGAAATCCGAATGCCCAAATTTCCGGCCGAACCCCCTCGTGATTCACAAACGGGTTATCCTCGGGAATGTGGTAGGCCAGGCCCGGGTCCTTTCGGTCGACGTCGATGCGCACGATAGTGGATGCCAGTGTGCGCATATTTTGCCCATCGTTGTGCAGGTCGGGCGGGGAGGGGGGCGCCAGGTCCCCCACCGGAAAATAGAGCATGCCATCGGGCCCGAATTGGACATCGCCGCCATTGTGACCGCCGCCGCCAAAAGTGACGATAAGTTCCTCACTGGAGGGAATCAGGTTAAGGCGGTCATCCATCAGGAATCGGCTGACCCGGGTCGTCGATTCATCCTCGGACCTGGTAACGGTATAGAACACGAACAGTTCCCGGTTTTCCCGAAATTTCGGGTGAAAGGTCAAACCATAGACAAAGCGAAACTCCGGTATGAACTGCCCCAGATCTGCCACCAATTCCGCCTTTTCCGGATGAGCGTTCAGGTCGGCCGGCAGCATCCAGATCTTTCCAAATCTTTCGGTGACGAACAGGCGTTCTTCCGATTCCAGGAAAGTCAAGTCGAGTCCCTCATCAAAGGTAATATGCGGCCAAATGACCTCGGCGGTATAGGGTAGCGGAGGATCGGGAGAGCCTTCAATTTGCGAAGTGGTCCAGGCAACCCGCTCCTCTGCCTCAGTGACGAGGACTGGAATGAGTAAAAGAAGGGCGGCGCGAATAATGAAATTTCCAAGCAATCGCGGCGTAAAGTCGCTCCTACAACTGAAAACCATTACTCTGGAGCTTACCCCCACCGTTGCGCTTAACCAGAAGCATTTCGAATCACTCTCTGAACAGGATGCAGATCGGTCCGGGAATGTTTATGACCTCTCCGGTCTGGAAGGTCAGGTCGCCGCTTTCCGAATTGACGGCGAAAACGGCCACCGTGTTGGAATGCTGTCCTGCCGCCAGAAGCCACTTCCCCGTCGGGTCCAGATTGATGTTGCGGGGAAAAGAACCGCGGACATTTTCCACCTCCCGCACCAGGAGCCTTCCCGTAGCCGGATTGGCGTGATAAACCGTTACGGTGTCGTCCCCGCGGTTGGCCGAATAGAGGAATCGACCATTCGGGTGAACCAATATTTCAGAGGCCGAATTAAAGGCTTCCGTCCTCTTTACTTCCTGTGAAAGGGCCGGGGTGGTAGTTTTGCGCTCCACCTTGCCGTTTTCCGCATCGTAAGCAAAGGTGGTTACCGAAAGGGTCAACTCGTTGAGGAGATAGATAAATTTGCCGTCCACGGAAAAACGCATATGGCGCGGACCTCCCCCCGGGACGGATTGAGCGACACCATGCTGCTTAAGGGTCGAACGCCTCTCATTTATCCGATAAATTACGATCTGATCCAGGCCGAGATCCGGAACGAAGGCAAATCGGCCATCGGGGGAGTACCCGGTCCAATGGGGATGGGGGGCATCCTGACGACTTTCCACCACCCCGGAGCCGCCCTTGTGCTCAATCAACTGCCGGCGCTTTCCCAAGGCGCCGTTTCTCATGACCGGGAACACCGCTACAGATCCTCCACCGTATTGGGCGGTTATCAAAAACCTTCCCGATGGATGAACTGCGAGGTGGGCTCCCCCCCCATCGCCAATGGGTTCGGTATTTATGAGGCTCAGATTGCCGTCCCGGCTAATTTTATACGATGCCACACAGGGTTCCCCGTCGTCCGCCACGGCGTAGAGCTTATCTCCCTCGGGATGCAAAGCCAGAAATCCGGGAGCGCCGATTTCCGCCGCCAGGGTGGCTTGACTCAGCTTCCCCGAGGCGGTGTCGAAGGTTGCGTGGTAAATGCCTTTGCTTTCAGGGCTCCTGGTTCCAATGTAGACATCGGCCGATTGAGCTTGTATCCAGACCGTCAGGGAGAGGAACAAGCAGAAGAAATTGAAGCTTTTCATTACAACTTCCTATCAGGTGAAAAGATCAGGGGTCAAACGTGAATGGCGCTTGGTTAAGCAAAATTGGCGTAACTACTCAGGTCCACATGGCCTGGATCGTCGTAAATTATGAATCGGGAAGGATTAACCACAGAGGGCACAGAGAAGGGGAGGCGCGCCAAGGCTCGCAAATTAGGAATTAGGAATGGGGAGAAGGCATCAAGCGAAGCGTTGTTAAACGATTAAATTGTTTTTGGGTTTTTTGTGCCTTTTATGGTTAATCTCCCTCTCTCTGAACTCTGCACTCT
>JAABVD010000236.1:6231-8238 GCA_014529615.1 Opitutia bacterium
CGTTCGTTCGCGACGAATTTTGTGAGAAATGCGGGCTGGGCTTTGGAGTGGAACTGCGTTGCAGTTCATTCTAGTGTGGTTTCAAATGGAGGAATGAAAGCGTTATGGCAGGTTGGATTGTTCTTGTTCCCTTTCATCGCTCAATTTGTGGGGGGCGCTTCCAAGCCCAACGTCCTGTTTATTTCCATCGATGACCTGAACAACTGGCCGGCTTGCCTGCAGGGGCATCCGGATGCCAGGACGCCCCATATCGATCGTCTGGCCCGGCGCGGAACCCTGTTCCGGGATGCCCATTGCCAGTTTCCCCTTTGCGGTCCATCGCGGGCCAGTCTGATGGCGGGAATGCTTCCCACGTCGCTGGGGTTCAAAACACATATGAATGACGAGACTTTGGAGCAAAGGGCCCAGGAAAAGGGGACCCGGCTGTTGCATGGCTATTTTGCCGATCACGGTTACAAAACCATGGCCGTGGGCAAGATCTGTCACAAGCACGTTCCAAGGGGCAGTGTAGACCTTTCGGGAGGGCGCCAACCCTTCGGACCAAGCCCCAAACCCGGATACAAATGGGTGAGCGGGAATACGAGCACGGATTGGGCCGCTTGGCCGGACAAGGACGAACAAACTGCCGACTACCAGACCGCCCAATGGGCTGTCGATCGCTTACGGGAGAGGCGCCAGAGGCCGTTCATGCTGATGGTGGGATTTCTCCGGCCGCATGTTCCCTGGTTCGTGCCGCAGAAATGGTTCGATAAACAGGTCCCGACCCAGTCCCTGGATTTACCCCCCTACCGGAAGGACGACTGGAATGACATTCCGGATTTTGCCTCAACCGTGGCCAGGGAACCTCAATACCCGACCACGGAATGGGCCATCGATAACAAAGAGTGGGAGAACATCGTTCAGGCTTATCTGGCCTGTATCTCCTTTGTTGATGACCAGGTTGGAAAGCTGCTCGATGTCCTTGATTCCTCCCCTTACGCCGGCGATACCGTCATCGTCCTCTGGTCCGACCACGGTTATCATTTGGGGGAAAAAGGTTTGTTTAAAAAGGTAACGCTTTGGGATAGATCCACCCGCGTGCCGCTCATTATTGCCGGTCCCGGATTGCCCCAGGGTCAAGTGTGCGACCGTGTGGTCAGCCTCCTCGATCTATATCCGACCCTGGTCGACCTCTGTGGCTTACCCAAAAACCAAAGAAATGAAGGCCGGAGCCTGAAACCATTAATCGAAAAGCCTACACGGAAATGGAACCACCCGGCTATTACGACGTTGTTTAAATTTAATCACAGCGTGACCACCGAGCAGTATCGCTACATACGCTATGAAGACGGAAGCGAGGAAATCTACCATCGCGAAAGGGATCCCAACGAATGGACGAACCTGGCCGGGCAAGCCGAGGTGAAACCGGTAATAGACAAATTAGCTGGATTTCTTCCGAATTAATGCCCGGGATCATAGACGAGCTTCCAATGCTTCGGCCACAGATTCCATGACCTTGATCCTGGCATAGCGTTTATCATTGGCCTCCACCAATATCCAAGGGGCAAATGGGGTGTCGGTCAGTTGAATCATATCCTCAACCGCCACCTTGTATTCCTCCCACTTTTCACGATTCCGCCAATCTTCCGTGGTGATTTTCCAATTCTTATAGGGGTTGATCTCCCGGGCTTGGAAACGCCGCAATTGTTCATCGCGATCGATTTGCAACCAGAATTTCACGATTACCGATCCGAAATTGGCCCATTGTTCCTCGGTTTCGTTAATCTCATGGTAGGCGCGCTTCCATTCTTCCTCACTGCAGAAACCTTCCAGTCTTTCCACTGTCACTCGTCCGTACCAGGACCGGTCGAAGATGGCAATATGGCCCCCTTTGGGAAACACCTTCCAGAACCGCCATAAATAATGGTGTTTCAATTCAAGCCTGCTGGGCGCTGCAACGGGAATTACATCGTAGCCCCGCGGATCGAGCCCCTTGGCTAGCCTTCGAATAGCGCCTCCGTTCCCGGC
>JAABVD010000237.1:0-4058 GCA_014529615.1 Opitutia bacterium
GGGGGGGGGATGTAAGGAAAAAGGGGTCAGGTTAAAAATAGAAACGTTGGTTGACTCTTCCGGCCTCGCGGGCGTCGACGAGTTCTTTTGTTTTAGGATCTTCGGTAACTTCGGCGCCGATTACTTCCCACCAGATTCCGGATTCGGGAGTGTAACGGTATTTTTCGGTTGGCACTACGATCATACAGGAACCTTTTTCGCTCCGCGCCGCGGTCAGGGCCTGCCTGATTTCCGCTTCCTCGGTTGCCCTCCAAGCTTTTAAACCAATGCTTAGGGCATTATTTACGTAGTCCACATCGATGAATTCCCCATCGTCCAGCCGTTTGGTTTCAGGATCCCGGATTTTGAACTCATTGCCCAGGCTATGCCCAACCAAGGCTTTCTGATGCCCGTGGATGGATTGAAAACCGCCGTTGTCAACCAATAGTACGGTGATTTTGGTTTGTTCCTGTATGGCGGTGACGAGTTCCATGGGGTGCATTTGATAGTTGCCATCTCCCATGAGGACAAAGACTTCCCCTTCCTTTCGGGCCATTTTCACTCCAATGGCGGCTGGAATGTCGAAGCCCATACAAGAGTTTCCGAATTCCAAATACAGGGTGCGCCCGTTGCTGGAGTCGAAGAGCTTGGTTAGATCGGCAGGTATGGTCCCGGCGGCTGCAACCAGTGAATCACCGGGTTTCATCATGTCATTGATTATGGTTACCAAATGTCCCTGGTTGATTTCCTCCCCGGGGTGCTGCAGGTTGACCTCTTTGGCCAAGAGATGGTTCCACTTCTGCTTTTGGATGGGAATTTCCCGCGTGTATTCCGGATCGGGCTGTATGCCGGCGGCTTCCCCGGCTTGGGTCAATACGCGCAATGCTTCCCGGGCGTCGGCCATGATGGGCATTGAGCCAAGCTTGTAGGCGTCGTGGCTGCACACGTTGATGCCGATGAACCTGACTTGAGGATTTTGGAAGGCGCTGTTTGAACCCGTGATGAAGTCTTGAAGCCGGGTGCCGACGCAAATGACAAGATCGGCCTTGGCGCTGAAATGAGCTGCGGTTGCGGTGCCGGTGTGCCCGGCGCCGCCCACTAACAAATCTGAATCGTTCCGAATGGCGCCCTTCCCGGCATGAGTTTCGGCGATGGGTATGCCGAAGTTCTCAGCGAAAGTTGCCAATTCGTCCCAGGCTTCGGAATAGTGAACGCCTCCTCCGGCTATGATGACAGGTCTTTTGGCAGCTTTCAACAGTTGGATTGCCTCATTGATACGCTGAGCGTCCGGCTGCCGGCGTTCGATCCGCCAAATGTGCTTATCAAAGAAGTTGACCGGGTAGTCGAAGGCGTAGCCCTGTATGTCCTGGGGCAGCGCTATGGTGACGGTCCCGGTTTCGGCCGGGTCGGTAAGTACCCGCATGGCTTCGGGCAATGAGAACAATATCTGTTCCGGACGTGTGATCCGATCGAAAAATTTGCTTACGACCCGAAAGCAGTCGGTCACGCTCATATCCATGGAGGTGGGGTGATCGAGTCCCTGCAGAACCTGTCCCTGGAAGCGGGTGGCGTAGTAGTCGGAAGGGAAAAGCAGCACCGGAAGCCGGTTGATGGTAGCGGTGGCAGCGCCAGTGAGCATATTGGTGGTGCCGGGTCCTATGGATGAGGTGCAGGCCATTGTGGCCAATCGCAGGTTGGCCCGGGCAAAGCCACTGGATGCGTGGACCATGGATTGCTCGTTGCAAGGCTGGTAAAAGGGAAGGTCGCGGCCGTATTCCACGAGCGCCTGGCTGAGTCCCGATACGTTGCCGTGGCCCAGTATCCCCCACATTCCTTGTATGAGACGTCTTTCAGTTCCATCCCGCTCGCTGAATTGCACCTGAAGGAACTTAACCAGTGCTTGTCCAAGTGTGAGGCGGATGGTGTCTTGAGCAGTATAATACTTCATGAGAGTCGAGGTTTGATTGATCTAAAGTTTATTTGAAAATGTTAAATTCAATGAACCTCCGACGGCAGAGCAGGGATGCTCTTGCCCTACCAATATTGCTTCCCCGCAGTGCCGTATTCCAAAGTGTTTGTTCATATGTTGGGTGATTTCTTTATGACGTTATTAGTTTAATTGAACCCTACAGCGGCGTAACTTCTTCCCACCGACCACTCTCCCATGATCGGACCATGGCAGCGTTTACTTCGGCAACCTGGAGAGCATGTTCGAATCCCGGAGTGTGTTTCCGATCGTTGATGATGGATTGTAAAAATTCGTATGCCTCAATGACTTTCAGATCCTCATATCCAATACCGGTACCCGAGCCGGGAACAAAATTTCCATGGTGGGGGTATTGATCCCCTGCCAGAATTCTCATATAACCATCGTCAGCATGGTCGCCGCCGGGCAGATAAAGTTGCAACTCGTTCATCCGTTCGAAGTCCCAGCCAACCGCGCCTTTGGTCCCGTTGAGGCCAAAGCTGAACTGACATTTAGGTCCGAAAATTGTCCGTGATGCTTCAAATGTCCCCCGGGCGCCGTTGGCGAATTCCACCATGGCTCCAACATAATCTTCATTATCAACCTCCCCCATCGGGTCTCCGGGCCGGCCTAACGAATAGTGCGTCCCCCTACCCGGCACCGGCAAGGGCCTTTCGGTGATGAAGGTATGTGACTGGCTGCAGAGGCGCTTCACCGGCCCGGCCATCATGTGGGCCAAATCCACCACATGCGACATCAAGTCGCCCAACACACCGTAGCCGGAGATGTCGGAGTCGAATCTCCAGGAGAACTGTCCCATGGGGTTGCTGCCATACATGGAGAAAAAACGCCCCTGATAGTGGGTCACCTGGCCCAATTTGCCTTCCCGGATCAAGTTGCGTGCATGTTGCACCAGAGGGGTCCACCGGTAGTTGAATCCTGTGCCGGTTTTGATGTCGGCGTTTCCCGCGGTTCCCGCCACCAAGGCGGTTTCTTCCGGTGTCCGCCCCACGGGTTTTTCACAAAAGATATGTTTTCCTGCAGCCACGGCTGCGCTGACAATTTCTGCATGCAGGTGATTCGGAGAGGTAATATTGACCACCTCAACGTCCGGATTTTCAATAACCTTGTTCCAGTCGGTGGTGGCTTCCTCAAAACCTAGAATCGCTTTGGCCCGGGTTGCCCGTTCTTCTACGGAATCGGCACAGATGACGAGCCGAGGCCTCAGGTCTGCCAGGGGAAACCTCAACGGCACTTGCAGGTAGGATCGGCTATGGGTCTGGCCCATCCAACCCATTCCGATTACTCCAATTCCTATGGTTTTGGGCATTTTCTTACTCCTTTGGTTATGGGAAGGTATTTTTGAACAACTACCAACCGAGTTCCTCGCGTAAAAAAGCACGGTTATTCTTGGCGCAGGCCAAGGCGTCTACCCCCTTTCCGAGGAGAATGTCCTGTTCGACCGTGCCCCAGCCTTGATAATCGATTTCGTTCAGTATCTTGGAAATTCCTCGCCAATCGATGGTTCCTTTTCCCAACTGAGGAAAGACCCCCGATTCGACCCCGTCGAAATAGTCGCCCTCCCGCGCCAGCACTTGGTCACGCGCCTCGTTGTCACATTCCTTGATATGGATGTACCAGGTTCGGTCGCGCCATCTGTCGAGCACGGCGACCGGATCCCCACCGCCGTAGGCGATATGAGCCATATCGAAGCAGAGACCGACAATCTCGGGGTTGGTTCGCTGTAGTACCGCATCGATTTCAAATTCGGTTTCCAGGTATCCGCCCACATGCGGATGCACGGCCGATTTCATGTCATATTCCTCGTATACTTGCCGGGCGAAATCATTGATGTTTGCGGCGGCGCGATCCCAATCGGACCCGCTAAGCGAATCCTCCATCCGAACTCGGCCGGCACGGCGGGCACGGTTGGCATCGACGAAAAGGGTATCGGAAAGCACGACGTAATCACAACCCATCGCCCCCAGAACCTGCACGGTTTCCAGGGCCTCGCGGTAGACGGTCTCATCCCGCTTCCCGTGAAGGATGTTTATGATGACAAAGGCCGAGATCAATTTCAGGCCGCGACCATCCAGTTCGCCGCGAAGTTTTT
>JAABVD010000237.1:4172-7063 GCA_014529615.1 Opitutia bacterium
ATTTGGATGTTCATTGAGTTCAAGCGTTTTCCATTCGGATGTTGCTTGGCCGATGTCGCCTGCGACTCGGGAAGTCAGGTCACCGGGTGCGGTGTCGTGGCGCCAACAGCCGAGGTGGAAGCTAATTGCTGTGAAGATGGAAGGATAGCGAAAAGAGGCAAGGGAATAGAGGATTTGAAGGGGTCGCGCCTTCCGCCATCGCTTTACATTGGGCACTGGAATCGATACGTGTTGTTGCAGTATGGGAACTCATATCATGGTGACCGGGTCTACCGGAAATCTCGGTGAAAAGGCCGTCAAGGTCCTGAAGGCGAGCGGGAACCAAGTTACGAGAATCGGCCGCAACACGAACAACCGCCCGGATGTGATCCCCGCTGACCTGACTAATTTTGATGCGGGATGGGCGAAGTACTTTGAAGGCGTCCAAACGGTACTGCATCTGGCAGCCGATCCGAAGCCCTTGGCCACCTGGGACTCCGTGCAGGTACTCAACATGGATCTCAGCCTCAATGTGCTTCGCGCCGCGCAGTCGTATGGGGTCAAACGGTTTGTGTTTGCCAGTTCCAACTGGGTTCTGGGTGGATACAGATTCACTGTTGCACACCTTTCTTCTACAACCCCACCCCGGCCGGTCAACCCGTATGGCGCATCCAAATTGTTCTTCGAACGTGTGGGGATCGAGCAAGTTGGTCATTCCGGCATGGCTTTCCTGTCCCTCCGCATCGGGTATTGCCAACCCGGCGACAACCAACCAGGTCGGCACATGGCATTCGGTCGCTGGGGACAACAGATGTGGTTGTCGAATGAAGATTGGGCCCACGCGGTCGAATGCGCCTGCCTGAATCCGTTCCAAGGCGCCGCCGTGGTCAACATCATGTCGGAAAATGCAGGCATGCGATGGGACCTGTCAGAGGCTCGTGACGCGATTGGATACATTCCGAAATCCCGGTCTACTCCCCGGCTCGGGGCATTGGGTGCCCTCAAGGACCTTCTGGCCCAGGTGCGAGAATGGGTTCTCACAACCAGGACAGGCAAACCACTTTTCGGAAAACGGTGGTAGGAATGAAAAAGAAGATACTCGTCATTCAGCCCCTTCATGAGAAAGCGCTGGCCCTGCTGGATGGACGCGAAGATGTATCCTATAAAATCGTCACTGATTTTTCAGAAGAAAATCTGCTGAAACACGTTGGCTCCGCCGATGCCATTACGGTTCGTGACGCGCCAATGAGCCGAAAAGTGGTTGAGCAGGCAACATCGGCAAGGGTGATTTCACGGCACGGTGTGGGCATTGACAATATTCCGGTCGATTTTTGCACCCAACTGAACATCCCGGTTACCATCGTTGGCCCAGTCAATGCGGTGTCGGTTGCCGAACATGCAATTTTTTTGCTCTTGGCGGCGGCCCGCGCAGGGATCGAACTGGATAGCGCGGTTCGGGAGGGGCGATTTGCAGCCCGCGCCAACACGCCCAGTGTGGAGTTGAACGGCAAGACCCTTCTGCTCATCGGCTACGGACGCATCGGCCGGGAAGTAGCCCGTCGCGCTGCCGCGTTGGGAATGCGCGTTCTGGTATTTGACCCCTATGTCGCTGACGCCTGCAATGTATCAGTCACATTTGTCGAATCTTTGGACGATGCGTTAAAACGAGCGGACGCAGTCAGCTTGCACGTGCCGCTTACGGATGAGACACGGGACATTCTCGGGGAACGGAGGCTGGCGCTTCTTCCCCGAGGAGCCATAGTTGTAAACGCCAGCCGAGGCGGGTTGATGGACGAATCCGCGCTGGTCCGCCACATCCGTTCAGGCGCCTTGCACGGGGCTGGAATTGATACGTTTCAGATAGAGCCACTTCCACCACAATCGCCACTAGTGGCGGAAAAACGCGTCGTCCTCAGCCCCCATTCCGCAGCCCTTACCGAAGAGGCGCTGATCGGGATGGGCGTGAAGACCGTAGAAAATGCGCTGGCTGCGCTTGATGGCACCCTCGACCCTGAACTGGTGGTGAACAAAGAGGTTTTGGAGGATTTCTGAAAGCTGCGCTCGCCGCCGAGTTTCCAACGGCAGAGCAAGGATGCTCTTGCCCTACCAAGGCCGAATAAATCGTAGGGCTACCGACCAACGATGCATGCGGCAGAGTAAGGATGCTCTTGCCCTGCTATCTAACGCGGGTAGGGCGATGGCATCCTTGCCGCGCCGCGCAAAAAATTATTCACGCCAATAATCATATGTCCACGGCCATTCCGAGGCCGTTGTGCAAAGACCTTTCCTAACTGGATTCTGGCGTATGTATTCGGCCTTAGAATACAAATTTTCCCAGTTTCGGATCCTGTGATCAAAAAATTCACGCTGCCATTTGAGTCGGCATTGTTTTGCCAAATAACCTTTCCAAGATGAAATAAATTTCTTCATTTCAGTTCCTTGGGCGAGTTATCTGCAAAACCAATTGTGATTTCTATTGTGAAACTCCGCCGCCTGCAGGATTATGATTCCCACTTTTGGGATAGTCAATTGGTCAGTCTCTCTTTTAAGACAATTTATAGTGATGAAAAAGACCTCCGATTCTCCCACCCAAGACGGTGGCGTGTGGAAAAGTTTCTTTCGCTTGGGCAGATTGGAGGACATGTGACATTCGATAAGTTTTAACGATCATCATCGAAATGCACGCGGCAGAGCAAGGATGCTCTTGCCCTACCAAGGCCCTAATAAATGGTCGGGCTACCGACGAACGAATTGAGGACACATCTACAAGCGAAGCGTCGAATAACACTGGGTCCTTGCCGCGCCGCCATGAGCAAGCTCGCTCCCCCAGGCTAATACAATCGCTGCATTGTGGGCGGTAGCTTGCCGCCGATCAAAAGTTCCAAACTAATCGCAGGAAGAGTTTCTCTGAC
>JAABVD010000238.1 GCA_014529615.1 Opitutia bacterium
AGCGGCAATTTCGCATGCAGGCGTTTTCTCGAGATTGTCTTTCGAGGCGATGAAGTAGTTGTGATAGCCTTCGATCTCGGCAGTGGTCGCTTTGACCACCGCTTCGGCTGCCGAATACACCGGCAGATAGGCGAACAGGTCATAAGCATTGCCCCGTTTCAGACCGCCCGATTCCTGGACCTTCCGCATAAATTCCCAATCCACCAATAGCGGGAAGCGAAAAGCGATGCAGGACATCCCCTCGGTGTCCGCGAAATACGATAGCATGTTCTCCGCCGCTTGTTTGCTCAAGGCGTAGGCATTGCGCGGCACAGGTGGCGCTTCGGAATCAACGGGGATATAGGATAGGACGTTCTCCTGCTTCGACCGGTCCATCGTCGGCAACTGCCCATCGAGAACTTGTATGGAGCTGGCGAATATGATCCGTCGGCAATCGGCATTGGCCGCCGCCTGAAAAAGGTTCATATTCATCGTCACGTTGACGCTATACAGTGTCTCGATGGGAGCGCTGTCGAAATTCGAAAAATTCGCCAGATGGACCAGCGTATCTACCCCATTCAATAGCCGCTGACAGGCCTCCCAATCCGCCAGATCAGCCAACTCGATGGGGTAGTCCGCTTTCTCGTTAGGAAATTTATCCGCCGCCACGAAATCCGCTTTCGACTCCTTCAATAGCCGGCATACGCAGCTTCCTAGCCTGCCAGATGCTCCTGTCACTAAAATCTTCATACGCGCATACTATTCCCAAAACGATTCTTCGGAAAGGATGCGTTCAAAGCGGCTAAGCTTTTAGCCGCTTCGATGAAGCTCGCGTCACCATTTTCTTCATACATTAATAGCAGTTCCGTTCCCGGAGCGATGTGATCTTCATTTCGCTGGCCAATGTCTCCATCAACGAAGGTTCGCAGCAAGTCGTAGACGAATCGCCGATATCGCGCATCGCCTGTAGCACGACTGGCTGCCAACAACCCCCTTAAGGCGATCCCTTCGCCAAATCCCCACATTTTATAAGGCCACTCAAGAACTCGGTCCGCCGCCCGGCTCAAAAGCGCCGCATTTGGGGTTTTGGGAATCGTTGAAGACATTCGGAAAAGCCGAAAGCTTGAGCCGGGCTTCAGTTGAAATGCGACGCCTTTATGAGTCAACGGTTGATGATCTGCAAGGTTGAGCCTATTGATCTGTTGCCTTTTCTAATTTTTACTCCTCCCCCTTAAACCCCCACCTTGGTGACTGCGCCGCTAAAAAGCAAATTCCTATCAGTAACCCGAATGGACATAGGCGCGCATGTTAGAGGACGCTTTTGCCCAGACCAGGAACACTAGGAAACCGGGCATTCAAATAAAAACCAGCGAACCCTCAATCCGCCTCTACAATCGCGACTTCTTCCTGGCCATGGCCAGTCAAGTCTGTTTCGTGGTCGCGAACTCGCTGCTCATCCACTATGCGCGTTGGATAGAGCATTTGGGGGGCGACTTAAGCGACGTCGGATACATCAACGGAGCCGGTGTCGTTTTGGGGCTTATCATCCGGCCTTGGCTGGGCCAGTGGATCAATCGATTGGGAGCCAAGACACTTTGGCTGACGGGCAACGCGGTATTCGCGATTTCATCGATAGCCAACCTGCTTCTATTCGATATCGGAGCGCCGATATACCTGGCGCGATCTGGTATCCTGGCGGGAGTGGCGATCGTCTTCTCAAGCGCATTGGCCTACATCACGCAGGTCGCTCCGGATCATCGGAGAACTGAGGCCATTGGAATCTTGGGGGCCGGCGGATTCATTGGCATGTTGCTTGGCCCGTATCTGGGAGACTGGTTTCTGGGCCCTAACATCGAAGGAGCCGTCCGCGACCGCTCCGCTTTCACGAATCTGTTCGTTTTCGCCGCTTTCGCCAACATCGTTCCGATGATATTCTTAGCCTTCTTGAGACCGGTTAGGATGGGAACCAGCACAGCGCCCGCTTCCCTCATGGGATTCTTTTCCACGGTCAAGCGCTTTTGGCCCGGACCTGTTGTCAGTATCGCGTTTGTTTTCGGAGTGTGCGTGACCGTCCCTTTCGTATTCCTAGCCAGCTATGTCGACGAAACGCCGCTGATCATCGGCCAGCGCTCGGTTATCGGCATCTTCTTCCTCGGGTATGCTGGGTGGGGATTCACTCTGCGGGTGCTTTGGCGGCGTTTGCCCGAACTTATTGGGACAGGCAACGTCCTGTCGATCCGTACGTCTTTCATGACGGTCGGCATGATTTCCTATGTTTTGGTCGACGAATCTAACGCATGGATGATCATCGCGCCCGCCCTGCTCACTGGAACGGGGCATAGTCTGATGTTCCACTCCGTAACGTCCCTGACCATCGAATCCTTCCCAAGAGAGTTGCGTGGAACGGGTTCGGTGTTGGTTTCGATGATAATGGAAATCGGCATGTTCATTGGAGCAATCGTTCTAGGGATCATCGGTGAACTTCTCGGATTCAACTGGCTTTTTTCAACGATCGGCATCGCTTGCGCTGCATGCGCCATACCGCTCTGGCTCATACGCAATCGATGAACGCCAAACTAGTGTGGTGTCCCGGAAATTTCTTCTAACAATACCGCAGCGATATCAAGTTTTAGGAGCGGCATAGGCGCGCCAGGGCGCGCCTATGAGGAATTAGGAATGGGGAGAAATTAACCACGGATGGGCCCGGATGGCCCTCAATCTTGATCTTGATCGTGATCTTGATCCTGATCGAATGGCTGGGAGAGAGGGATTAACCACAAAAGGCACAAAGGCACAAAGTGGGGAGGAAGGCGCGCTGGGGCGCGCCAATCAGGAATTAGAATTAGGAATTAGGAATGAGGGAGAGAGATCATGATCAGGATCACGATCAAGATCATGATTGCAGCGATGGACGGGATAAGAGGCGCCAAGGGCGCGAATGAGGAATTTGGAGCGATGGGTGGCCTACTCTTGATTCTGGTTTTGCTCACTGGCGGGGTGAATGCATTTGCCGCCGAGCGCCCCAATATCGTTCTGTGCATGGCGGATGACATGGGTTGGGAGGAAACCGGATATAACGGTCATCCGGTATTAAAGACCCCGACGCTGGACGAAATAGCCCAATCGGGGTTGCGATTGGACCGTTTTTATGCGGCCGCTCCCAATTGTGGTCCCACTCGGGGCAGCGTGATGACTGGGCGAAACGCCAACCGCTTTGGATTGTTTGGTCCAAACTGGGCCATGCGCCCGGAGGAAATAACCTTGGGCAACCTGATCAAGTCCGCCGGTTACGTAACGGGCCACTTTGGCAAATGGCATCTTGGGCCAGTGAAGAAGGGAGCGCCGAACAATCCGGGTGCGGCTGGTTTTGATGAATGGTTATCCCACGACAATTTTTTCGAAATGGATCCGGTTCTGGTTCGTAATGGAGCCCCTCCCGAAATCCATAAAGGTGAGAGTTCTGAAATTATTGTGGAGGCGGCGATTGAATTTATCGACCGCGCAAGCAACAAAAATAGGCCATTCTTTGTCATGGTTTGGTTTGGTTCGCCTCACGGTCCCTACATTGCTACGGAGGAAGACCGTCGGCTCTATTCAGGCAAAGTATCGGATGAGCTTGCCGACCGTTATGGCGAGATAACCGCCATGGACCGCTCCATAGGCAGGTTGCGGGACTGGTTGCGTGCAGAAGGTGTGGCGGATAACACCCTGCATTGGTTTTGCAGTGATAACGGGGTGCCCCGACAGGTGGCCCATGAGCCCGAGCTGAAAGGAGGCAAAGGTACCCTTTACGAGGGTGGAGTGCGTGTGCCGGGCCTCATCGAGTGGCCGGAGGGCATTCAAAAACCTCGTATCAGCTCCATCCACGGGGTTACCAGCGACATCCTTCCCACCTTGTGCGAACTTCTCGGCATCCCCGTTCCGGATCGTCCGTTGGATGGGGTCAGCCTGGTAGATTTATTGAATGGAGAAATGAATGCCCGACCCTGTCCGATCGCCTTTTGGAAATACTTAAGCGGCAAGGATAAACAGGGAGAGCGTTGGCTCCCCGCAGAGTTG
>JAABVD010000239.1:0-4036 GCA_014529615.1 Opitutia bacterium
CCCGGCGGTAGAGGGTGTAGTAGTTGTGGCCGTCTTCCCTGTTCTGGTAGCCATTGACAAACCACTTTCCGTCGGGCGACAGGGCGATATCGGCTCCGGGATTGGGGAATATTTCCTTATTCCCCAAAGCGCCGACTACGAGCATTCGGTCCACGTCGTAAAGGACCTGCCGTTCATTGCTTATCGTCCCGATGATACGGTGTCCGTAATCCCATTCGGGATGGCCTCCGACAGAAACCCCGAGCGGCTTTAATCCCGTGCCGTCAGGTCTTACGATAAAGGGGCGATCGATATGTTGATCCCTGGGTTCTGCAAAGTTGCCCCGAGCGTAGAAATAGAGAAGATCATCCTCCCGGTTCCAGAGGGTGTGATTGATGAAGAGCGCGATGTCATCCACGGTGGGCCGGGAAGGGCGAAGTGCATCGGCCAGTTGTTTGAATGAGACCAACAGGGTTTTGTCTCCAGTTTGTATGTCGACTTTGAATACCCCGTCATCTTCGGGGTGATTTACCCCCACGGTCCAGTCGTAGGACCCGGGGTAGCCGGTTACGGGACGAAGCCGATCGGTTCTTCCATAATTGAAAGCGGCAAAGTAACCACCGTTTTGGGCCACCCCGCTGTTGCCGATGGGGGTGTCATCAAAACGGTATTCCCTGACCCGCTTCCTTTGGGAAACGTCGTAGAGCACGGTAAACACCTTTCCGGTTTCAAGATCGCGGTCGTTGAAGAAAAACTGGTTTTCCGGGTCGTCCGGATTCCAGTAAAACATGGTCCCTTGCTGGAAATTGTAAGCGTGGGTTTTGTCTACCGGAATTGCCTGGTAATCGTTTGCCGTATCGAGCAACACCACATCGGCCGCTTCCTCGGGTTTCGGCATATGGTCGTGGAAGGAGGTGCGAAGCGCGAGCATGTAACGACCGCTCTCGTTCCACGGTATGGTTTGCACGTGGCCGATGTAACCGAAAAAATGGTGATGGCTTTTACTGGAAGTGAGTTGCCGATAGGTAAGGGCGAGTTCATCCGCTTCGGCGTTCAACCATGTCGGTAATAGGGCAAGAATCGATAAGAGCATCAGGCGGAGAAAGAACCGGTTATGGAGTTGGAGTCTTGGAGTTTGGCGATTCATGGTTCGATATTTTGCCGGATGGATACGATTTCAACCTTCGATTGCAGTATCTTGACAAATCACATGCGCCAAAAAAGCTAGGGACCATGGCGCATAGTAAAGAGGCAGACGTGGTCATCATTGGCGGCGGCCCCGCAGGATCCACCGCCGGAGCGTTGTTGGCGGAAAAAGGCTGGCACGTCGTAATTCTGGAGAAGGAAAGATTTCCCCGCTATCACATCGGCGAATCCCTCATGCCCTATTGTTACTTCACCTTCGAGCGCCTGGGAGTGCTGGATAAAATCCGCCAATTGGGCTACGTCAAAAAACACAGTGTGCAATTTGTGGGTCGCAATGGAAAAGTCTCCACTCCCTTCTATTTTTTTCAGCACCTGGATCATCCGGCGGCCACGACCTGGCAGGTCTGGCGGCAGGATTTCGATACAATGATGCTGGACCACGCTCGGGAAAAGGGCGCCGAGGTGCGGGAGGAGGTAAAGGGTACCGCCTTTCTGCGGGACGATAAGGGCGTCGTCGAGGGGGTCAGGGCGAAGCCGGCGGCCGGGGAGCCGATCGACCTGAAGGCCCGCCTGGTCATCGATGCCAGCGGACGTGACGCGCTTTGGCTGCGCAAATCGGGCTGGCGCAAACGGGATGCGAAATTAAACAAGATTTCCATCTGGACCTTGTACAGGGGGGCCAAGCGCGATCCGGGTCTGGATAAAGGAGCGACGACGGTGGCCTATCTGGAGGGCAAGGGGTGGTTTTGGAATATTCCCCTGCAAGACGACGTGGTGAGCACCGGTATCGTGGCGGAGCGGGATTATCTCTTCCGGGACACGCGCGATCCCAAAGCCGTATTCGAGCGGGAAATCAGAAACAATCCGTGGGTGGAAGAGCACCTCCTGCCAGGAAAACAGTTCGGTCGGTATTGGGTGACGGGAGAATATTCCTACCGTTCAGAGTATTGCGCCAGCGATGGCCTGGTTTTAATCGGCGATGCCTTCGCCTTTCTGGATCCGGTATTCTCTTCCGGGGTATTCCTGGCTTTGAAAAGTGCGGAGATGGCGGCTGACGCGGCCGATGTCGGCTTGCGGGAGGAGGGCCCTGTTATGGCGTCTACCTTTTCCCAATACGGGGAGCGGTTGTGCCAGGCGATCGAAGTCATGCGCAAAGTTGTCTATGCCTTCTATGATGAGCGGTTCAGTTTTTCGGAACTGATCCGCGCCCATGGCCACTTGCGGGGCTCTCTGACCGATTGCCTGATCGGCAACCTGGTGGAGGAGGACTACAAGGAGTTGCTGGAGGCCATGAAAGAATTTGCCGAAATACCCACATCCTTGGCCCATGGTCGAGCCCAGGTAAAAACATCGACAGGGTGAGGGAAATGCGAAGATCTTGCACATGAAAATAACCTTCCTGACCCCCGGAACCGGCAGCTACTACTGCGGCGCGTGCATGCGTGACAATGTGCTTGCCAAGGAGCTTTACCGCCAGGGGGAGGACGCGGCCATCCTGCCCATGTATCTCCCTCTGGTACTGGACGAGGAAGCGCTGCCCGGACTGGAGGACACACCGATATTTTTTGGTGGAATCAATATCTTTCTCCAGCAAAAGATCCCGCTGTTTCGGAAGGCCCCCGTCTGGTTGCACCGGTCGCTCAATTCGGCCGGTCTATTGCGTTGGGCGGCCAGACACAGTCACATGACATCCGCCCGTGAGCATGGTGAAATGACTTTGGAAATGCTAGACGTGGAGGCCAGTTGTTTTCGCGGTGAATTGGATAAGTTGATCGATTGGTTGAAGCGGGAGGAACCGGACGTGATTTGTTTATCAACCGCGCTCCAGGCCGGGATGGCGGAGGAGTTGAAAGCCAAATTAGAGGCCCGGATCGTTCTTTTTTTCCAAGGTGAGGACACTTTTCTGGACAGCCTTGCCGAACCTTACAGGAGCCGGTGTTGGGAAAGGTTGGCCCAAAGGCTGAGCGCCTCGGATGCCCTTGTGGCGCCGAGTCGGTATTATGCCGACTTCATGAGCGAACGCCTCGGTCTGGCTCCCGGGTCCATTCGAGTGATAGCGAACGGGCTTCATCTGGATAGTTATGGGAAGGCCGATCAGGGGGGGCCCTTGGCGGTCGGATACTTGGCCCGGATGTGCCGGGTAAAGGGGTTGGAGCAGTTGGTGGATGCTTATATTTTCTTGAAGAAGGAATTAGACCACGGGGAGACGCGGCTCAAAATTGCCGGGGCCATGACGGAGGGAGATAAACCTTTGGTCACCCAAATGCAGGACCGTCTGGACCGTGCCGGATTGGGTTCATCGGTAGATTGGAGGCCCAATCTGGACCACCATGAAAAAGTGAATTTTTTGCGTAGCCTCTCCGTCTTTTCGGTGCCGGCCACCTATCCGGAGGCCTTCGGATTGTACCTGATTGAAGCAATGGCCTGCGGGGTGCCGGTAGTCCAACCGAGGTCGGCCGCTTTTCCGGAAATCATCGAAGCGACTGGCGGAGGACTTTGCACGTCTCCGGGCAATACGGAGGCCTTGGCCCGGACTTGGCATGAACTGCTCCAGGACGATGCTCGCCGTGAGAAAATCGGCCGGATGGGCCGGGTCAATACCCTGGAAAAATACGAGGCCAAGGTGATGTCTGAGAAGTTTCTCGCGTTGACGCGGGAACTTACCGGTGCAGGATCGGCAGGCACGGATGGAAGTACCTGAGCAGTTTCACTTCGAAAGTGAACGGCGCGTCGAATTTTCCGACACCGATATGGCCGGAATCGTGCACTTCGCCAATTTTTTTCGCTTCGTAGAGTCGGCTGAACACGCCTTTTTCCGTACCCTTGGCTGGTCCGTGCATTCCGCCCAGGGGGATAAACACGCGGGTTGGCCCCGGGTAAGCGTGTCCTGTGAATTCTTTCGTCCGGCCCG
>JAABVD010000239.1:4075-6303 GCA_014529615.1 Opitutia bacterium
TGGTTCTGACGCCCCGCCCATTGCCTCGGGCCGATTTACCACCCTTTACGTCGAGTTGAACCGGGGTACGGGGGAGATGAAAAAATGTCCCATACCACCCCGGTTGAGGAAGTTGTTGGAGAATGCGTTATGACAGTGAACAAGATCGCTATTTTGACCGCTGGAGGCTTGGCCCCTTGTTTATCTTCCGCCGTCGGCGGGTTGATTGAGGCCTATACCGAACTGGACCCGGATATTGACATCATCTGTTACCGAAGTGGTTACAAGGGTCTGCTATTGGGAGACAGCTTCAGGGTGAGCCGCGCGGTTCGAAAATCCGCCCACATCCTGCACAAATTTGGGGGAAGCCCCATTGGAAACAGCCGGGTGAAGCTCACCAATACGGAAGATTGTTTGCGGCGCGGATTGATTGGACCGGGGCAAAATCCATTGGAGGTGGCGGCGGATCGGTTGGAACGTGACGGCGTCGATATCCTGCACACCATTGGAGGAGACGATACGAACCTGACCGCGGCCGAACTGGCCGCCTTTCTGGCTGGGCAAAACTACGACCTGACCGTAGTCGGCCTGCCCAAAACGATTGACAACGACATCATACCGGTCCGCCAAAGTCTGGGAGCTTGGACCGCGGCCGAACAGGGCGCCCGATTCTTTGAAAATGTGGTGGCGGAGCACAGCGCAAACCCGCGCATGATGATTATTCATGAAGTCATGGGTCGTCACTGTGGTTGGTTGACCGCGGCCACCGCGGTCGAATACCGGAAACGTCTCAATCGGTTGGAATTTGTCCCCGAAGCCGGTTTGTCCCAGTCGGCCAGGGACGTTCACGCCGTATTCGTGCCCGAAATGGAAATCGATCTCGAAGCTGAAGCGCTGCGGTTGAGGGGTATAATGGACGAGATAGACAACGTAAACGTATTCATCAGTGAGGGGGCCGGAGTCGAGACCATCATCGCCGAAATGGAAGCTACCGGGCAGGAAGTTCCGCGTGATGCCTTCGGTCATGCCAAACTCGACGCAGTGAACCCGGGCCAATGGTTCGCCAAACAGTTTGCCGCCAGATTGGGCGCCGAAAAGGTGTTGGTGCAAAAAAGCGGTTACTTTAGTCGGGCGGCTCCGGCAAATGCGCAGGATTTACGCCTGATCAAATCGTGCGCCGACCTGGCCGTGAAGTGCGCTTTGGACGGTGCAGAGGGGGTTATCGGGCAGGATGAAGAGAAGGGGGACCGGTTGCGGCCGATTGCGTTATCCCGCATCAGTGGCCGGAAACCTTTCTACATCGATCAGGAGTGGTTCAAAGACCTGCTTTCAGCCATCGGCCAACCCAAGGGCGGAAAGACGATCGACAATTCCGGATGACCTTTGCGTGGGCCTCCGGATGGCAAACTTGAAAATGGGAAGATTTGCCCAGATATGCACCGTCTTTCGGCTGCGCGAGAGGGCTGTATATAAGAGTTCCCGGGTGAGAACGGAAACTTTCCCCGGGGGGAGAATCAGGTAAACCTTTTGGTATTCGGAACCCTGCGACTTGTGCACGGTCAAGGCGTAGGCGGTTTCAAAGGCGGGCAAGGCCGAAATGGGATATTTTCTCACTTCACCGGGCAAATCGCCATAGAACCAGGCCCGCAATTGATCGGGCTGGTTAGGAGATGAGAGAAATACCCCGATCTCACCGTTGAACAGGTTCAGATCGTAACTGTTTTCGGTGATCAGGATCGGTTTTCCATGATAATGCCGACCCTCCCACATTGAGGGATGGCGAAGGGCAAGGAGAGATTCCATGGTCCGATTTAATTCCTCAACCCCGTAGGGACCTTTTCTGATTGGGGAAAGGAGGCAGCGTTTTCCCAGCAAATCCAAAGCGGCGCCCGGGTCTCGTTCCAAATGAAGTTGGGCGTAATGGGCCAGGAGAGTGTTTCCCAACTCCTGTTTCAGCCCTTGGGGCGGGGGAAGCGGCATGAAATGGACTTCGCTATTTTCAGTTTCAATCAGTTGGGCGGCTCGATCTGCCTCCCCCAATTTTACCGATTGGCAGAGGCGGTGGAGTAGGCTGTCTTCGGGAAAACGGAAGTTCTTCCGGAGGTCGATTGTCCGGTTTTGGAGTGGGTAATAACACGTTCCCGCTTCCACCAGATCTCCGAAAATGGAACCCGCCTCGACGGAAGAGAGTTGGTGCCGGTCCCCGAGGAGGACGAGCCTGGCCTCGGGAGCAACGGCGAGAATGAGTT
>JAABVD010000240.1 GCA_014529615.1 Opitutia bacterium
GGTTTCGGAAGTTACTTATCCAACAGCCATCGAAGAAAGCGGACACTGCGGCTCGACTTTTTATGAGCACCAAGCCTTCATGGACCAGCTTGAAGGCAATCAAGTCGACTGTGCCACGGTAGAGCAGGGCCTATGGGCTATTGTGGTGGCTGGCGCGGCTCAGCAATCGATTGCCACGGGAAAACCGGTTCGCATTGAGGACTTTCTCAAAGAAAACAACTTGGGCGATATTTTAGCGAATGAACCTAGTTAACCGTATCGTCGCTGTAAAAATCACCGCCGAGGAGAAACTTCCAGAGCGGAATCACTTCAACATCGTTTTCGTCGCTCACCCATTCTTCGTTCAAGGTCACGATAAGGCACTTGGGCTGATTCAGCTCAGCAGCGGCTTCTCGCAAGGCCCGTAGCTCCCGTTCCCTCGTCAAATCATTATCTAGCGTCCATGCTACCTGAATCAGATAGGTTTCTTCATTGAGGCGGTAGACGAAATCAATTTCGCGTCTCCGTTTGGTCAGGTAGTAACCGATCTCAAGGCCTTGCCGGCGCAGGGTCTGGAAAACCAGGTTTTCGAGAAAGGCTCCATGATCTGCGGTGAGGTTGGTCGAGTAGGCATCGAGCACTCCGTTGTCTATGACGTACATCTTTTTTGGATTAACCTGCCGTTTTTTTTCCGACCGCGACCAAAGGGGAACTTGGAACAGCAGAAATGCATCGGTTAGATGACGCAGGAAAGCGTACAGGTCATCCTTGCTAATGCGCAGTCCTCGACTCTTGAGGTCGAGATAGAACTTGTTCACGCTGAGTTTGGTGGCAGGATTGCGCAGTACATGGTAGACGAGAGCTCTTAGTGATTCAACATTTGATACGCCGTGTCGATCGACAACATCGCGAAGAACCACGGCATCCACGTAGCTTTGGATAATTTCCCGTCGCCGATTCACTTCGAATGGCTGAATTTCCGGGAACCCGCCCATTCGGCAATACATATCCGCATGCTGATTGAGCAGCAATCGTGTTTTGCTTCCAACCCTCGAAAGGTTGATCGGAACTGAATGGGCGCGAAGAAATTCTTCGAAGGAAAAGGTGAAAACCTCCCGATCCAATGAGCGTCCTCGCAGTGCTGTGGCGATCTCCAGGCTCAGAAGTCGCGCTGATGAACCGGTTACATACACCGATACATTTTCCGTGTCGATCAAGCGGCGGATAAATCGTTCCCAGTGCCGAACATTTTGAATCTCATCAAAGAAAAATGTACAGTGCTCGGATTTTTTTTGAGGCCGTTGTGCATAAAAAACATCGAGAATGGCCTGGCAGTCGGCCAACTGAAATCCATAAAGGCGGTCGTCTTCAAAATTGAGGTAAAGGATGTTGTCCTTGGGCACGCCTTTATCCAATATTGTCTGCATCGCTTGATAGCACAGGTAGGTTTTGCCCACGCGGCGCATACCGATCAGGGCAAGAGCCTTTCCCGGCACCGGTTCCAGATCGAAACTGCGCCTGGTAAATTTTGGCAGGTCACGTTCCAGGAAATCTCCAATCAGATACTCCAAGGCTTGTTTCATTGAGGCAATAGTTTCCTGAAAATAAGGAAAGAACAAGATAAAACTTTCCTTAAAAAAAGGAAAGTTTGGTTGATTTCACCCCCTCCGTTCCGGACTGGAAATTCTTTCCAACCATCAACGGACCCCTTCGGATGGGGTGGGGAGAAGTTCCCTCCAGGTTCAGGGAGAAAATGCCAATCCAACTGGCGTCGCAATGGCATCCAAGTCGTTTTTCAGATAAATAACATTTGTTATTGACATATGTCACCTCCCCCCCCCAATCTACCGGTATGAATGCCAAAAGGCGCCCTCGAACTTCGCTATCTGATAGCTTCCGGATTGGCTCATAGAAGAGGGCGCCCTCTGGCATTTAACCATTCAACACAAAACAGATTCAAACCACTCAACCCCATTCTCTTATGAAGCAAATATATCGCTGGCCCCAATTGTTTTTGTTCGGATTTCTGACGGCGGCGCTGCCCCTCGCCCTTGCGGCGCAAGAAGGGGAAGACGAAGAGGAAATTTACGAACTGAGTCCCTTCACCATAGCGGAAGAGGAAGATGTCGGCTACTTGGCGACCACGACCCTGGCCGGCACGCGTCTCAACACCCCGTTGAGGGATGTAGGTTCCGCCATTTCCGTTTTGACCGAAGAACTTTTCGACGATACCGGAGCGGTGGATGCTGCGACGATCCTCACCTATGCCCCCAATACGGAGGTTGGCGGAGTGCAGGGAAATTTTGCGGGAAACACCTTTAATGGTTCCCGGCCCGGCCTTACCAGTCAAAGGATTAATCCGCAGGGCGGTCAACGCATACGGGGCCTGGTCTCGGCAACCTTGACGAGAAACTATTTCCTCACGGATATTCCCTTCGATTCTTATAATTCCACCCGCGTTACCATAAATCGAGGCCCGAACTCCTTGCTCTTTGGCATAGGCAGTCCCGGGGGTGTTATCAATAACGGTAGCAAAGGAGCTGTCATGGGGCGGAATTTCGGTGGAATCAGCGTACGCATAGGCGAGCAAAGCAGCCACCGTGAAACCTTTGATTATAATGAGGAACTTATCGAGGGGCGACTGGCAGTGCGCATTATGGGGCTCCATGATGATACTCAATATCAACAGAGACCGGCCTTCGACATCGACAAGCGCATTTACGCCGCAATCGAGGCCGTTCTGTTCAGGAATGAAGCATCAGATTTTCTTGGAACGACGACTTTGCGAGGGAGTTATGAATCGGGCGATATTCACGGTACCCCGCCCAATGTCATTCCGCCGACAGACGTGCTGACCGAGTGGTTTACGCGTCGCGTCGATCGCAACATTGAGCAAATAATGGGCACTAATTTCCCCGATTGGGTGTTCAACTATGATCCCAAATACACCTTCGACGATCGGGAGGGGGGTAAAAGTCAGTTTTACAATAATGCTCCCACCTGGGGATTGTGGCAAAAACAAGTGGCCCTGGTTTACCCTCAACCGGACGCTCAAACTCCGTCGGTTGGGCTGGCGGATTCGAGTATTGAGGGACTCATGGCCCGCATAGAGTACAATACCGCTACCACCGGGCCCAACGTGGGAAGGCGCCAGTTCAATATGCACAGGACGGAGAGTATTTTTTTCGCACCTTTCATTACCGGTTTCACGGTGCCGGTTATCATGGACAGGAATATCTTCGACAATGAAAACAATATGATTGGTGGAAGGACCAACTGGGCCACTCAGGATTTTGACGCCGGCAATATTGCCCTCGAGCAAATATTGTTAAATGGTGATGCCGGTATCGAGATTGCCTATGACGAACAGCGCTACGAAAGGGCATGGTCGTTGCCGTTTACACAGGCCGGAAGGCAACATGGGGCCGATGTGGTCTTTGACATCAGCGAGTATATCGGAAACGGTGAGCCAAATCCGAATCTGGGCAGGCCCGTTATCATTGACGAGTCCTTCGGTAGCTACGACCAGGTTAGTACCGACCGCGAGGCCTTTCGGGCTACCGCCTTCTATTCCATCGACTTTGCCGAAAAAACGGACAATCTGGGGTGGCTGGGCCGGCATATTTTCACTGGTCTTTACAGCGATCAAAAAGTCGACAATCTGCGCAGGGATATCAACACCGGATGGATTAGCGACAAAACCGATATTGCGAGGGATACTGGCACAGCGCCAATTCATACCTTTTTCAGACGAGCCGTAACCGCCGTTTATGTCGGGGATTCCGCACTGAACGCGCAGTCCGTCTCTGATGTTCGCATTTCCACCATAGACGTGCCGGTAGCCAAAGACGGAGACGTTCACAAGGTATTGTATTATGATCGGGCTGCCGGGATTATGAAAGTAACCGATGATTATACCATCAGGGAGTATTTAACCGGGGGAAACAGAAATCGCCAGAAAATCGAGTCGGAGGTCTTGAGTTGGCAAAGTTATTTTTTAAATGATCACCTGGTCGGTCTGGCGGGATGGCGCAGTGAT